>JAITHT010000041.1 GCA_031279825.1 Desulfovibrio sp. | reverse complement strand
TATTCTCTTGAGGGGGCGCTGCCCCCTCAAACTCCCCCGGCAGGGGGCTGAGCCCCCTGCACCCCGCGTACGTTTTCAGCCGCTTTGCGGCTGAAAAATAGTAAGGGGGTCTGGGGGGAATTATTCCACCCAGCGGGGTTCGGGGCGGAGCCCCGAATTAATCAGTGCTTCCTTAAGGAACCGCTGATGTAATCCCCAGTATATGATCGCCAACACGTCGCATGTTCATTATGGAACCGCTGAATAATGAAGTCAAGCAGACTTTATTATTCAGCGGTTCCTTAAAATGCTTGTCAACCGGCAGGGTAAGCGCTGGCTTACGTGCACGGGGGAGTAGGCGAAACGTGTTTTCGTCGTAAACAACGGGTGCAACGTTTCAAAGTTAATCTGCTCTGGGTCTCAACCTCGCCCAAGCGCAAAACGCATGGGTCTCTCGGCTCATGCTGCCTTCTTGGTATTGCTGTATGCAAAATGGTGCAATGCGTTACTTGACGGCAAGGACAGGCCCTTCAAAAAGAGCCGGAGAAGCTTGTTCGCCGACGGCGCTATTCTTTGCCGCGGTTTCTGCTTTGCAGGATATCCTGATATTCTTCCGCATAAATATCAAGCATGACGGAAACTAAACCGAAAATCATAGGACCGTAAAGAAAGCCGAGCATGCCGAAGGCCTTTACCCCGCCGAGGATGGAAATAAAAATGAAAATCACCGGAATGTCGGCTCCGCCGCGCATGAGCAGAGGCCGGAGAATGCTGTCGATACTGGTGACGCCTATGCCGCACCACGCGGTCAGGAAAGCGGCGTGCTTCCATTCTTCCATGATCAGCAGCACGATAACGGCGGGCACCCAGACCAAACCCGTGCCCACCACGGGCACCAAAGCGGCGAATGCCATAACGGTGCCCCAGAACAGGGAGGGAATACCCACAATGGCGAAGCCTATGCCGCCGGCGACGCCCTGCAGGGCGGCAACGCAGAAACTGCCCATCAGCACGGCCTTGGACGTGCGGCGCAGACTTTCAATGACTATTGCCGTTTGCTCGGACTTCATGGGAAAAAGATACGACAAACGGCGCAGCAGAGACTCCCCTTGCAAAAACAGGCAGAACATGAATAACAGGACAAGCAGCAAATGGCCGAAAAAACGGAGAGTGTTACCCAAAAAGCCTGAAGCGGAAGCTAGAATATATTGTCCGGCGTTGCGGGAAAACGCCAGGATATTGCCGCGTATGTCCGTTAATGAGATGTCGATGTCGGGAAAATGCTCATGCAACAGTTGCAGCAGGGGCTGGATATGGGTGTTGAGGGTATCGCCGAGATGCGCGCCGCTCAGCCATTGGTTCACCGCGGCAAGGCTCGCGCCGGCCTGTGGTATGAACCCTGCCGCAAAAAGGCAGATAGGCACGACCACCAGGACGGTTATGCCGAAAACGACGATCAGGGCGGCCGGCATGCGCCTGTTGCCCGTCAGCCTGAGGCAGCGTTTGTAGAAGGGCAGGCTGATAGCCGTAAAGACGCAGGCCAGTATAATGCTGTGCAGGAAGGGTTCCAGCAGATAATAGAGCAGACATAAGGAAAAAAGCAGCATGGCCAGAAAAAAACAAAGAAACAGCTTCCTGCCGGCCGGACTGCCTTCGTCAAGGGTGGAATCCCCCATCCGGCGATCCGGGGGGAACGGGGTGCCGTGGGCGGACGCCTCCTGATTCCGCCCAGGCGCATCGGGAGGGATGTCTTTCGCATTATCCGGCGCGGCTGAGGGCATACCGTGAGTCATGGAAGCCTTTCTCCCGCCGGCGCGTCTTTTTTCTCCTCTTTGGCCTGATCCCAAAGAGCGTTTTTTTCCTCCATACTCACGGACGAAAACTCCCGACCCTGCGCGCGGGCCAGTTCCTCCATTTTGGCAAAACGCTCAAGAAAACGCCGGGTGGAAAAATCCAGAGCGGCGTCGGCCTTTATTCCTTTGCGCCGGCCAAGCTCCACCAAGGTAAAGAGCAGATCTCCCAGTTCATGTGCCTGAGCGTTTACATCCCTGCTCCGGAGGGCATCCAGCAATTCGAGCCATTCGGCTTCCACCTGCTGTTCCACGTCTTCGTCCTCGTCCCAGGTGAAACCCGCCCTGGCCGCCTTGGAGTGAATACGGTACGCCTTGAGAAGCGGCGGCAAATTTCCGGGCAGGGAGTTGAAAATCCCGACAGGCGCGCCGTCGCCGCTTTTTTCCGCCCGTTTGATGCGCTCCCATTCGGAAAGCTGCTCCGCGCGGGAGTGGAATACCGTGCCGGCAAAGACGTGCGGATGGCGGCGGACCATTTTATCCGCATTGGCGGCGATGGCCTCGTTCAGCGTAAAGTCTCCCCGCTTGGCGTAAAGGGCACCGATAAAGACCAGCAAAAAAAGGACGTCTCCCAGTTCCTCGCGCACATCAGCCGGGTTGGCGCGCCGGATGGCGTCCACGAGTTCGTACGCTTCCTCAAGCACGTAATCGCAGAGGGAAAGCGGCGTCTGCTCCTTGTCCCACGAACATCCCTCCGGAGAGAGGAGCTTTTCTACGACGCCTTGCAAGGTATGCAGTTCGCGATCCGTCTCTTCCCGCTTTTCCATCCGGGGAGAGCCCGTTGCAAGGGGATTTTGCCCGGATGGAGCGAGCTTTGCGGGTTCGTCCGTGGGAAAGGTCAAAGAGGAAGGCATACACATGCTCGCGTGGTAAAGAGTGTACAAGGACAGTGCAACGGATTCGCCCGCCCCTTCGCCGACATCACAGGAAAGGGGGAAGCAGTGAGCCGACGAAATCGCTGAAAGCGGCAATACGCGCGGCTAACAAGGATGTCGTCAAAAATTGGGACTTGGGCACAAGGCGCTGCAAAACGGCTAAAGCGACGGCGCATACGAATATTCCCTTGGCCGTGCCGATAACCGCGCCCAGCAGGTAATCCAGCCAACCTGCCAGGGTCAGATGCAAAAATTTTCGGAATATGGCCGAGGCAAGGGCCACCAATAAAAGAACCAGCGCGAAAATAGATATATAGGAAGCTCCGGTTGCCCATTCAGGAGAGTTGATGACATCGGCGAACAGGGGAACCGCCTGGGGATAATAGCGCCCGGCAAGAAAAAATCCCAGAAAAATACCGATGAATCCTGCGATTTCCTGTATCATCCCCCGCAACAGACCTCGAACCAGAAAAAGAAGAATAAGTATGCCGAAGCCGGCATCCAGCAAATTAAAATTCACCATCGCCTCCGAAAAATTCCCGGTATGTATCAGGTTGTCCCATTCCCGCACAAAGGCGTATCCCATGGGTCCGGACCGGCATAAACAGGCTGTGGAGCCTCAGTCCACGCATTTCCGACGGATTTGACATATACATCCTTCTGCGTTACATTGCAAATACAATACGGCTGTTGAGGATTTCATGAAAATTTTGGACATTGCTTCCGCCCAAGCAGGCGAACGTTTGGTGCATGCCGCCTTCAGCAATGACGGGAGAATTCTTCTTTCTCCGGGAGATGTTCTGACAGACGAAAATCTGCATACATTAAAGGAAGAGGGCGTGAGCGCCGTTGTTGTCGAATCCGATTCTCCCGCCGCGACGCAAAGTCAGGGAACGGCTCCTCCCGAAGATTTGCTGCAGGCCGTCAAGGAGGCGGAAAGAGAGCGCTTCCGCCTGCAGGACATGGAAGACGCGCATATCACGGTGCTCTTCGAGTTCGCCGTTGAACGGCATGGACGCATGGTACTCAGCAAGACGGGTAAAGTGGCTCCAGGCGGGCATACCTCACCGGCTTTTCAAACCCAGAGGCCTCCGCAGATCAAGATACGGACGCTTCTTGACTCCAGCCAGCGTATGGGCACGTTGCCTGTGGTATTTCACCGCCTGGTGGAAATCATCAACGATCCGGACGCCTCTTCCGCGAAAATCAGCAATATCGTCGCCATGGATCCGGCTCTGGCCGCCAAATTGCTGCGTCTTGTCAACAGCCCCTTTTACGCCTTCGCTTCCCGTATAGACAGTGTTCCCCGCGCGGTGGCCCTGGTGGGCACCAGACAACTGGTCATGCTGGCCATGGGGGCGATCTTGATTACCGCGTTTAAAGGCGTGCCCGTCTCTTTGGTCAACATGCAATCGTTTTGGGCGCATTCCATCAGTTGCGGCGTGGTGGCGCGCCACCTTGCCGTAACCTGTGCCAAGCCGCTCAGCGAAAGTTTTTTCATAGCCGGTCTGTTGCACGATATTTCCAGACTGCTCATTTACTCCCTGTTGCCTAACCATACCCTCTACATACTGACGGAAGCGAAACGCAGGCAGGAGTCCGTGCTCGCCCTGGAAAAAGAGGCCCTTGGTTTCGGGCACGACGAACTGGGGGCCGAGCTTTTGCAGCTTTGGCGCTGTCCCAATGAGTTGGCGCAACGCGTACGCGCACATCATGCGCCTTTGCACGGGACCTTTTCCGTTGACGACGTTATACTGCCCGTCGCCGATGCCCTCACGCAGGCCTTGAACTACGGCTCAAGCGGCGAAATATACATTCCTCCGATACCCTCGTCGGTGTGGGAAAAACTGGGGCTCTCGCCGGAGCAGCTTCTTGAACAATGCAGAACCCTTGATAACAAGGTGCGCGAACTGCGAGCCTTGCTCGCCCCCACGAACTAACCGTAAGATTGCGGCGGATTTGCCCGGCGCCGCGGCGCTTTTTGGCATCAGACCGGCAAGCGCCGCGCGATAAAGAGCCAACGCATGACGACTACGCATACCCATATGGACTCCATTCTTACAGAGGAGACGAGCAGCCGGCATATGGAAACCGTCCGGTCGCGTATAGAAGAGAAAATACGCGACTATGCCGTCTACAATTTTACGCCGCCGCAGTCATCCTCCATCAACATTTTTTTTGATCTCGCCCAGGAATTTGACGACATCGCCCATCTGCACGCGCTTTCCGTGCTTATTCTCCATGTCTTCTTTCAATATAAGGCCGAGTTGTACCTGAAAGACGACGCCAACGATCTCGTCCGCGTGACTCCGCCCGTTGCAGGCGGCATTACCGAAGCGCCGGAGCCGCGATCGGATGCGTGGAGCGACGGCGGACGATACTACCTTCCCGTGCGCGGCAGGCGCACGTTGCTTCTGGCCAACGCCCAGCAGGTTGTTACCAATGAAAATGTCATAGGCCTTCTGGTCGTGTATGTTGAGGAGGAACTGGAGAGCCACTCCCTGCTGTTTCTCGAAAAATTTGCCAACCGTCTGGGTTTTTGTCTGCATAACAAACTACTTGCAGAACGCAATTCGCGTCACGTGCTCTTTTTGCGCAAACTGGCGCATGATATCGGGCACAACGTCATCACCCCCAACATGCGTCTTAAGCTCCAACTCAACCAGTTGGGAGGGCAGATACACTCTCTCGGAGAACTCAGCGCCCAGCCTGCCGATGAAGCCGCCATGCAGGACATACGCATACTCCAGAAACGAACGGCCGGCCAACTCAAAGATATCACGGATAACTTCCAAAACGGCGCTTTGTTTTTGGAAAGTTTGCTCCGCCAGAGCCACTTTGACCTGGGACACTATGTTTTGCGCCGTGCCCGCCTTGATATCGCCGCGACCGTGGTCGTGCCGCAATTCAACTACTACCGTCTCCGTTTTGAAGAGCTGGGCTTAATACAAGAAAACTCGCACCCCTCCTGTCCGCCCCTCCCCTGTATGGTCCATGCGGATCTCGGCCTGATCAGTCAGGTAATGGCCAACTTTCTTTCCAACGCCTCCAAATATTCCACTCCGGCCGCCGATGGATCGTACGAGGTGCGTTGCGCCGTTGAGGTGCTGCCCGACGCCTTTGAAGACGGCGTTGACGGCGTGAAGGTCTCCGTCTTCAGTTCAGGGCCCAATATTCCTCCAGGTGAAGTCAGCCTGCTTTTTGAAGACAACTATCGGGCAAGCAACTCTACGGGACAGCACGGCACCGGACACGGACTGTTCTTTGTCCGGGAAATCATCGGGGAACACTCGGGCAAAACCGGTTACGAACCCCTTCCTGGCGGCAACAGCTTCTACTTCATTTTGCCGCGCATCGAATAAAGACGTATCGTCGCCCGGCATAACGTGAGAGGGTGCGGTAGCCATGCTCGCTGAAAAACGGGTCAGACAATGGCTGTATGTCACGGCTCTCGCGGAAATGGATTCTTCGCCGATGTCTCAGGAACTGGTGTGTTTCGCCGCCCTGCGCGCGAATTTTTTGGAAATATTGGCCCAAAAGTATTTCGCCTATTCCCCGCAGAAACACTCGGAGGTGTCCAAGCTGTTTCTCGTCGGCCTGTTTTCTTTGCTGGAAAGCATGTTGCATATGCCCCTGCAGGAAATTCTCGTTTCCGTGCCCCTGGACGCGCATGTGCTGGAAGTTCTCAGCGAAGGGACAGGCCCCTTTGCTCCCTGGTATCAACTGATGATTGCCTACGAAAAGGCGAACTGGGCTTTGGTCAAACAGCTTGCCGCCATGCTTCGGCTGTCAAGCCACGATCTTGCTTCCGCCTACGTCGAAGCGGGAACATGGAGCCTGGAAACCTTCGGCATACTGCCTGACAACGGGTAAGGTCAGCCCGGACACGCCCGCTCCGGCGCTTCGCGGGCGTCCGCCGGGGGGGCAGTTTCAAGGAGAAATCGCCCGGAACAGAGTTTTTTCCGTTCGGAAAATACCGCCGCTCCTTTGATCAAGGGCGGAAAAAGGCGGCGTTGTGAAAAAAGGCATACTCCTCGCCGCATTCGGCTCGGCAAGCCATTTAGGGGAAAAGGCGCTCAAAAATTTCGCGGAAGACGTACGCGCGCGCTTTCCTGACGCACGCGTGCGCTTTGCCTTCACCTCCGATCACATGCGTAACCGCATGGCAGCCGCGGGCAAAAAAACAGACTCCGTAAAAAAAGCTCTCCGTCGTATGGGCTTTGAAGGCTATACCCATGTGGCGGTGCAGTCCCTGCACCTTATTCCCGGGCGGGAATATGAGGTTTTGCTGGAAGAGGTTCTGGAAGCCGGCAGGCAGGGCGGGCCGGAACATATCGCCGTGGGCATGCCGCTGTTGCAGGATCCTGAAGATATCCTCCTTGCGGCTGAGGCGCTTCTATCGCATCTGCCGGCGGAACGTAAAGCCGACGAAGCGGTGATCTGCGTGGGGCACGGCACATGGCATAACGGAGCCGCCAGTTACGAAGCTCTGGCCCGCGTCGTGAATCTTTCAGACAGGCTGCTTTTCATAGGCACCCTTGCGGGTGCGCACGGCATAGACACTCTTCTGCCCGCCGTACGAGCGACAGGGGCAGCAACCGTATGGTTGCTGCCCCTGCTTTCAATCGTCGGCAAACACGCCGAACTGGATATGGCGGGCACAGGAGCGGCATCGTGGCGTAGCCGCATTTCGCAAATGGGGATCACGTGCAAGCCCGTATTAAAAGGCACGGTGGAATACACCGGTTTTGCGAAAATATGGCTCATGCATCTGGCCCGGGCGCTGCAAGAACTGCCCGAGGCATGCCGCTAGCGCTGTGCGAAAAAGCTTTACGCGTCGCCCTCTCCGGCATCAGCCTTGTGCTTCCGGCGCTGAGCCTGCGGAGTAATGTCTATTTCATCCGGTTCCGTGGTGGCTTTCTTGAAATTTTTAATCGCCCGCCCCAAGCCGCTGCCGATCTCCGGCAACTTCTTGGAGCCAAACAATACGAGAATCACGACCAAGACGATGAGGATTTCGCTCATACTCGGCAACCCCATACAACCTCCATGGATAAACAGCCCGGATACTCCAGTCGCCGGTCATAAGCATACCCCCGCACACATCTTCGGTCAAGCCGGCCTTTATCCGAGGCAGTGATCCGAAGCCTGGAGAAAACGCCCAACGGCTGAAAGTGGAGAAACAACAGAAACCCGCCCCGAAAGGCAAAACATAAAAACAGGACTAAGCTTCCGTCGCGGCCGGCATAAGTACGGAGGCGACATTATGGAAAAATCAACTTACTTGACGCTCTCCTTCAGCAGCTTTCCCGGAGTGAATTTAACCGCTTTACCGGCAGGAATATGGATTTCTTCCTTGGTTCGCGGGTTACGGCCTTTACGAGCGGCGCGTTCAATCACTTTAAAGCTGCCGAAACCGGTAAAGGTCACGGAATCTCCAGCCTTCATAGATGCGGAAAGAACATCAACAAGCGCGTCAAGCGCGGCTTCCGCTTGACCTTTAGTAGCAAGGCCGGATTTTGCGTGAATCTTCTGTACCAATTCCGCTTTTGTCATCACTCTCTCTCCATAATAATCGGTTGTTTATGCAGATAACGGGATTATTGTCTGCTTTTATAAAACTTCCTAGCGTAATCTCACAAAATATTAATATACTGTCAAGTATTTTTTATAAAATAAAGATACTTCGCTTCTTTTTCTTCATCTTCAAGAGATTAAAAAAAAGTGCTGCAAAAGTGCTTAACATCTTATAAACGATATAGAGCAGTACTGATTATTAATTTATATCGGCATGCCGAGTTCATTTGAATAAAATGCCGCATGTTACACGTATCAACAAACGCATGAGGCGTCAATGCTATTAACGCAATCCATACCCCCCAGTCAATAAGGCGACAGTAGTGTATGACATAAAGATTTCAAGGAGAAGGCATCGAAATTTCAAGAGGGTATACAATAGTGTAGCAGTAAAAAATATTTATGGCAAAAGTTATTTCCCGAACAAGCGCGGCCCGTGGGAAAAAGAGGCGCGTACGGCGCAGGATGCCGCCGGTTGTGACGCCTGCTTTTTTCATTGACCGGCAAAAAGGCGATAAGGTAGCATGGGCCGAGAGGTTCATGCGTCTTGCGCTTGGCCGGGATTTGTACCTGGGTCCGGAGCCTTTCCGCCTGGGAGGAGAAACCCCGCATGAAGGGCGGGGGTGCGTGCTGTATGGCCTTTCGGCCGGGTCTCAAACCATATAAAGGAACGAGCGGATCATGTTATTTTTCACCTGCCTGTCCGCTTTTCTTTCTCCGAAGAACGCCCCGTCCCGCCGGACCTTTTTTATGTCCGGCATGCCGAGGGCACGGCTGTCGAACGCTTTGCGCGGGTTGGCGGCTTGTATTATCCACACTCTCGGCGGCCTGCGGCGAGAAATACTACGGCCGCTGACGCGGCCCGCCGCGCTTGCCCTGCTGATAATACCCTGCCTCTTGATCCATGCGCCGACCGAATCCCGCGCTGCTCAAGAGGGGGAGGAATTCATCGAGCGCCGGGGATTCAGCGGATTGGTGCAGAGGCATATGGCTGAACGCGCCGCCAGAACGGCGGCGGAACTTGCAGCCATGGATCACGCCATCCGTCTTTTGGCCAAAGAGCCTGACATACAGTTTGCCAATGACGATAAGGCCGCCACCGTACCCGTCTCGCCTCTTCTCGACGGCCTTGCCCGCATGCTGTTCGCCACTCCCCTGACAGCCAGCGGCATGCAGGGCTTTCCTCCCGATATACACGCCGTGGTTCATGTAAAACTCGTTGCGCCTGAATATTTTCGGAAGAAATTGCATACGGCCATGCTGAGTCAGGACATAGTGGAGTTGTACGGGCAAATACTCGCCGTGCAACGTTCCTTGCTGGCCCGCTACGATGCCGTAGCCGATATTCTCCTCCCCTTGCGTCCTCTGGACAAGGGAGGCAGGGAAGAAGCGCATGTTCTGCAAAGTATTATGAACGAAATGGCCGCGCTGGATATATTCATCTCCATACTCCCCATGTATGAACAGCACTGGAAATTCCCGCTGAAGGCGCAGGCGGAATTACAAAAAGCCCACTCCCTCGCCCCGAAAAATCCGTTGATTCTTGTCTCTCTGGCTGAAGTGCTTCTACAGCTTGACCGCGCTCCGGCGGCGATGGAACGTGTGGGCGAAGCCCTGCGCATCAATTCCCAATTCGCAAGGGCGCATGACGTAAAAGGAGCCATATTGCTGCGTCAACGTTTGCCGGCCTTGGCAGCCGAATCATTCGGAAGGGCCATTGCTCTTTCACCTCATAACCCCGCGTATCTCGTACATAGAGCTTCAGCGCATCTCGTGCTTGAGAATGAAGCCGACATGTGCGCCGATTTTCAGCGCGCTTGCGCCTTCAACGATTGCGAGGGATTGCAATGGGCGAAAAACACCGGGAAATGCTCCAGAGCGGAATAACTTTAAAAGCTCTCGTTATTTACGGCGAAAAGAGCCGCCGAAACGCCCGGCCCTGCGCGGCTTTTCTCAGCGGGACAGAAATTTGCGCGCTCCGGTGATAAAAGCCGTCAGCGGAGCGCAGAGAGCCGGAGAGAGAAAACGGCAGAGGGAAAGGTACAACGCGACAAATGTCGCCCCGCTGATCGTAATTCTGCACGCCGCTCCCCATAAGGAAAGTTCCGGAAGAAAGGAACCCGCGCCGAGGCAGGCGGCATAGGCAAGCGCGCCCGCGAGCGCGCTTGCCAGAAGCGCTCCCCCCGCCCGAGCGGGAATCCCGCGCAGGGCGTCATGTCCAAAGCGTCTGCGCCACGCCGTATAGAGTCCTCCGGTATAGAGAAGCAGACCCCAGATGCCGGCAAGAGCCACGCCCGCCGTTCCCAAAAATTTTACGCCGAACCAATAAACGGGCACGGCCCCTAAGGTGGCGCCCGTGCCGACGAGGGCAGGCGTCAAGGTATCCTGATGCGCGTAAAAGGCCCGGCCGAGCACTTGCTGTACAGCCCAGAAGCTTACCCCGACAAGCATGATCGCCAGCAGCACGCCCGATTCGGAAGCGGCTTCGGCTGTCAGGCGGCCCTGCTGGAAAATCAGGCGCATGGTTGGCTCAGCGCACGCGATCATCATGCAAGAAAGAGGCAGAGCCACCAGCACGGTATTATTCAATGCCTGATTCAGACTGGAGGAAAATTTCTCCCGTTCGCCTGAAGCGGCCATGGCCGCGAGAAAGGGATACGAGGCCACGCCGGCGGCTTGCGCCACCACCCCCACGGGCACAAGCATGATACGCCGGGCGTAATGCAGCAGGCTCACCCCTCCGTCGCCGGCAAGGGAGCCGAAAATACGCACGAACTGCTCGTCAAGAACCACGACGGACTGTCCGAGCATCAAGGGCAGCGCCAGCAGCAACATTTTTTTCATATACGGGTGAGACAAGGAAGGAATGAAGCGCAGCGCGCCGGCTCGCACGGCCAGAACAGGCATGATCAGGCTGCCGAGAGCCGCGCCGAACAACACTCCCCAACAAAAACCCTCCATACCCCGATCAGGCAAGGCGTGCAGCGAAATAAGCCCCCCGACGATGATGCAGCCGTTATACACAAGAGGAGTGAGCGCCGGAACGGTGAACTGGCGACGATGATACAACATGGCGGTAAAGCAGGCGCCCGGCAGAAAGCACACTTGCGCGGGTAGGATAATGCGCAGAAAAAAGGCCAGACGTTCCCTGGCATCGAACGAAAAACCCGGCGCAAGCAGACCGGCGAGCTCAGGCGCATATACCCAAGCCGCAAGGGTAAGAGCGGTGATAGCGATAAAAGCCCAGCAGACGGCGGCGGAAAAAAAGCGCCATCCGTCCTCCTCTCCGTCGGAAAAAGTCCTGACCAGCAAGGGAACCAAAGTGATGGAAAAATACCCGCCCGCCAGAAGATAGTTAAGGAAGTCCGGCGCCACAAAGGCGGTGAAGTATATATCCGCCTCTGTCCCGGTGCCGAAGTAGTAGGATATGATCTTGTCGCGCACAAGACCGAGCAGCCGTGAAAGAAACACGCTAAGCCCGAGGGCGACGGCCGCGATGCCCATGCCTTGCGTACGGGTGAAAAACGACATAACTATACCTGCGCGGCCTCATGAGCGGAAACGCGCGGTTGTTTTGAGGGGCTGCAATACGCGTTAAGTCCCGTGAATAATTTGCACATTGCGTATGCATTGTCAACATGTCGGCGACAGATGAAAAAACGCCGGGAGAGCGGCCTTGACAGGCCGGTGTTTCGCTGACTACAACGCATGCCGTAACATCGGCTGGCGGCCGATGCATGATGGCCTCTCCGCCGAAAAAACAACGCGCGATTTTTCAGGCGGTTCCCCCGGCCGGGCATCTGACATCAGGAGCCGTTCTCATGAACAGCACGCCGTCCTTCTATACTCCGCATCCAGCCAAGGTCTCCCCCTTCGGCTGCGTCAGCATCATCGGCATGGCCGCGGCCGGAAAAACCACCATCGGCCGCGAACTCTCCACGCTCCTCGGCTGGCCCCAGGTGGATACCGATCACCTGATCGAATCCACCTACGGCGCCAATCTGCAAAGCATTGCCGTCAGCATGTCCAAAGACGCCTTTCTCGATCTTGAAGGCGCCGTTATCAGCGGCATAAACCTCAGGCGCGCCGTCGTTTCCACCGGCGGCAGCGCCGTTTATCGGCAGACGGCCATGCAAAAACTGCATTCCCTGGGGCCGGTCATCTATATTTCAGTGCCCCTGCCCGTCATTATGGAGCGCATCGCCAGAAAACCCGACCGAGGCATGGCCATGGCGCCAGGACAGACAGTGGAAGACCTGTATAACGAAAGAACCAAGCTGTACGAGGCGGCCGCCGACTTTATCGTCAAAGGGGGCAACTCTCCGGCGGAAGAGTACGCCCATACCATTGCCGGCTGGCTGGACCGGGAAAGATGAAGAAAAAGAATAAAAGCTCCGGTGCGAAAAGAGAGCCGGGTCTGTTCCGGCGTCTGGAAGCGCTGTACCGGCGCATGGAGTTGGCCTACGCGTCCTGCGCGGAAGAAGCGGGCTTAAGCTGCGCGGATTGCCCGACCAACTGCTGCACCAGTTTCTTTCAGCACCACACCTATGTGGAATGGAGCTATCTGTGGCGCGGCCTGCTGGAGTTGCCCGATCATCGCCGCCGGGAAATCGTCCGCCTGGCGGAAGACTATATGGGAGAAGCCGGCAGTGCCCTCGCCCTGAACGCCGTGCCAAAGGCCATGTGCCCCCTGAACAGCGATTCTCTTTGCACTCTCTACTCTTACCGCATGATGATCTGCCGTATGCACGGCACGCGCAATGTGCTCACCATGCCTGACGGCAGGCGCCGTTTTTTCCCCGGCTGCGCTCGTTTCGTCTCTCTGCCCTGTACCGCCGACCCCTCTTTTTCCAATCGGCAGGAAGGCGGGCGCGTCGTTTCCCGGGATACTCCCGACGACGCCTGCCCCTCCCTGGATCGCACGCCTTTTTATGCCGAGTTGGCCGCCCTTGAAAGGGAATTTCTTACGAGAGCGGCCTCTCCCCTTACCCGCGTCAATCTCACCCTGGCCGAAATGATCCTGCTCGGTCCTCCCGCGCTACGCTGAAACGCGCCGTTGCCGGCGACTCTTTTCATATTGAAAAAAAAAAGATATGAAGGAGGATTCGAAAAGGGAAATTCGACTTTCTCCACCTCCAGCAAGGCAAATCTTCATGCGCGCGGTCGATCTTCTTCTCTCTCTGCTGCGGCAAGCGGTCGGGGAACTCGGCTATGAATGGCCGGATAAGGCCGTTGTTGAGGCTCCTAAAGAAAAAAAATTCGGGGATCTGGCCTCTAACTGCGCGCTGGCGCTGGCCAAAGCAACGGGGCAAAATCCCCGTCAGTTGGCGGAAGCCCTGGCGGCGAAGCTTCGCGACGCCTCGCCGCATATCGCCGCGGTTGATGTGGCCGGCCCGGGTTTTCTGAATATCTCCTTTGCCCTTTCCTTCTGGCAGTCCCTTATCCTTGAAGTGGAAAACGCCAGAGAAGGGTTCGGCGCGTCAGATCTCGGCAAGGGTAAAAAGGCTCAAGTGGAATTCGTTTCCGCCAATCCCACCGGTCCCCTGCATATCGGCCATGGACGGGGAGCGGCCGTGGGCGACAGTCTGGCGCGCATCCTGCGCTTTGCCGGGTATGCGACGGAAACCGAGTACTATATCAATGACGCGGGAAAACAGATGCGCACCCTCGGCCGTTCCATCAGGCTGCGCGCGCTGGAGTTGGCGGGGAAAAACACGGCTCCCTTTCCCGAGGACTGCTATCAGGGAGACTATATCGTCGATATTGCCCGCGACCTGTTGCGCGCCGGACCCGATTTGCCCGATCTGCCCGAAGAGGAGGGCATTGACGCCTGCTACGCTTACGGTATGGAGGACATCTTTACCGGCATCAAGCGGGATCTTGCCGATTTCAACGTCAGCCACGACGTCTGGTTTTCGGAACTTGACCTGATCCGCAGCGGCGCCGTGGAGCGTACCTTGACGGCGCTGTGGGAGGCCGGTCACGCCTACGAGTCGGACGGCGCTCTCTGGTTCAAATCGACGGCATCGGGCGACGACAAGGACCGCGTGCTGCGCAAATCCGACGGCACTCTGACCTATTTTGCCTCGGACATCGCCTACCACGCCGACAAGTGCGCCAGGGGCTTCCATCTCATCGCGGATGTCTGGGGCGCGGATCATCACGGCTATATTCCGCGCATGCGCGCCGCCGTCGCCACCCTCGGCCGGGAGCAGTCTCATTTTGAGGTAATCCTGGTGCAACTTGTCAATCTCCTGCAGGGAGGAGAACAGATCGCCATGTCCACCAGAGCGGGCAAATTTGAAACTCTGGCCGACGTGATCAAAGAAGTCGGGACTGACGCCGCCAGATTTATGTTTCTCTCCCGCAAAAGCGACAGCAAGCTGGACTTTGATCTGGAACTGGTGAGGCAGCGTACCATGGACAACCCGGTCTATTACGTCCAGTACGCCCACGCCAGAATACAGGCGCTATACCGCCGGGCGGCGCAGCGCGGCATTGATCCGGCCATGCCCGGAGATCTGTCCCTTCTGTCGCTCCCGGAAGAACTGGGTCTGCTGCGTCTGCTGGAGCGTTTCGCCACCGTGACGAAGGACGCGGCAAGCAATCTGGCTCCCCATTATATCAGTTTTTTCCTGATGGATCTGGCGGGAGAATTGCACCGTTACTATGCGGCCCATCAAATTCTGGGGGTTGAAGACAACGATCTGATCGCCGCCCGACTGCGCCTTTTGGGAGCGGTGGGACAAACGCTCAAAAACGGTCTGCGCCTGCTGGGCGTCTCCGCCCCGGACAGCATGTAGAGAGCAGGACACGCAGGCCATACATCCCGTGGAGAGAACAAACATAGCGGACAGACACAAAAGTCCTCACAGGACCGTTACCATTACCGTCAGCCTGCCTGCGGTTCTCAGCGGCCTCATCATATTGTGCGCCGGCTTTGTCGGCGTATTTTCGCTGGGCATACTGCTGGGACGCGGCTATAACCTTGAAGCGCACATCCCTCACCTGGAAAAAATCATGCCTCAGGCCGGACGCGCGGATCAGCCGAAAATCGTGCAAAATACTCCTCGTTCCGAGCGCGGCGACGAACACGGCGTTCACAAAACGGAGAAAAAGGCCGACAGTACGCAACTATCGGGCAAAGCCGCCGCCGGCCATGAAAGCCCCCAAGACGGCCCTTCTTCGACTGCCGTCAGGCAACCCAATCCTCAGGATACGCGTAATCAGGTCATGCAGCAAGGAGATCTCGCTTACAGGGATACCTTGAAGCAGCCATGGGCGGCAACGCAAAAAAAGGATGACGCGGAGCGGCAAAGCGGCAAGAAAGAAGACAAAAGCCCGCCCAAGGACAAGAAAACCTTGCCGGACAGCACTTCGGGGCATCGGGAGATATTCAACTATGTCTATCAGATAGCGGCATACAAAGACGCCTCCTCATCGGACAAACTGGCGGCCAGCCTCAGGGCCGCCGGCATCAGGGCGCGCACGGAGACGCCCCGGGAAAACGGCAGCGAATGGTACAGGACGGTGGTGGATTTTCAAGGCAGCCCGGATGAAATCGACAGATTGCGGGCGCAACTCAAGGCTCAGGGGTTCTCCCGTCTGCTGCTCAAATCCAAGACGCCGGCGCGCTGACGGGAGAGCGAACACACTTGACGCTCCACACATACTATCAGGGAGGTCTCCCTATGCACGAACGCGTTTCCGGCTCCAATCCTCCTTTTTTCTCCCCTGTTATCGCGGTGGGGGAAAAAAGCATCGCTTGCCTGTCCGAAACGGGCGCCATGGCCATTTTCATGCTGCACGGCCTACGCTGCATGTTTTCTCCGTCTTCCAAGCAGTGGAGCAAACTCATCCGGCAAATATACGTTATCGGGGCAGGTTCCTTTTTTCTGATCGCGCTTATTTCCTTGTTCTCGGGCATGGTTCTCGGGTTGCAAGGGTATTACACCTTAAGCAAATTCGGTTCCACGGGCTTTCTCGGCTCAGCCGTCGCCCTTACGCTTATTCGTGAACTTGCCCCGGTACTCACGGCCATTATGGTCACAGGCCGGGCGGGATCGGCTATGGCCGCGGAAATAGGGGTCATGCGCATCACCGATCAAATCGATGCCCTGGAAGTCATGGATATCAGCCCCATGAGCTATCTTGTCTCGCCGCGCATCATGGCATCGTTGATCGTTTTTCCTCTGCTGACGGCAATTTTCACCGTTGTCGGTATTCTCGGCGGCTATGTTACAGGGGTGATGCTGCTTGGCATCAACCAGGGCGTTTATTTTTCCCGTATCGAAAGCAGCGTGGTCCTGAGCGATATCGTGGGCTGTTTCAGTAAATCTTTGGTGTTCGGCCTCATTGTGGTGACGGTCTGCTGCCATAAGGGATACTTCGCCCATATGCGCGCGGACGGCATGGGCGCCGAAGCCGTGGGCAACGCCACTACCTCGGCCGTCGTGCTTTCCTGCATCCTTTTGCTGACGGCGGATTATGTACTCACCTCCGTTCTCCTGTAGGTCGCCCATGCGATATTCCTGGACAATAGAACTGCAAGACTTGCGCCTCGGATACGGCGATACCGTTATTCTGGAAAATATAACGGCCACGCTCCCGGCAGGATGTATCTCGGTCATTCTCGGCGCTTCGGGCGGCGGCAAATCCACTCTCCTGCGCCATATCATCGGCCTTGCCCGTCCCTTCAGCGGCAAAATACTGCTTGGGGGAAAAGACCTTTTTTCCCTGCCGGGCAAAGAGTTCCGTTTGCTGCGTCGCCGTATGGGAGTGCTTTTTCAGGACGGCGCGCTGCTGGGCGCTCTGACTGTGGGAGAGAACGTCGGCCTGCCCCTTACGGAGCACACCGATTTGCCGCCTTCCCTGGTGCGCGAGGTGGTCCTGCATAAACTCGCCTTGGTGGGACTTGCCGATTTTGCCGATCATTATCCTTCGGAACTTTCCGGGGGCATGCGCAAACGGGCGGGGCTGGCCAGAGCTTTGGTCACTGATCCGCCCATCCTGCTCTGCGACGAACCGACCTCGGGCCTTGATCCCGTCAGCGCCGCGCAAATGGACGATTTGTTGCTGGACATGAAATGCCGCTTCCCCGGCATGACTATTGTCTCCGTCAGCCATGACATGGCCAGTGTCAGGAACATAGCGGACCACGTACTTGTCCTGCATAAAAAAAACATAGTCTATGCAGGTGGCCTCTCCGGTCTGGAGGAATCCGCCGATCCCTATCTGAGGCGCTTTCTCGATCGCAAGGCGCCCCGGTATAGCTTTGGGGATGACCCCCGGCTCACGCTTTCCGAAGAAACGCAAAAAATAATGCATCAGGCTCTGGACAGCCGCCTTGAACGCGGATAACTCTTCGTTTTCAGGCAGGGCTTGTGATACATAACGCGAGGCAGATACTCCCATTGCAAACAGGCGGCGCGCCGCCCGGAAATCCCGCCCGGTCCTTCGCGCATCCGTTGAACCCGGGCATACAAGGTACGCTATGAAAAAATATTCCCTTGAATTTTCCGTGGGCATTTTTGTCCTCATCGGCCTCGTCTGTCTCGGTTATATGACAATCAGGCTCGGCAAGATGGAGGTAGTCGCCGGCGACGGCTATACCCTCAACGCCAGATTCGCGTCCGTTACCGGGCTGAAGGTCGGCGCCGGCGTGGAAATTTCCGGTGTTCCCGTGGGCAAGGTTACGGGTGTCAGCCTGAACGATGAGTATTACGCCCGGGTGAGCATGCAACTGGACAATCAGGTGCGGCTCGGGGATGATTCCATCGCATCCGTCAAAACCAGCGGACTTATCGGCGACAAGTACATCAGCATATCAAGGGGCGCTTCTTCCACCTTGCTGGCCGACGGTGACGAACTGACGGAAACGGAATCCGCCGTTGACATAGAAGCTCTTATCAGCAAATACGTATTCGGAGGCGCACAATGATTACATCCCGCGCACATGGCTTTCTTCTGTCAGGCATCCTGCTCGCGGCCATCGCTCTTTGCGGCGCGACGCTTGCGGCCGATGCCCCGTCCCAGGCGCGTCAGGAACTGGAACGCACTATCCATGACATTTTGGTTGAACTGCAAAAACCCGAACTGAAAAATCCCGCTACCAAAAAAAACGTGCTGTCCAGGGTGGAAGGTATCATAGACCGCCTTTTCAGTTTTGAGGAACTTTCTTCCCGCACTGTGGGAGTGAAGTGGGATTCCTTCTCTCCCGATCAGAAAAAGCGTTTCATCGCGGAATTCACCACCTTGCTGCGCGAAAGCTATCTGGAGAAACTGGACGGCTATAATGGGGAAACCGTCAATTATGTCGGTGAAACGCGCAACACCAACGGCGACAAGGTGGAAATCTCCACATCCGTCGTCGTCAAAGGGAAAAAAGTGTCCGTCGCCTATCGCATGTTGCAAAAAAGCCGATGGATAGTCTATGATGTCATTATTGAAGGAGTGAGCATGGTTCAGAACTATCGCTCTCAATTCCAGCAGGCCCTGCTTGCCGGAGACGTGGAAAAGTTTATCGAGCATGTCAGAGGCACGGCGGAAAAAGCCAGGGCGTACAACAAAAAATAGCTGACGGGAATATGAGCGTTACACCATTCTTCAGGGTCTCCGCCGCCCTCCTCATGCTGTTGTGCATGAACGCCGCGTCTTTTGCCGCCATACCGTCACTGGATGATGACGATGATCTGGACGCCGTTTTCCCTACGGTGGCGGATCCCCTTGAAGCATGGAATCGTGCCGTTTTCAGCTTTAACGACTTCGTCTTCGAATATGGGGCCAGACCCGCCGCTAAGGGCTATGCCGCCGTGGTGCCGCAATGTGTGCGCGCCGGTTTGAAAAACGTCTTTCACAACCTGGGTTTTCCGGCGCGTTTCGTCAATAATCTGCTCCAGGGCAAAGGCATGGCCGCGGGCGTGGAAATGTCACGTTTCGTGCTCAATACCACCGCCGGCCTGGGGGGCTTCTTTGATGTGGCTCAAGACAAAAAAAGCATTGTTCCCGTTGATGATGACGAAGACTTGGGGCAGACCTTCGGCGTATGGGGGATAGGAGAGGGCCCCTATATCGTCTGGCCCCTGCTCGGCCCGGGCACCTTACGCGACAGCATAGGCCGGGGGGGTGACTTTTTTCTTTCTCCCCTCACCTATGTCCGCCCCTTTGAAGTGGGCATCGGCATCAGCTCGGTCAGGATATTTAACGAATTGGATGAGATACTCGATCTTTACGACAGTCTTAAACGAAGTGCCGTAGAGCCCTACAGCGCCGTTCGCGATGCTTACGTGCAGTACCGCAGAGCAAAAATAGACAAATGAGCGCCCGCAACCCCTCCTTGTTTTCCGACGGATCCGGATACGTGGGCAGCGGCATGCGTCTTTCTTGTTACGTATATAAAGAGGGCCGCGATTTCAGCCTGCCTCCCTCGTTACGGCAGTTGAAGCTTCATTTTTCCTTTCTGGCTGTCGCTGACGAGCAAGGAAGGCCCCGCCCGCATCCTGATGTTTTTGTCGAAACCGACACTCCGCAAAAGGCCTTTTTCTTTCTCTTTCCTTTTGATATAGGCGCGGCGGTGGATTTCGGCATGACGGAGGAAATGGAGTCCGTCCTGGGCGGCCTTCCCTGGTTCTCCGGGCGCGCCGAGCGTCATCTCGTCTCGGACATGGCCGACCGTGTCCAAAGCGTTTCTTTGGGAGTATGCCTGTTCAAAATCAGCGTCACCCGGGAAAGCGGCCTGCATGAGCGCGCCGTGATTATGAATTACCCGGCGGCGCCTCACGTGCTCAATCAAAAGCCGGAGATTGCGCTTGAACGCGCCCGCTATGACTGTTCCTTTGTAGGCACCCTTAATCATTACTCCAGACGTTTCGCCATATGCTCAATCCGCCGGCAGGCGCCGCGACTGCGCTTCTTTGTCCGGGCTCACGATACCATGGCCGTCCGGGACAATTCCTTTTTCATTAAGGAATGCAGCGGCGACGAACGGCTCCGGCTGCGGGAGGTCTTTGTCAAATCCCTGCGCGAATCCATAAGCGTACTGTGCCCGCCCGGCATAGGCCCTCAATCCGGGCGGTTGTATGAAACCATGTGTATGGCCCGCCTGCCTGTCCTGTTTGACTATAATACCCTGTATCCTTTTCATGACTATATCGATTACAGCGATTTCTCCCTGATCATCCCGGCTGCGGAACTGATACATACCGGCGCGATATTGCGGGAATGGCTGGCGCGACATGATGAAAAAGCGCTCTACCAAAAATGCGCCCTGGCCCGCAAAATCTGGGTACGCTACTTTTCGCCTGAGCGGAATGCCCGCCTTCTGCTGGAAGAAGCCCGTCATAAATTCGGATTGTAAAAATTGCAGCGCAGAGCCTTTTCACTTTGAAAATCTCTGGCAACCGCCAGAGTAAACGTCGGCTTTCGTGCACGAGGAGTAGGCGAAACTTGTTTTCGCCGTAAACAAGGCGTGCAGCGTTTTAGGTAGTGTAGTCACGAGATTGAAGCCATAAAAAGATGCGCCTGATATGAATAGCGGCCAGGAAAGATGCCGTATTTTTTGCGTATCGAGAGGCAATGCCACGCCACCGCTTCAAATGGAGGAAGGCGTTCTCTATCAGGCGCCGAGCTTTGTAAAGGAACCGCTGAACAATTGTCCGGTGGCGGGGCGGCTTTGTTTCAGGCAGTAAAATTTCCGAAAAAAGGGGGGAAATCAGGTAAAAATTGCCTCATTTTACTCTCGTTTTCTACCTTTTCCCTGAAAAAAGGCGCAATTATGCCTTGGCAGGCCGTAATGGCCTGCCGGTTCGAATGCACATCAGCATGTTGGCGCTGGTGAACAACATATAGA
>JAITHT010000025.1 GCA_031279825.1 Desulfovibrio sp. | reverse complement strand
GGCCTGTTCGGCCAGTTCCTTCATCCGGATCAGCTTTTCGTCGATGACGCCGAGGGCGCCGTCGGCGGTCTGGATGAGGGAGATGGCGTCGTTGGCGTTACGCACGCCCTGGTTCAGGGCGGCGATGTCCGCGCGCATAAGTTCGCGGATGGCGAGGCCGGCGGCATCGTCGGAGGCCTGGCTCACGCGCAGGCCGGAAGACAGGCGGCGTACGGAAGTGGCCAGACCGTCGTAAGCGGTGCCAAGGTTACGGGCGGCATTCATCGCCATCAAGTTATGATTGATTACAAGAGCCATAATATTCCTCCATGAATATTACGAGATTCAAGCGGTGCACATATGCCGGCCGCGTCCCTGCGGCGCTCCCGCCCGTGATGCGCAAGCATGTTCGCCGGATGTTCGAGGGGTTCGCCCCCGTAATCCGCGGATCGTCCCCGGGACGAATCCGACCGGCCGGAAGGCCGGAGCATGTTGCCGTTACCCCCTTTATCGGTCCCTTGAGAAAAGACTTTAGGCCGTATATTGCTTTTTTGCGCGCTTTGGCACAAGGTCGCTTTGCCGCCTCGCGATACCGGCGGAGATGCGACGGTCATGCCCGTCGCCGGCGGGAGCGCTTCACGCTCGAAAGGAAGGAGTCATGAAAAAAAACAACGGGCAAATCGTTATCCAAATGAGGTAGCGAAGCCCTTCATGGCGGGGTCGGGGCTATATGGCCTTGCGGCCGGGGTTTCAGACCACAAAGGAAGTTCTGATGAATCGTACTCTGGAAGAGCATCTGGGCAAGGCCCGCGTTCTTATTGAATGCCTGCCTTACATTCGCCGCTTCCACGGCGAAGTGGTCGTCATCAAATACGGCGGCCACGCCATGACGGACGAGGCCCTTAAGGACTCCTTCGCCCTGAACGTAGCCCTTCTGAAATATGTGGGGGTGCGGCCGGTGATCGTGCACGGCGGCGGACCGCAAATCGGCGCCATGCTCAGGCAGCTCAATATCGCGTCATCGTTTCGCGAAGGCTTGCGCGTTACGGATGAGGCCACCATGGATGTTGTGGAGATGGTGCTGGCCGGAAAAATCAACAAGGAAATAGTGAGCCGCCTCAACCGGACGGGAGCGCGCGCCGTGGGACTTTCCGGCAAAGACGGACAGCTTGTCCGCGCCCGTAAGATGGAACTGGCGATCTCCATGGAAAACCGTCCGCCGGAAATCATTGATCTCGGCCGGGTAGGCGAAGTCATGGGAGTGAACGTCGAACTGCTTAACCTCCTTTCCCTCGATGACTATATTCCGGTTATCGCGCCCACCGGCGTCGATGAACAGAACAACACCTACAATATCAACGCTGACGCCGTCGCCGCCGCCGTCGCCGCCGCGCTTAAGGCCAGGCGTCTGCTGCTGCTCACGGATGTGCCCGGCATTCTGACCCGCGATAAGGAACTCGTCAAATCCCTTTCCATGGATGACGTATGGGAGCTTTTCGCCGACGGCACCTTACAGGGAGGGATGATCCCTAAAGTCAAATGTTGCCTTGAAGCCCTGCAGGAGGGAGTGGAAAAAACCATGATTATCGACGGCCGGGTGGAAAACTGCATTCTGCTCGAATTATTCACCGATACCGGCATAGGGACGGAAATCGTGGGCAGGGGGGCGCGGACGCCGTAACGGCGGCGAAAGCGTACGGATTGTGCCGCCCCGGGCGTCCGGCGACATCCCCGCCGGAACAGCGCGCGTCTTGCGGCTATGGAATCCGCCGGGAACAATGGGAAAGTGATCCCGGCGACGGCGATGTCGACAAAGTCAGCGACGCAGAAAGTTCTTGAAAATTTCTATAAACTCTGCGATAGTTGTAATAAAGTCTGCCGCGTACCCGGCAAGAGCGCTTTTTCCGGCAACTATCAGCAACCCCCTAGGAGTTTTCATGCATTCTCGGTATTTGCGCTCCTTTTTTGCATGCATATTGCTGCTCTGTTTGTGCGGCGCCTGCTCCCCAGGACCCGCACGCCGATCCGTCGAAAAGCACGACACCGACAAAAACGACGTTGAGAAATCCGCTGTTGCGAAGCAATCCGGCGAAGCCGACGTCATGCCCATGCCCAGAGCGGATCCGGTATATCTGCAATATCTGGAGCGCAACGCCATGCTGGCCAAGTCGGCGGAAATGGCCAAAGTCGTTTCCGGCAGTGAGTTGGCCTGGAGAGTGTCGTCCAATAACGGTTCTCCCGACAGTTTGCTGGAATTCAGCGATATCTGGCTGGCTGTTCATCCCCTGACTCTTTTGACTTCAAGCCGACATTCAGTCTTCAGCCAGCTTGCCGACTCCGGCGTCAGGGCCGTCTTGCGCGAAGCGGGCGTCAAGGGGCTGTACCTGGCTCCTCTGCAAGGCGGCGGCGCTTTGTGGGCAAAAACCCCCAGAGGAGCGGACACCGGAGAGGATGTGGTCCAGTACGATTTTTCCCGCGTCGCCGGCAGTGAGGAACAATACCGGCGGCTGATGAACAGCCTGATAGACGGCAGATCCCTTCTGGGGTCGGATCTGGTGCCGGCGGCTACCGGGATTGGCCCGGATTTCTTTCTGGCGGCCAGAAACGTGCGTGAATATCCAGGCATATACTGCATGGTGGATATTCCCGAGGAACTCTGGACGAACCTGCCTGAAGCCGACGCGGAATGGGCGCACGAAACGCTGGACGCGAGCCGGATTAAGGCGCTTAACGACAAGGGACTGCTGCCCGGAGCCATGCTTGACGAACTGTCTCCTCTCGGGCGCAAGGGAGGCTGGGCCGTTACCGGAAAAGTGCGCGGAGTGGACGGCAATAACCGCCGCTGGGTATACCGCTACTACCAGAAGCCGGAGTATCCCATACTCAATTGGGAGGATCCTTCGCAGACGGCCCACCGCATTCTTTCAGGCAGCGCCGTTCAGCAGGTGGGCCTGCGGGGGCAGGCCCTCATAGGATTGCGTTTTGACGCGTTTAAGGGACTGGAGGCGGCGGGTATGGAAACGGGGCGCGGCGCCGTTTTTTCCAGCGGCATTGAGCCGGCACTGAGCGCGGCCCAATCCATGAGCAGGGAAATCAGGCGCTATGGCGCCTGGGCATGGCTGCGCGATGATGATCTTGCTTTGGAGGACATGGCGCGTTTTCTGCATTCCGGCACGGATTTTGTCTTTGACAACGCCTTTTCGCCCGCGGCGGAGCACGCGCTGCTCACCGGTGACGCCGGCCTGGCCCGTTTTATGGCGGATGAACTGATCCGTCTGCGTATTGACGCCCGCAGGCTGGTGCATACCCTGCCCGCCCAGAACGGCGTCAGTTACGCCCTGCCGCATCTCAGCCGCCTTGCCGCAACGGGAGGAGGAGAGAATGCCTCCTCTCTTCTCCAGAGGGTTCAAAGCTCCATACGCTCCGCCGCCGCTCACGGAGGAGCGTCCTTGCTCAAGGATGCCCGTCTCTACACCACATCGGCGGGATTGGCCGCTCTGGCTCTCCATGCCTCTTCCGGCGACGCCCGGGCGAAAGTCAGGGACATCGCCGCGGGACACGGCCTGCTGATCTTCTTCAAAGCCATGCAGCCGGGAATGTTGATGCTCTCCGGCCAGGATCTTGTGGGCCTTATGCCCTTGCCCGATCCTCCTGACGGCGATCCCGCCAACGCCTGCAGGGGCAGCTATTCCTTAAGCGCCTCCGGCGGCGGTCTGACGGTGACCAATCTGGGCATGCCCAAAGCTCCGCAGCTCTATCCTTCCCCGGATATGCAAACGCTGCAGAAAGATTCCTTTCTGGCGCGGATAGGCGGATTTTTGCGCGCACGGGCGCAGTACGGGCTTTCTATGGGAACTCTCGTTTCCCGCCCGCAAACCAAAGGAAAAGGAAGCATCGCGCTGCTGTCCCGTTTGCCTGACGGAAAGAGCCATCTGCTGTCCGTCTGCAATTTTTCCCGCGATTCCGTGACCGAAAGCGTTTCGTTGTCAGGCATTCAGGGCATAGAGTCCGCCCTGTCGCGCATCACGCCCATTGCCACGGGAGGCAGCCACACCGTCTCGCAACATACGGTCACCATGACCTTGGGGCCATGGCAGGGCAGAGCCCTGCTCATCGGCGGAGGAGGAGGAAGCGGTAAGAACACGGCGGGAGGGCTCAGGCGCGCGGAAATAACTCGCCTGCCTGGGGCAGGCCCTCATCAGAACTTCCTTTGTGGTCTGAAACCCCGGCCGAAAGGCCATATAGCCCCGACCCCGCCCTGAAGGGCGGGGTTTCTTTCCGGGGCGGAAGCTTGGGAGGGGTTGGGACCCCTC
>JAITHT010000023.1 GCA_031279825.1 Desulfovibrio sp. | reverse complement strand
GAGGGGTCCCAACCCCTCCCAAGCTTCCGCCCCGGAAAGAAACCCCGCCCTTCAGGGCGGGGTCGGGGCTATATGGCCTTTCGGCCGGGGTTTCAGACCACAAAGGAAGTTCTGATGAGTTCTAATGATGGTATCCCGTGCCGGACGCAATACTCTCCGCGCGGTATATCTGCTCGAACAAGATAATTCTGGCCAACTCATGAGGCAAGGTCATCGGACCGAAAGAAATGCAGTGCGCACTTGTTGCCCTGGCGATTGCAGCAAGCCCGTAAGCTCCCCCTACAAGAAAACAGGGTCTCTTGCCGATCTCAAACAAATGGCGGAGCAACGCCGAGAAACTGGAGGAAGTATAGCCGGTTCCGCGTTCATCCAGACAGATGGAAATATCCTGCGGGAGCAAAAGCTTGAACAGGCGCGCGGTTTCCAACTCTTTACGGGTTTCCAGAGGGAGTTTCGGATCGGCATCCTTTATTGCAACCTCTTCCAGCTTCAGAGAACGTGACAGCCGTTTTTTATAATGCACCGCGGCATCCCGCCAGTACGGAGTTTTTATCCGGCCGACGGCAAGAATACGGACAGTTTTCATACATACCCCATGCGCTGCTTTCCCGGCAGCCGCTCATACTCTCGGCGGGGATTGCAGCATATCCCTTGCCGAACATTGCTTTAATGCCATATACTCTTTGCGAGAACGGCGTGTAAAGCTACCGCCCGCCGTGGATCAACCCGTGAGGCTCCTTGCGAAACACATCTTTCGCACCCTGCTCTTCAGGCATTATCGCCTCTTCTTTGTGTAAACGGGAAGCGACCGCAAACGCGACTCCAGAGTATGCCGCGCTTGCATGTCGCAGTGCCGCGACGTCTTCCGTAGCCGTTAAGGGAGAAAGCTGTGCCAAGTATACCCGCTTCATCTTTTCTCACTCTCAACGCGGCCGCGGAAGCCCTTTCTCAGGATAAAATTGTTCTGTTCCCTACGGAAACCTTCTACGGCTTAGGGTGTGACGCTATGAATCCCGACGCCGTGGGCGCGGTCTTCAGCATAAAAAAGCGCGCTCTCTCCATGCCCTTGCCGGTGATTATCGGAACACGGGAGAAGCTTGCCTCCATCGTCAGCTATGTGCCACCTCAGGCTGAAAAATTGATGAACCTGTTCTGGCCCGGCCCATTATCCATTGTTATGCCGGCTAAGCCGGAAGTGCCGGATTTACTCACTGCCAATGCCGGCCGTATCGCGGTGCGCTTTTCCCCTCACCCGACGGCGCTTCAATTGTGCCGGCGGACCGACAAGATACTTGTCGCCTCCAGCGCCAACATAAGCGGTAAGCCGCCGGTCTCCCGACCAGAGGATATTGCGACGGATATCCTGATCCAGTGCGCCGGCATTTGCGTCTCCGGCCCGAAGCCGGCCGGAGGGTTACCCTCGACTGTTGTGGACATATCGGAAAAACGTAATAAAAGTTATGTCCGGGTATTGCGTCATGGCGCAATTTCTCTTCAAGCATTGGAAGCCGCGGGTTTCTCCGTATTCGACAAGACAGACGCATCCCCCTGATTCAAAAGTCGCAGGCCGAGTATATTGTGTTTACAATAAAAATCCGATAGTATACAAGCAACTACCGCATTGCGCTTGAGCGTACTTTCTTATGATAAATCCATATGTATTTAACAATGCGCAATGCAGAGAGAAAAATGTGGAAAAAATTTCTTTGCGCGCTGTGCGGCATAGAATTACCGATGCGCAAAAGTCCGGCGCCCACCGTCGATATCATCATTATTCATCCTAAGAAAGGTGTGGTGCTTGTAAAACGAAAATTTCCGCCTCTTGGTTGGGCCTTGCCGGGGGGATTTGTGGATTACGGAGAAAGCGTTGAAAAGGCCGCTGTGCGCGAAGCGCGGGAAGAAACCAGCCTTCATGTGCAATTGAGGGAACTGCTCGGCGTATATTCTGATCCGGCGCGTGATGCGCGCCGGCACACTATCAGTACGGTATTTATCGCTTTAACGGATTTTCCCGAGGAAATTCACGGCGGAGATGACGCGGCGCAAGCCGTCTTCTTTCCCTTGTCAGCCTTACCGGAACCATTGGCCTTTGATCACGCGACCATCCTGGAAGACTTTATACAACGCCGCGCCGGTGACTACGGCCTTTGAAACGACGCTCCCGCGACATGGCGCATGTAAAACTTTTTCCTCGCGGCAGGAGCAATGAGCCGATGGGCTCGAAATTGTAAGCGCCACGCTTGCGGCGCTTCGCTGACGACCGATGAAAACGCGCCTCTCTCCTTTGCGAAAAGGCATGGAGATGCCCCGGAAGAGAACGCCTTTTCTCAAAAAAAGCCGTTTTTGATGATAACGCCGTGATACCGCGTTCACATTGTAACCCCGTATTCTGGACACATGAGTGTGGAGGAAAGGATGCTGCAACGAATTTTTTTTGCAACATCAGAGGTATACCCTTTTTCAAAAAGCGGCGGGCTTGGCGATGTTATGGGCGCCTTGCCTCTGGCGATGCATAAAAGTGGAATACAGACGGCTGTCATTTCACCGTTCTATGGACGAATAAGCACCAGCGACTACCATATCCGGCTGACTATTTCCGATTTGCCCGTGGGCTATCCCTGGGCGCCCATCACCGCGGATGTATACGAAACCGACTACCACGGCGTTTCCCTGTACTTTATCCACCGGGGCGAATATTTTGACCGCCGGTATTATTATAACGATCACAAGGGGGACTATTTCGATAACGCCGAGCGTTTCATCTTTTTCTGCCATGCCGCCATTTCCCTGATGGAACGCCTGGGTGAATCTCCGGGCATCGTCCATGCCCACGACTGGCAAACGGCCCTGCTGCCGGCCTATATACACTTTTTACGCGGAAGAAATCCTTTTTGGGCCAATACCGGAACGATCTTCACTATTCATAATCTGGCGTTCCAGGGCCGCTTTTCCTCACGCCTGTTCGAACAAAGCGGCCTGCCTCCCGAAGCGTGGGGAATACATGGCGCCGAATATTTCGGCGACATGAACCTGCTCAAAACCGGAATAGCTTATGCCGACGCCGTCACAACCGTCAGTCCAAGCTATGCGCGTGAAATTCTGACGGAAAAATTCGGTTGCGGTCTTGACGGCATCTTGCGCCAGCGCGAGCTTTATCTACACGGCGTGCTCAACGGCAGCGACTACGCCGTCTGGAATCCGGCCGATGACCCCTATCTGCCCAGCCACTACTCAAAAAAGGATCTGTCGGGCAAGCAAATCTGCAAGGAAAACCTGATCAACGAACTCGGGCTGAATCCGGCGCTGGTCAAACGTCCGCTTCTCGGGTTTATCGGACGCTTCCGGGGACAAAAGGGGATTGACCTGCTCAACAAAATCATTCCCGCTCTCATGCAACTTAATGTGGGCGTGGTTATCCTCGGCGAAGGCAAATCTGAGCATGAGGCGCGTTCGCTGGAACTTATGGAAACTTATCGGGGACAATTATGCGCGATAGTAGGCTACACGGAAGATCTGGCTCACCGTATGCAGGCGGCAAGCGACATCTTTCTTATGCCTTCGCGCTATGAGCCTTGCGGCTTGACCCAAATGTATGCGCTACGTTACGGTACTCCCCCCGTAGCCACGGCCGTGGGAGGCCTGCGCGACACCATTATTCCCTGGCCGGCGGATAACTCCACCGGATTTATTTTTATAAACAGCACTCCGCATGATTTTCTCAATGCCACAACAGAAGCGATCAAGTTATGGGAAAACAACCCGTCCGGTTGGAAAAATATGATGCAGCGCGCCATGTGCCAGGCATTCACATGGGAACAGGCATGCCGGGAATACAAAGAAATTTATCGTACAACCCGATTACGGTTGCAATAACGCCATGCGAAAAAAAAGCCGTCCCTTATACATTGAACCGTTTGATCTCTATCTCTTCGGCAAAGGACAGCACTGGGATCTGTACCGGATATTGGGAGCGCACCCCCACCGAGAAGACGATGCCGCAGGTTTCCGCTTTGCCGTCTGGGCGCCCAATGCCAAAGAAGTCTGTATCGCCGGCGAATTCAATTACTGGGCATGGGGAGAAATCCGCCTTTACCCCGTGGGCAGTTCCGGCATATGGGCGGCCTTTGTTCCCGGCATCCAGCCTGGCAAGCTCTATAAAATAGGCATTAAGGGCTGTACCGGCGAAATAGTATATAAAAGCGATCCCTTTGCCTTTGCGAGCGAGTATCGGCCGGGCACAGCCGCCATTACCTGCGGGATTGGCAATTATCAATGGAACGACGCCGACTGGATGGAAATCAGAGCCGATGCTGAAAACTATCTGTACAAACCCGTCTCCATCTATGAAGTACACGCGGGCTCCTGGCGGCGGCACAATGACCTTGCGCGCCCCTTCTACTCCTATACGGAATTAGCTCACACTCTTGTGCCGTACGTAAAAGAGCTTGGTTTTACGCACATTGAATTCATGCCGTTGGCCGAGCACCCGCTGGACCAATCATGGGGTTATCAAACCGGGCAATATTTCTCGCCTTCGTCACGTTTCGGTTCCCCTGACGAATTGCGCTACCTCATAGATACCTGCCATCAGGCGAACATAGGCGTCATCCTGGACTGGGTTCCCGCGCATTTTCCCAAAGACATCTGGGGATTGGCGAGCTTTGACGGCACGGCTCTTTACGAACATGAAGATCCGCAGCGCGGGGTGCATCCGGACTGGGGAACCTTAATCTTCAATTACGGCCGACACGAGGTGAGGAATTTTCTCCTCAGCAACGCCCTTTACTGGCTGAAAGAATTCCATATTGACGGCCTGCGCATGGATGCCGTGGCTTCCATGCTGTATCTCGATTATTCCCGCAAGCATGGAGAATGGCTGCCCAATAAGTACGGCGGGCGGGAAAACCTGGAAGCCATAGATTTTCTGCGCGAACTCAACTCCGTTGTGCATGGGCAGGTGCCCGGCGTCATCACCTTGGCGGAAGAGTCAACCTCCTGGCCCGGCGTTTCCCACCCCACCTATACCGGCGGGCTGGGTTTCACCTACAAATGGAATATGGGATGGATGCACGATACGCTGACCTACGCAAGCAAGAATCCCGTCCACCGCCGTTTTCACCACAACTCCCTGACCTTCTCTTTTCTGTACGCTTTTTCAGAAAACTTTCTCCTGCCCTTTTCCCATGATGAGGTCGTACACGGCAAAAAGGCCATGCTGGCCAAAATGCCCGGCGATATGTGGCAACAACAGGCCAATCTACGTATTTTTTATGCTTACATGTGGGCTCATCCCGGTAAAAAACTGCTCTTCATGGGGAACGAATTCGGGGAGTGGAACGAATGGAATGAAAGTAAGGAACTTGACTGGATGCTTCTCGATTTCCCGGCCCACAGCGGCATCAGGGTTCTGGTGCGCGATCTGAACAGATTGCTGCGCCGCGAACCGGCCATGCATGTATACGATCACAATTGGAAAGGCTTTGCCTGGCTGGATTGTTCGGATTTCGACGCCTCGGTCTACAGCTTTATGCGTAAAGCCGCGGGGCATAAGCCCGTCATGTGGGTGTTTAATTTCACGCCGGTGGTACGGCACGGATACCGTATCCCCTGTCCGGACGGAGGGGTCTGGCGTGAACGCCTGAATACGGACAGCCACTATTATGGTGGCAGTAATGTGGGAAATCCGGAACTGCTGATTGCCGACCAAGGGGATTTCGGAAGCGGTCTGTCCCTGCAACTGACCTTGCCGCCTCTCGGCGCTCTGGCCTTGATGCCCGCCGAAGAAGACGGGCAGGAAAACATGGCGGCGCCATAATGCGAAGGAAACATACGGGTAAGATGCGGAATCCGCCGTTTACCGTAATCGACCGGAACAATGCTGCTTTTGAGACATGACCTCTACGTCATGCTCTCCATGCGGCGCGAAAGGCATTGCCGGATAAATAGTCGCCCCTTAAAAACATTTCAATTCGTTGAAATTTATAGATAAGTCTGTTCAAATACTGTATCGTTTTCAACAGGGAATGCAGTATTATCTGCAAAAAGCTGGTTGAAAC
>JAITHT010000037.1 GCA_031279825.1 Desulfovibrio sp. | reverse complement strand
CGGGCCGGACATGCTCGGTATGCTCGCCGGCAATATCACCCGCCTGCAGGACAGCTTCATGGAGAAACTATACGCCGACCTGGAAACAATAGACGCCGATCTTTCCAGCAAGCTGACCCTGCGCCTGAACGATCAGGCGCTACTGAGCGTTGCCGGCGAGCATCCCGACCGTGAAGCCATACAATCCCTGCTTTGCCTTCATCCGGAATTTTCCGCCGCCTTGACGGAAATAGCCACCCAATCAGTCGCGTTGCGCAACTTACGGAGCCTGCGCGCCCTGGCGTCGTCCGCCTCTTCCGCCAGCGGCTACGCCGTCCTCTCCTCAAGACCCGGGGAAAACGCCTACCAGGTCAGTCTTAAAGGAGATATGAATCATTTTTATTGGCGATAAGAGAGTCGTCCGGTCAGAGCCTTTTCACTACCGGCGCCGATGTCGTCAAAGAGCTTGCGATGGAAAGGCGAATTGGCGTACACTCTCTCACGCCGGTATGAGGGAATATACTCTTACGGTATTTGACCGGGATGGCGGACACAATCTGACGCGGCCGGAGGGCAAAAAGGCATAGAGTTAACATGCCCTAAAGGAAATCGCCATGCCCGATATCAGGGCCGGAATACTTCAGGAATCGGAGAAGCCGTCCTTTGACTGCCTGCGTTGCGGGCACTGTTGTCAGGGGCGCGGCGGCATCGTGGCCAGCGAAAAGGATGTCCGCCGCCTGTGCGGGCGCCTGCGCATGACGGTCGAGGCATTTGCGGCAGCCTACGGGGAACGGCGCGGCGGAAAACTGCTCATCCGCGCCGGCGAGGACGGCGCCTGCATTTTTTTCAAAAAAAACGAGGGATGCGCCGTCCATACGGTAAAACCCGACATTTGCAGGGCATGGCCGTATTTTCGGGGCAATCTTCTGGACAGGGACAGCCTGGAACTGTGCAAGGAATTTTGCCCCGGCATCCCTCCCTCTTTGCCCCATGCGGACTTCGTCCTCCAGGGGACGGCCCTGTTGCAACGGGAAGGCCTGATCGGCACAGGCGGGGCTGATGAAGCCGGCGCCCTGCAGACGGCCGATCTGTTCTCTTGCTAAAAAGGCCGGGACGCGGTACACGAAGGTCGGCGAAAATGTCCGCCGACATAGCGCAGGAGTGTATTCAGTATGATATGCCGTAAAAGGAAGACCGCATGACGCGCAAAGAATGCTTTGCGGCACTCGGCCTGAATGACGGCGCTGATCAGGAGGAAGTGAAACGGGCTTACCGCAAGCTCGCCTTCGCGCTGCATCCGGATCTGCATCCGGATGAACCCGATGCCGCCAAACGCTTCCAACGGGTCAATGAAGCTTACGTGCTTCTGAGCCGCCCGGAACAGTCCGGTAAAACCCGGCCTTTCCAAAAACCTGCCCGCTCCGCGGCGGAAGAAAGCACCGCGAAAATGCGGGAAGAAGCGCAAAGAGCTTACGCCAGAGCTCGCCAGGGACGGGAATTCAGCTGCAAGGATTCGCAGCAGAACCGGCAGGAGCACGAGAGCGAGCGGGAAGACGTGCTGAAGGATATTTTGAACGATCCCTTTGCCCGCCGCGTCTTTGAAGATATCTACAGTCATATCCAGGAAGAGAAAAAACGAAGAGGCAAAGGCGACGCCCGAACACACGGGACTCACGCCGCGGCGCAGCGTACGGCGAAAGCGCACGCCGCCTCCGTGCCGGAATTCGGGGTGGAGGCCGGGGCGCAGGCTTCTCTTCAGGATAGTAACTCCACCGGGGCGAGGGTCGTGGGCAAATTGAAAAACTGGTTGCGCCGGCAGATTGACGACGAACAGGTGTTGCGTCTCCCCAGCGAATCGCTGACCCCCGGCGCGCGCGTGCGTTTGCAAATTCAGCATGGCCTTGGCGGCGAAACCCAGGTCGTCGAACTGACCCTGCCTCCTGAGTTCGTTCCCGGTAAAACCATGCGCCTCAAAGGCATGGGAAAACGCATAGGCAACTGGCGCGGCGATTTGTACGTGCGTCTGGAGCCCGCCTGAATCCGCCCTTTTCCAAGGCGCGCCGGCCGCCGCGCGGATGTTTCCTTTCTTTCCCTCTGTTCAGGCCGCCCTCCCTCTGCTATGTTTTTCCGGAGCGCGTACATTCCCCCGCGTACAATTCTCACGCCGCACCGTGCTGACGGCGCACCGGGGATTTTTATGATTGTCGGTCTCGGCGTCGATCTTGTTGAACTTTCCCGCATCCGCCGTTCCCTGGAACGCTTCGGCGATCATTTTATCCGCAAACTGCTGCATCCTTCGGAATTGACCGGCATGTTCACTCCGGAAGGGGCGAAGACAATGACGGACGCCCTGTTACAACGCATGACGCCCTTTGTGGCGGCGCGCTTCGCGGCCAAAGAGGCCGGCGCCAAGGCCCTGGGGACCGGATTCGCGAAGGGCCTCGGACCGCGGGATATCCGCGTCCTTTCCCTGGCGTCGGGAAAACCGGCCGTCAGTTTTCACGGACAGGCCCTGACCGTCGCCGACGCCCTGGGGGTTAAGACGGCGCATCTTTCCCTCAGCCATGCCAGGGAAAGCGCTGTCGCGGTAGTCATTCTTGAGACGGACGGCCTTGATCGTCCGCAAAGAGAGGAAGCATGAACTCGCTGTTGCCCCTGTATACTCCCCTGCCCACCCCCGAAGAAATGCGCCGCTGGGATGAGGCGGCGCGGAATATTTTCGGCATCCCCCCGCTGTTGCTTATGGAAAACGCCGCCCAGGCGGCCCATGCCGTTCTCAAGGAACACTACTCCCTTTGCCCTGAAAGCACCATTCTCATCTTCATGGGCAGGGGCAATAACGGCGGTGACGGCGCGGCGCTGGCCAGACTGTTGCACGACGCCGGCCACACGGTACTGGTGTGCCCCAGCGGCCCGCTGGACGAACTGAAAGGACCGGCCGGAGAACATGCCGATATGGCCAGAAAAATGGGGGTAAGTTTTCTACCGGCGGCTTCTGAAGAATTACCGGTGCTCCCTCTGGAATGGCGCTCTCCCAATGTGGTTATCGACGCCCTTACCGGTACGGGCATCCGGGGAAGGCTGCGGGACAGGGAGCGGGCTATCGTGGAAACCATCAACTCCTTACGCGACAAAAGCTTCATCTTCTCCCTGGATATCCCTTCCGGCCTGTGCGGCCTGACAGGCCGGCCACAACCCGAAGCGGTGCGCGCCCACGCCACCGTCAGCTTTGAAGCCGGCAAACCCGGCCTCTATCTGCCCGAAGCGGGCGCATTCACCGGCGTCGTCTCCGTGCGCCGGATAGGTATGCCCTTCGCGCTGCGCACCATGATGCTGACCTCATGGCTGTTGCTTGAGCCGCAAAAAGACGCCTGGGCCGCTCCCCCGCCTACCCAGCATAAGGGCGCCGCCGGCAAAACCCTGATTATCGGCGGATCGGAAGGCATGGCCGGCGCGCCCCTGCTGGCCGCCCTCGGCAGCTTGCGCGCCGGCGCGGGGCTTGTGCACGCGGCGGTACCGGGGGCGCTGGAAAGCGCCATCAGAACCGCCTACCCCGAAATCCTCGTGCACTCCGTCGGCACGGGCACCCGCTGGAGCGAGGGCGATGCGACCTTTCTGCCCGCGCTCCTGCGCGAACTCTCGCCGGGCGCGCTGGTTATCGGGCCGGGCATGGGCAGAAACGCGGGCGCGCGGGAAGCGGTGCGCAGCGTGCTTGCGGAAGAAAAACGGCCGCCGGCCGTCGTTGATGCCGACGCCCTCTCCTTTTTCCGCCTGCCCGATCAGAACGCGGACGCCGCTTCCCGCGCGCCGGATACAGCGCGCGCCCTCCCCGACGAGCAGGCGAAACGGCACTGTCCGCCTCTGCCCCTGACTCTCTTGACGGAAAAAGACATCCTGACCCCGCATCCCGGAGAAATGGCCGCCATGTTGCCGCCTTCCTTCTTTGCGGAAGCCGCGGCGGAAGGCGGAGCCGCGAACGCCGGCGCCGTCATGCGGGACAGACCCGGAGCCTTGCGCGCCCTTACCCGGGAGTGCGGTTCCGTCGTGGTTCTTAAAGGGGCGGGGACCCTCATAGGCAGGCACAACAGACCCGTCGTCCTGTCTCCCGTCGCCGCGCCCACGCTGGCGATCGGCGGATCGGGCGACGTGCTCTCCGGCATATGCGCCGCCGTCGCAGCCTCAGGCGTCTCTTCCTTTGATGCGGCCTGCCTCGCCGTCTATCTGCACGCCAGAGCGGGCGAACTCCTGGCCCGAAAAGCGCCGCGCGGCCATCTGGCCCGCGACATCGCCGACGCCGTCCCCCTGGTCTGGAAGGAACTGTGCGAATAATTCCCTGTCTTCTGCGCTCACTTGACGAAACGCGCCGTTTTGGGCAAATCCTTGCCCAGAGCATGATGCAAATTCCGCCGGGCACGCTTTTGCTCTATGGCGGCATAGGAACAGGCAAGACGACCCTGACCCGGAGCATCGTCGAAGCCCTGCCCGGTGGCCGTATGGCGGAAATAGCCAGCCCGAGCTTTACTGTCTGCAATATCTATTGCACGACGCCTCAAGTGCGCCATTTTGATCTCTATCGCCTTGCGCCGGGAGCGTCTGAAGAAGCGCTTGAAGAATCCTTTGATGACGCTTCCGTCCTGACTATTGTCGAATGGCCGGAACGCGTGAACAGGCGGGATCTTCCCAAAGAGGCGCTGACCTGCCTTCTGACCCGCCTTCCGGAAGAAGACTCGCGCTCGGCTGAGCTTTCAGCTGTGGGCTCTTCGGGAACGCGCTGTCTGGAAGCATTCCGTTCACTCTATCTTCCAGCATGAAGGATGACCCTATGCGCATTATGGTTCAGAAATTCGGCGGCACCTCGGTCGCCACCAAAGACCGCATGAGGCAGGTTCTGGGGAAGGTCCGCGCCGGACTCACTGACGGCCGTAAAATCATTGCGGTGCTCTCGGCCAGAGCCGGAGAAACCAACGCCCTTTTGAAACTGGCCCACGAATGGTCGGAAACGCCTGACCCCGCGGAAACGGATCAGCTCATTTCCACCGGAGAACAGGTATCCGCGGCGCTTTTCTCCATGCTGCTCAAAGATGAGGGCATTACGGCCCGATCCTTTACCGGACAGCAAATCGGCATTCTTACCGACGACGTTTACGGCAAGGCGCGCATCAAAGAAATCGACACCGAGCGCATTCTTGCCGCGTTCGCGGAGTATGACGTTCTGGTTGTGGCCGGTTTTCAGGGCATTACCGGCGACGGCCGCGTCACCACCCTCGGCCGCGGCGGTTCCGACACGTCGGCCGTGGCCCTGGCGGCGGCGGCCAAGGCTGAACTCTGCGAAATATATACCGATGTCGAAGGCGTCTTTACCACTGATCCGAATCTCTGCGGCAACGCCCGCAAACTGGATCGAATCTCCTATGACGAAATGCTGGAACTGGCCAGCATGGGCGCCAAGGTACTGGAAATACGCTCCGTGGAATTCGCCAAAAAGTACAAAGTTTCCGTGCTGGTACGCAGCACCTTCAGCGACGCGCCCGGCACCCTTGTAACCCAGGAGGATCGCAGCATGGAACATGTCATGGTTTCCGGTATCGCCTACGACAAGGATCAGGCGCGCATAACCCTGCGCTCCGTCCCGGACAAACCGGGAGTGGCCGCCTCCATTTTCGGGCATCTGGCCGAAGCCGGACTCTCCGTGGACATGATTGTGCAAAATCCCAGCCGCGACGGCGTGACGGATATGAACTTCACCGTCAGCCGCAAGGATGTGAAACGCGCCCTGGACATCATGGAAAAGGTGCGCGAACAGGTCGGCGGCCTTGACATTCTGCATGAAACGACTGTCGCCAAGGTATCCGCTGTCGGCGTGGGCATGCGCAACCATTCGGGAGTGGCCGCCAAGACTTTTGCCGCCCTCCAGAAGGAGAACATCAATATCATCATGATCAGCACCTCGGAAATCAAAATAAGCTGCATTATCGAGGAAAAATACACCGAACTGGCCGTGCGCGCCCTGCACGACGCTTTCGGCCTGGACAACAATTCCTATATGGAAGCGCAATGAAAGACATCACCGTCTACGACACCACATTGCGCGACGGCAATCAGGCGGAGGACGTCAACCTTTCTCTGGAAGACAAGATCAAGATCGCCCTCAAACTGAACGAACTCGGCATCGGCTATATCGAAGGAGGCTGGCCGGGCGCCGGCCCCGTCGATACGACGTTTTTTCAGGAAATAGCCTCGTACGAGCTGAAAAATTCCGTGATCACGGCTTTTGGCGCCACGCATCATCCTGACGGTAACGCCGAATCCGACAAAAACCTGCTCGCTTTGCTGGACGCCAAAACCGCGGCCGTCACCATCGTGGGCAAAAGCTGGGAGGCGCACGCGCGCGAAGCCCTGCGCGTCTCCCCCGAGCGCTATCTCCAGGTGGCGCGTGATTCCGTGGCCTTTCTCAAGCAATCCGTCAAAGAAGTCTTTTTCGACGCCGAGCATTTTTTTGACGGTTTTGCCCGGAACCGCGAATTCGCCATGGCCGTGTTGCGACAGGCCCGGGAAGCCGGAGCGGATGCCCTGATGCTTTGCGACACCAACGGCGGCACATTGCCGACGGATGTCTTCGCCGCTGTGCGGCAGGTCAAAAAAGACTTTCCGGAAGCCGTCATCGGCATCCATCCGCATAACGACTGCGAACTGGCCGTGGCCAACGCTCTGGCGGCGGCGCAAGCCGGCGCGACAATCATCCAGGGCACCATTAACGGCATCGGCGAACGTTGCGGCAACGCCAATCTCTCTTCCGTCATCCCCGTGCTCGAACTCAAGTGCGGGGGCGCTTACCGCTGTCTGCCCGAAGGGCGCCTGCCCATGCTGCGCTCCGTTTCCAGCTATATAAGCGAAGTGGCCAACATGATTCCCTTCAGCCGCCAGCCCTTTGTCGGCCGTTCCGCCTTCGCCCACAAGGGCGGCGTGCACGTCAGCGCCGTCAACCGCAATTCCGCCCTGTACGAACATATACCGCCGGCAGCCGTGGGCAACGAGCAGCGCATCCTCCTCACCGAACTCGCCGGACGCAGCAACATAGTGTCCATGGCCCGCCGTTTCGGCTTTCATCTGGACAAGGACGAACCCGTGGTCAAAGGTCTGCTCACGGAATTGAAGCAAAAGGCGAGTTTCGGCTACGATTACGCCGCGGCGGAAGCCTCGGTGGAACTGCTGCTTTTGCGCAAGCTCGGCAGACGCGGCGCGCGCGACTTTTTCAAACTCATTCAGTTCCGGGTATTGGAATCCAAAAGAAGCCCGGACAAAACTCCCTTGTCCGAAGCCACCGTCTCCCTTGAAGTGGAAGGCGCCGTCGAGCACACCGCCGCCTACGGAGACGGCCCCGTCAACGCCCTGGACAACGCCCTGCGCAAAGCGCTCTCCGGCTTCTACCCGCGCCTTAACGGCATGCGCCTGGTAGACTTTAAGGTGCGCGTGCTCACGGCCACGGACGCTTACAAAGGTACAGGCTCTCTGGTGCGCGTGCTCATCGAATCGGCGGATCAGAACAGCAAGTGGGTGACCGTGGGCGTATCGCCCAATATCATTGAAGCCAGCTGGCAGGCGCTTATAGATTCCGTCAACTACAAACTCTATAAAGACGAAAACGAAAACCGCCGGAAAAAACTTGAAGATTAAAGGAAAGTCTATGCCCGTCAGTAAAGAACAGGTGCTGGCGACAGCCGCCTTGTGCCGTCTGGATCTGTCCGTCAGTTCCGCCCACGCGCGGCCGGAAAATCCGGAAGAACGAACGGCCCGCATCGCCTCGCAGCTTGACGCCGTTGTGGGCTACATGGATATTCTCAACCGGGTGGATACCAGTCAGGTGGAACCCCTTTACTCGCCCCTGCGGCAACATGTCGCCCCGCCGCGCCCCGACGTGGTGGAAAAACGCCTCAGCGCCGAAGAGGTAACGGCCAACGCCCCCATGCGGCAGCAATGTTTTTTCGCCGTGCCGCCGGTCATCTGATTCGATTGACGCATAACAATCATATCCTGTGATTGCTATGCGTTGACTTCGCCGGAAGCGTGATTCCGGCGAAGTCTCTCGAAATGCGAAGCATT
>JAITHT010000050.1 GCA_031279825.1 Desulfovibrio sp. | reverse complement strand
CTTCAGGGCTTCGCGTCTTGCGCTTGGGAGGGGTTTGGACCCCTCCCAAGCTTCCGCCCCGGAAAGAAACCCCGCCCTTCAGGGCGGGGTCGGGGCTATATCCGGCATGAAGGCCGGGGCTTCAGACCACAAAGGAAGTTCTGATGAAAGCACCCTCTCTCCTTCCCCCCTTGCCCTCTATGCCGATTTAATCAGAAACTGCCGGGAATACGCCTCCTTCCGCCTGTATGCCAAATCTCTTAAGGACATACCTTCGTTATGGCGTTTTTTTCAAAACCGCAATGTCGAAGTCTATATCAAAGTCGCGGAAATAGAAGCCGTCCAGACACTGGATCGTTCCTTCTCCATTGTTTTCGGATTAATCGCCGGAGCCGCGCTCTTCGGCTTCATGGCGTCGACGGCCAGCAGCACCCTTGCCGGAGTCCGGCGGAAAAGCCGCTCTCTCGGCATTATGCGCTTGCTGGGTTTTCCGCGCGCCGCCATCTTACTGTTTCCCATGTCCCAGGCCGCCGTCACCGGCCTGCTCGGCTCGTTCCTTGCCGGTCTACTGTATCTGATCGTGGCCTTGAGCATAGACCGGCTTTTCTCCGCTTCTCTGCCGAGTGGTCAACAAGCGATATGCGTCTTGCCCACCCTCCATATGGCGGCCGTATTCGCTCTTGTCCCTCTTCTTTCCGCTCTTTCTTCATTATTCGCCGCACGGCAGGCCATAACCATAGAACCGTCAGAGGTCATCCGCGATGTGTGACGCTCTCTCCGCGCATTATACGAAGCTCTCAACGTTTTTTGCACCGATCGCCGCGATGCGCTATTGCGCCTGCGCGCTGCTTGTCGGCTTGTTCGCGTCGTTATGGACGCCGCCGGCGAAAGCCGCCCTCCAGGTAAAAGGCAGCGCGACTACTCTGGAAAACGCCACTAACCCCCACCCTGCTGATGACGACATTCTGTTGCCCATACCCTGCGATGCTTCCATGGCTCTGCGAGCCGTGGGTACCCGGGCTGACGGATATCTTTGGGATCTGGAAACCCTATTCGGATGCGACAATTGCGACCGCGTGGACAGGGATTACTATGAACGCCGTTACAAGGCCGCCGTCAGTGGCCCTTTTTCCGATAAGGATCTTCCCCGGACCTGGCGCCTTGCGCTGCCCAAAACGGAAACAGGCAATTATTACTATTACTTTATCGGCAAATATGAGATCAGCAACTTTCAATGGAAGGCGGTTATGGAAGGATGGTGCCCCTCCGCCTCTTCCCCCATGTCCGCCGAAGATTCCCGGCCAAAGACGAATATTTCCTGGTTCGACGCTGTCAATTTTACGAAAAGCTATACGGAATGGCTGCTGCAAAACGCTCCCGCAAGCCTCCCCCGTTTTGTCGGAGACGCCAAAAACATAGGCTACCTGCGTCTGCCCACGGAAGTGGAATGGGAATACGCCGCCCGCGGCGGACACAAGGTCGCCAGGGCCAGTCTGCATGAACGGGAGTTTTTCCCCATGGAGGGGGATGAAGATCATTCGCACTATGCCGTATTTCGCGCCGAAAACGGTCCCGCCGCCGAATCCGTCCAGCCCATAGGTTCACGGAAACCCAACCCGCTGGATCTGTATGATTCAGCCGGCAACGTGGCGGAAATGGTCATGGATACCTTCCATTTTTCTTTAGGCGGACGCCTGCACGGCTCAGCCGGCGGCTTTATACGTAAAGGCGGCGGTTTTCTCTCGACGCTGAGCGAAATACTGCCCGGCCGACGCGAGGAGGTGGCTTTTTTCCTGGGCGACAGGGTCAACTCGGCCAGAGATCTCGGCATGCGCGTCGTGCTGTCCGGCATCAACACCCCTTCAGGCAACCGGCCTGATGCATTGGACAAAGAATGGAAAATCGCCGGAGAAGGCTCGCATCTATTGCTGGATCAAGGCAAAAACCCCATTGAGGAAATCGATCGCCTCATCGCCGCCGCAGGGGGCCCCCAGGAAAAAGAAAATCTGATCCGTCTGCGCGCTATTCTCAAAAATAACAATATAGCTCTGGATCGGCAGAATGCGGCGGCCGCCGAAGGTTTGATCCGCAGCGCGCTTTTTATGGTGGAAACCGTACGCAACTATGGGGTGCGCCACAAAAGCTTCGTCAACATGATTGCAAACAGCGTAAAAGAACGAGAAGCGGCCAAGGGCATGAGCGCATCCACCAGGGCCGCCGTGGAACAGACAATCAGCGACTTGCTCGCGAACAAGGCCGGCATGGCCCGCGCCTTGGACGCAGCCGTCGGCTTCTACCGCAGCAAGGTTGAGGAAAGCCTGAACTACCCGGAAAGCCTGTTCGCCGCCAAACTCACGCTTATGGGAGAGGAACTTGCAGGGGATGATGTTCTTAGCCGCAATATGCGTAAAGCGCATGAAATATTTATGAAACATGTGCAGGCGCTGCGTCTGGGCAAACGCTCGCGGTTGAACCGGGACATGCTGCTGCAAGACATACTGCCCGAAAACCTGCGCGACGGCCTCGTCAAATAGGGGAGGTATAACATGTCTTCTTTCTTCGCCCACTCCGCAAATGCCGCCAAAGAAAAGCACTCCCTGCGCGATCACCTCGCAGCCACCGCTGAGCGGGCCGCCTTCTACGCTTTGCATCCTCGACATGTTCCCTTATTGCGCCTTACCGGCCTGTTGCACGATCTCGGCAAATACCAGCCGGAATTTCAGAAATATTTACGCGAAGGGGGAAAAAAAGGATCCGTGCCGCATGCCCGCTGGGGGGCTATGCTCGCCAACATTCTGCAACAGAAAGAAGTGTCCCTTGCGGTGGACGGGCACCATGCCGGATTACCGGATGCGTCCGAATGGAAGGCGCATACTCATGTGGGGGTTCAGGAGAAAAAGCGGCTCATCGGCCTGCTGGAGGACATGCTGGAGGACACCCGCTTTTCGCAGGAGGATTTGCGCGCCTTATGCGCTACGGATCAGGCGTATTCCGGAAGAGGGGATACGCTGACCCGTTTTTTGTTTTTATGCCTGACGGATGCCGACTGGTTGGATACGGAAGCCCATTTCTCTCCGGAAAAATACGCCTGCCGCCATACGAAGCCCTTTGACGCGCAATTGTTTCTCAGCCGTGTGGAAAACGCCCTGCTCGACTTGCAGGAGACGGATAGCCCCATCAACCACCTGCGTACCCGCGCCCGCATGGCCGCGCTGGAAAAAGCGAAGATGCCCACCGGTTTTGACTTTGTTTTCTTTTTTGACGTCAGGGACGGCAACCCCAACGGCGACCCGGATCAGACCAATCTCCCCCGCGTTGATGCGGAAAATCAGGAAGGCCTGGTCACGGATGTCTGCATCAAGCGCAAGGTGCGCAATTATCTGCAAATCAAGTATCCGCAAGCAATCAAATATCCGCAACAAGGCCCTTACGGTATTTTCATACGCCAGGGCTCCGTCCTTAACACAAGCATTGAGGCGGCTAAAGGCGCTTTACTCGAGGAACGCCAAGACGACCTATGCAAAACCTACTATGACATACGCGCGTTCGGCGCGGTACTGAGCACCGGGAATAAACCCGCGGGCACGGTGCGCGGCCCGGTACAGTTCACCTTTGCCCGCTCGGAAGACAGGATATACCAAGCCGAGCATTCCGTTACCCGTTGCGCGGTCACCACGGAAGACGATGCTAAAAAACAGACGGAGCAGAAACAACGCGAGCACGCCTCCACCTTCGGAAGAAAAAACACCGTCCCGTATGCCCTGTACCGCATGCACGGATTCATTTCCGCCGTTGATGCAGGGAAAACCGGCTTCAGCGAAGACGATCTCTCCCTTTTATGGGAGGCTTTACTGCACGCCTTTGAGCACGATCGCGCCGCCGCCCGAGGAGAAATGAATCCCCGTAAGCTTGTTGTCTTTAAACACCATAGTCATCTGGGCAATGCCCGCTCCGGAGAATTATTCGAACGCGTGAAAGTGACACGCGCCCCCAATGCTGCTGTGCCGCCGCGCAAATTTTCCGATTACGCCATTGAAATACACAGAGCCGGCCTTCCGGACGGCATTGCAATACAGGAAAAACTGTGATCCATGTATGCGCCTGCCGATCTCATCCCCATATCGGCATTGCAGCATTACCTGTATTGCCCCCGACAATGCGCTCTGATTCACCTTGAACAGATATGGGAAGAAAACCTGTATACCGCCGAAGGGCGTCTTCTGCACCGAAAGGTTGACAGGGGCGGAAGGGAAGCGCGCGGCGATGTAAAAATCGTCGCCGGGCTCCCTTTGCGTTCGCTTGCGTTGGGAATCACCGGCAAAGCGGATGTGGTGGAGTTCCACCGCCGGGAAGGCGTCTGGCACCCTTTCCCGGTGGAATACAAACGCGGCATGCCAAAAAAACATGATGCGGACAAGATCCAGTTGTGCGCTCAAGCCATATGTCTGGAAGAGATGCTGGATCTGCCTGTACCGGAAGGAGCGCTTTTTTACGGCAAAACCAGACGCAGACTGGAGGTGATGCTGAACGCTGTTCTGCGCGAGGCCGTACGGGAAACGGCCGAGGCCGTGCATACCCTGATGCGGCAAGGAGTCACCCCTTCTCCGGCGGCGGACGAACGCTGTTCGGCTTGCTCCTTGGCGGATCAATGCCTGCCGCGCCATCTTTCCCGCCGGGACGCGGCGTCCCGCTATCTGCAATCGCTCCAGGCGGAAATATGAAACAGCACCTCAACACCTTGTATATCACCACGCAGGAAAGCTATCTGGGCAAAGACGGCGAATGTGTCGCCGTCTACCACGGCGGCAATGTGAAGGCCAAAATCCCCGTGCATACCCTTGGCGGACTGGTGCTGTTCGGGCAGGTGTCGTGCAGCCCGTTTCTGCTCGGCCATTGCGCGGAAAACAATGTGGCTGTTTCGTGGCTGACGGAAAACGGCCGCTTTCTCGCCTCCATGCACGGTCCGGTACGCGGCAATGTGCTGCTGCGGCGCGAACAATACCGTAAGGCGGACAATCCTCTGGTGTCCGCCGCCTTTGCCCGCGCTTTCACCATAGGGAAAATTGCCAACTGCCGTACCTTGTTACGGCGTACGGCGCGGGAACGGCCAGACACCCGGCTTGACGCCGCGTGCGATGCCCTCAGTTTCTGCATGAGCCGGCTTGCGCGGGAACTTCCCCTTGATGTGGTGAGGGGAATAGAGGGTGAAGCCGCCAACCTGTACTTCGGCGTATTTAATTTGCTTATCAGCAATCCGAATCCGGCATTCGCCTTCACCGGGCGCAACCGCAGACCTCCACTGGACGCCGTCAATTGTCTGCTTTCCTTTTTATATACCCTGCTGGCGCACGACGTGCGCGGCGCTTTAGAGACGGCTGGCCTGGACCCGGCCGTAGGCTTTCTGCATCGGGACAGACCGGGTAGGCCGAGTCTTGCTCTGGACATGATGGAAGAATTCCGCCCTTACCTTGCGGACAGGCTGGCGTGCACTTTGCTGAACCGAGGGCAGGTGAAGTCCAAAGGGTTTAAAAAAATGGACTCAGGAGCGGTAGTTATGGATGATGCCACCAGAAAGGAGGTAATCATAGCCTGGCAGGAGCGCAAACGGGACGAAATCCAACACCCGTTTTTACAGGAAAAAACCACTGTGGGCCTTTTATGGCACACTCAGGCGCGTTTGTTGGCCCGCTGCATCCGGGGAGATCTGGACGCGTATCCGCCGTTCGCAATCAGGTGACGCCATGATGGTGATTGTAAGCTACGATGTGAACACCCAGGACGCGGAAGGGCGCAAACGCTTGCGACGTATAGCCGGAGCATGCGAAAACCGGGGCCAGAGGGTACAGTTTTCTGTATTTGAGTGCATGGTGGATCCCGCCCAATGGTCAACCCTGCGGGCTGAGCTGATTGCCGCGATGGACGCGGAAAAAGACAGCTTGCGTTTCTATTTTCTCGGGGGCAATTGGCGTAAACGAGTGGAACATGTGGGAGCTAAAGCCGGGTACGACCCACAGGGCCCCTTACTCTTCTAGTGTTTAGTTGCAGAAATTTAGGGAACCGCTGATTTAATCCCCAGTATATGATCGCCAACACGTTGCATTTTTATTATACTCTCCCCATCCACGGGAGGCGCCAATGAAACAGGCCGACTTCAGCGACGTCGAATACGGCCTTCGCAAGCGTGCGACAAAACGTGAAGAATTTCTGAAGGCTATGGACGAGTTCATTCCCCGGGAAGAATGGGTGGCCTACGTTGAGCCATACTATC
>JAITHT010000048.1 GCA_031279825.1 Desulfovibrio sp. | reverse complement strand
GACTTGCGCCGCTCGATCCGCTTTTCGTAGTCGGGCAAATGATTCGGAGCCTTCCGTACGCTTCCGGCCCGCCGGTTGATGCGGTATTCGATGGAAGACAAGCGCGCGTCGCTGACTATCCCTTCGCGTTTTTCGATGCCGGGATAGCCCGCATCACCATACACCACCGCGTCATCTTCACGAATGAGGGGGGAAGTTATCGTGATGTCGCGGACATTGGCGCCAGTGGTTTCCAGGCTGTGCGCATAGCCGCTGCCCGCATCCACCCCGGATTCGATATCGCTGAAGCTGGGCTGCCGCATGTCTTACCTCCCGTGAAGTAAAGAGAGTATACAAAAAACTCAGCCTATTGGCGATCCTTGGGCGGCGATTAAATCAGCGGTTCCTATATTTTCACTAAAAAGCCACGGGGTTCATCACCATGGGGCTTCGGCCGTTTTCCTGGCCTGTACGGACCGCCCGCAGTCTCCGTAACGTATAGACGAGATCGGCCATTTCCTCTCCCCCGTGTACCAGGCCCGGACTGGGACAATTGCATCAGAACTTCCTTTGTGGTCTGAAACCCCTGCCGAAAGGCCATATAGCCCCGACCCCGCCCTGAAGGGCGGGGTTTCTTTCGGGGCGGAAGCTTGGGAGGGGTCCAAACCCCTCCCAAGCGCGAGATGCGAAACCCTGAAGGGCTTTGCTACCTCATTTGGATAATAAAATTGTCCTGCTGTTTTTTCCTGGACCCGCACAGTACATCAAGTAAAAATCGCGCGTCCTTATTTTTAAGGGCACGGAAGCAGGCTATCCATAATCCGCAACATACGCCCGTTAGTAACAAAAGTGGTCCTGCGGACAACGGTCCGTAGCGGGTATTCACAAAAGTCAGTATTCCGGCCATAATCAGAGCACCAAAGACGTAGGTAGCCAGAGTTCCTCGCAAAGGGCGCCATAGGCGGAGTATCCCGCATGTCTGTAAACGGCGCGACAGCAAAAAGGCATTTGTCCAAGCGCCGACGCTCAATCCCAGAGCTAGACCGGCCGTTGTTCCAGGCATGCCGCCGTCTGAAAACGCTATCCCCGCCAGACTTATCGGTAAAAAAACGATCAAACTCACGCAGGCCGTCCGTAAAGGAACACGCGGCATATTCAGAGCCGGAGCAGCGACGAGAAAGGGGCGGGCAGCGCACATGGCAGGCAGGCCGAGAGCGTACATGCGCAAGGCGGCCGCCGTGGCGGCCGTCTGCTCCCGGCCAAAAGCGCCGTGACCGAACAGTACGGCGGCCAGAGGACAAGCCAAGGTAAAAAGACCGACAGCGGCCGGCAGAGAAAGAAAAGCGCTCAAGCGTATGGCGTCGGACAGCGTATGCGTAAAATTTTCCATATCCTTACGGGCGGCCTGAGCGGTAAGTTGAACGAAACTGCCCAAACCCACGGCGACGCCCGCCAGAGCTAAAGGAAGCTCAAACAGACGCTCGGCGAAGTATAAGGAACTTATACTCCCGGGCGCCAGAAACGATGCCAGAATAGTTCCCGCCAGCAAATGCAGTTGCTGCGGAGCGGCGCCCAAAGCGCTTGCCGGCAAATGGCGCAGCAAGGCGTCAACTTCCGCTCGTGTCGTCATTTCCCGGATTTTCTCGCGCGTTCCGACGTCGGGGCGGCATAGTACGCGCAAGCCAAGGCAGCCCTGAGCCAAACCTCCGCACACTATGCCCGCACAAAGGAAAATTTCAGCGATTGTCAGGCGGACGCCGAAAAGGGTAAGCGCGGCACCGCAGGGCAGCAACAGGGCCGATCCTCCCGCGCACAGGATTGCGGTGTTCAGGCATATGGAGGACCATGCCTGCGGACGAAAATTGCCCAGAGCCGCGGCATACACCAAGGCGATAGCGCTTGCCGCGCACAGGGGCAGATAGGGCAGGCACAGACGCAACAGCAGAGCGCTTTTTTCCAGAGCCGGATAGGACAGACCCGGAGCGAGCAAGACGCTCACGGGAAAGGCGAAAAGCTCCAATAGAGCGGTAACGATTAGAGAAAACAGAAAAAGACGCAGGCAAACAGCGCGACTGAATACCAAGGCTGCGGCTCTGCCCCGCGTAATCAGCTTGCGAGAGACTTCCGCCCCGTGGGCCATGCCCAAAGAACCTTCAGTCAACAGCCTCCGCAAAAAATTGGGAATACGAAAAGCAACGAGAAAGGGATCCGCGCCAGCGCCGAGCAAGTAGGCCAGCAGCATATCCCGGACAAAACCGAGAAGACGCGAACACGCCATGCCTGCCGCCAGTACGGCGGCCCCTTGCGTTGCTCGTTGCGGCATCAGCAAGATCGCAATTTGGCAGTATCAGCGGCAGACTACGGGGGATTTTCCCCCGTAGTCTGCTTTTTTCCGGAAAAAAACAAGGTTACAATATCTTGAACACGCGTTTTTCATTGCTGTCCGGATCAATAACATGTATGGCGCAGGCTATGCAGGGGTCAAAAGAGTGGACGGTACGCAGAATTTCCACAGGCCTCTTGGGATCGGCAATAGGAGTGCCCACGAGGGCTTCTTCCATAGGTCCCATGATATCGGCGGCGTCACGCGGGCTCATATTCCAAGTGGTAGGCACCACAAGCTGGAAATTACCGATTTTTTTATCTTCTATACGAATCCAATGACTCAGTCCACCGCGCGGAGCGCTGACGAAACCCACGCCGTCGCCCGTATTCGGCATTTCCCATTTTTCCACGATTTTAGGCGTTTTTTCCTTGGCGATCTGTTCTTGATACGCCTTGATCCATCCTTCCATCTGCCCGGCGAGGACGGCGGCTTCTACGCCACGCGCCGCCGTACGGCCAAGGGTGGAAAACAAGGATTCCGGACCAACACCCAATGTTTTCAGCACCATGTCCACCACAGGGACAACCGCCTTGTTACCCGCGGCATAGGCCACAAGAACATGGGCCAACGGTCCTGTTTCCATGGGCTTTTCCTCGTAACGAGGCGCCTTTGACCAGGAGTAACGCTCATCCCCATGCAAATCGGTAAAGGAGGGATCAGTTTCTCCCTCATAGGGATGCTTGGCCGCCGCGCCTTTATACCAACTGTGACGCACGTGCTCATTAATTTTTTGCGGATCAAAGGGGGCAAGATTTTTGAGATCGCGATTGTAGATCACTCCCGGCTGGAGAAAACCGGAATCGCGCTTGCTGTCCTCGGTACAAAACTCGCCGAAGGAAATAAAGTTGGTGGTGCCGCCGTAACCCGCGACATCTTTATACTGAGCCGCCACGGCCAGCAGGTCGGGTATATAGACGTCATTGATGAAGGCTATGGTTTCTTTTTCAATTTCGAGGAATTCTTTGATTTTTTCAGGCGTAAGGGCGTCGTAGCAACTTACTCCGCCCACAAGGAGGAACTGCGGATGCGGGTTTTTACCGCCGAATAGGGCCATAGCCCTGGCCGCTCTGACCTGGAGACGCAGGGCTTCCAAATAGTGGGCAGTGGCAATGAGATTCAACTCCGGCTCAAGCACAAAGGCGGGATGGCCGCCGAGGAAATAGGCATTGGTAAGGTGGCCGAGTTGGCCGCTGTCCACATATTTCCTCACGCGATCCTGCACGGATTTCATCTCTTCCGTGGTGGTCTGCCGTTTGGAGATACTGGAGGCGATTTTCGCGGCTTTGGCCGGGTCGGCTTTGAGGCAATTGGCAACATCAACAAAATCAAGGGCATGTAGATGATAAAAATGCACCACATGGTCATGCATGAAATGCGAAGCCAATACCAGATTGCGCACCATCACCGCTAAAGGAGGAATGTTAACCCCCACGGCCATATCAACAGCCCGGATGCTGGCCAGAGAATGCACGTAGGTACAGACGCCGCAGGCGCGCTGAGTGATGTGCTGGGCATCGCGCGGATCGCGGCCTTTAAGGATTATTTCCAAGCCGCGGAACAAGGTTCCGCAACTGTACGCCTTACTTACCCTGCCTCCGGTCACCTCAACCTCAATGCGCAAATGCCCTTCAAGGCGGGTTACCGGATCGACGACAATCGGTCCGTTAAAAGAAGTGTCTATTTTGGACTGTATCTCTGCCATGAGGCTCTCCTCCCTGCCAGCTGCCGCTGTTTAGCTTTCATAGAAAGGTGACATGTGATCCCAGAAATTGGGCTCGCTGCACCCGATGCAGGGATGCCCGGCGGCCACAGGCCAGTTTACGCCGTTGAACTTGGCCGTGGGACAGTTATTGTAAGTACTGGGACCTTTGCAGCCAAGATTATAAAGGCACCATCCCTTGCGGGCCTCTTCAGAATCAAAGGCTTCCGCGAATTCGCCGGCTTCGAAATGGCGCAGACGCTCGCACTGCTCGTGTACCGACTTGCCGAAGAACATCACCGGCCGGCCGATATCATCAAGCTCCGGGAGGGTTCCTTTCTGCAAATAGTGGACAATGGTGCCGACAATATTAATGGGATTGGGAGGACAACCGGGAACATTGATTATCTTGTTTTTGACGGCGGCACCGAACGCGTCCTGTACGCCCTTGGCTCCGGTGGGGTTGGGCTTGGCCGCCTGTATGCCTCCGTACGCGGCGCAGGTTCCATAAGAAATAATGGCCTTGGCTTTGGGCAGGACTTCCTGGTTGATAGACAGCATGGTGTGGTTGGCGATTTTACCGTAAATGCCCTTCAGCGCTGTCGGAATCCCTCCTTCAATAATGCAGATGAAACCATTGGGGTTGTTTACGGCATCGTGCAGAGCCTTTTCTGCGGCATCACCCGCAGCCGCCATAATAGTTTCCTGATATTCAAGGGAGATGGCATCAAACAGCAGAACGTCTAGATAAGGATCCGCCGTGCGCAGCAATGCCTCGGAACAACCGGTACATTCCGCGTTATGCAGATACACGACACAGGGGCGCTTTCCCGCACCGCCCGTCAGCGCTTTAGCGACCTCCGGGGCGAAGGCGGGGCCAAGGCCCATGGCGACCGCCACAGCGCTACAGTATTTCAAAAATTGACGGCGGTCTATGCCGTGCGCTTCCAGCCGATCTTCCACATCATCCCTTGCAAGACCTACGGCAAATCGCATTCTCAAACCTCCTTAAAGCATTTTGATTTTGAGACGCTCCATTCGGCGGCGCAGGCGAAAATGAATTCTGCCTGCGCCGCATGGGCGCGGCGGCGCGCTTCGCTATTGCGCCGCGAGAGCAATTTCATTGTAAAATTGCTCTACTATCATGCGCCACTTCGGCTGCGTGAGGAGAAAGAGCATAGAAGAGAAAACGCCCCATGGCATTCTTCCCGGCATCTATGCGAATCAACGCTTCTGCTTAGTCAGGCATACTGTTCGTTGTAACTTTAGGAAGCCCTGATCGGCATGGACGGCGAAAAAAATTTCGCCTACACTCCATTGAAACAACCGCTTCGAGCAGACAAAGCCCGTCCGAACCCGGGATCAGACGATCTTCGCCCCGTTGGAGGGACTACGTTATCCGGAGTTGCTTTTCTGCAAAATTGTCGCTCAGACTAGAGCATTTTCACTTTGAAAATGCTCTGTCAACCGGCAGCGTAAGCTCTGGCTCTCGTGCACGAGGAGTAAGCGAAACCTGTTTTCGCCGAGGGCGACGAGTGCAACGTTTCAAAGTTAATCTGCTCTAGTATGCCCCAAGCCTGCCTGTACCGGCAGTGCCTGAACAGCGGCTTCGCGGAATACAACCTGAGCGCTATCAAAGGAATTGCCCTCTACGGAAGATGGCGAGCAGTATACACGGAAATTTTAATTCAAGCAATATAGCGTATGGGTGGTCGGCCTCATAATAAAAGGTTTTCGTGATTACCGGAAACCCTCGTGACAGAGGCGCGACGTAAGGCAGGGTCCTTTTTTATTTCTCCAAGTTGCGCTTCTCTCTTGTTTTTGTGGGGCAGGACTTATATTGAAGCGAATTATATATGCGGGCCGATCCATCGGAGTGACGGACTCCATTCCTTTGCTCCATAGCCTGCACGGGAAAAACGTACGTTTTACCCGATGAACGACATCTGCATTGCGCCGACGGGTTTTAGAGGCTTGGCTTGATGCGCGATGACCTCTTTTTTAGAGCATTTTCAAAGTGAAAATGCTCTGGCAGCCAGCAGCGTAAACGCTGGCTCTTGTGCACGAGGAGTAAGCGAAACCTGTTTTCGCCGATGGCGACGAGTGCAACGTTTCAAAGTTAATCTGCTCTACATTCAGAGCATGCAAAAAAGTTTTTTATCCAGGACAAGACATGCGTATCCTCGTGATTGACGATAACAATAACAGCTTGCAAAGCCTATGCCTTGTGCTCAAAGATCTGGGACATGATCCGCATGGCATGGAAGACCCTGTGCTGGCTCTGGCGGCGGCGCGGAACGAATATTTTCCGTTAATCATCACGGATATCCGCATGCCTGGTTTGAATGGACTTGAGTTGCTGACACAACTGAAAAATGATTCCTTCACGCACTCCGGCGATGTCGTGCTGATTACCGGACATGGAGATATGGCTACGGCCGTGGAGGCTCTGCGTAAAGGCGCATACGATTATCTGAATAAACCCATCAACGCTCGTGAACTTGCGGTTGTTGTTGATCGGGTTGCGGAACATCAGTCTTTGATGCTTGAAAACAAAGAACTGCGTACAAATATTGAACAGCATGTTTCCCGCGCCGCTGCAACTATCAAGAAAGATCTGGAAAAAACCCGCTATCGCTTGCGTGAGATAGAGGGTATCGGGCAAATCATCGCCGAATCACCAAGCATGCTGCAATTGTTGCGCGAGGCTTTGATTCTGCATGGAGCCCCCACGGTATCCGTGCTTATTGAAGGTGAAACCGGCACGGGCAAAGAAGTTCTGGCGCGCTACGTGCATCATGGAGAATCCGTGGTGGAAGCTCCCTTCATGGCCATCAACTGTGCGGCCATTCCGCACGAGTTGTTTGAAAGCGAGTTGTTCGGGCATGAACAGGGCGCTTTTACGGGCAGCCGGGCTGACGGAGCGCCGGGAAAATTGGAGCAGGCAGGCAAGGGGACTTTGTTTTTGGATGAAGTGGCGGAAATGCCCCTCAGCCTGCAGCCCAAGTTGTTGCGAGTGCTTGAAGAACGGAGCTTTTACAGAGTCGGCGGAATGAAAAAACGGGTGTTTGCCGCCCGCATTGTCTGTGCCGGCAACCGCAACATGATGGAAATGGTGGAAAAGGGAACGTTTCGTCGAGACCTGTATCACCGACTCCGGGTAGGGCACCTGCTCATCCCTCCCTTGCGCGAACGTTTTGTCGATATCCGTCCTCTGGCGGAGCATTTCTTTTTCCGCGAAGCGAAACGTAAGAAGAAGCAATTTACCGGCATAGCCCCCGCCACGATGGATATCCTGCAAACGTACGCTTGGCCGGGGAATGTCCGCGAGCTCGAAAATACCATGGAACGCTCGGTACTTATGCATGATGGGCCACTCTTGCTGCCCGAACATATACATTTTCTTTTTCAGGGAGTGTTGCCGGCCTCTGCTCCTCGCCTGGAGAACTCCTCCCTTGCGTCGGACGCGATGCTCCCGGGATGGCAGCATACCACCCTGCCCATATCCCCCATAGCGGATGCGCCGGCGCCATCGGATGCCGTTCTTGAACTCTGCGATTTCAAAGCAATACTTCTGCCGGATCATCCCATATGCCTTGACGACCTGATGAATGCCGTCATAAAGACCGCCATAAAACGCTTTGACGGCAATAAAACTAAGGCTGCGAAATATCTTGGAATATCTAGATTCGCCTTACACAGGCGCCTACAGCAGATGGGAGAGAAATAAAGAAAAAATGCCGCTTGAGAAAAGAGTGCGGGAAGCGAGCGAACCCGCTCGTATGTGTATTTTCGCACGTTCGATTCCGCACTGCTTATGTTTTCCGTCAAGACGCCCCTTCGACAGTCTCATAAATATAGCAATTTTCCTAGAGCAGGTTAACCGTGAAACGTTGCACTCGTCTCCCTCGGCGAAAACACGTTTCGCCTACTCCTCGTGCACGAGAGCCGACGCTTACGCTGTCGGTTGACAAAGCATTTTCAAAGTGAAAATGCTCTAACCAAAAAACTACCGCCGTAACTTCTCCTCTTTGGCATGATGATTGCTTTTAGAAGAGTAACTGACAAGGCATAATCCTCCCCCTAATTATGTCCAGCCGCATCCCCTTAGGTTGCTGTCAGTTTACCCTCCTCTTATCCGGTCCCTCCTTAATAAGCCGGATTCTGTGAAGCCCGTCTTCACAAAAAAAGCCTTTGTCCCCCCAGAGGCTTTTTACTTTTTAGAGCATTTTCAAAGTAAAAATGCTCTAGGGCGTGTTAACGCCATAGAATTTTTGTTCTCTGGCAAGAAAGATGCGTCGGCCATAAGGGAATATACTCTTACGGTATTTGACACCGAGATGGCAGACACACACTGTATCATACCAACCTAGGAGTATTTCAGAAAAATTAAATAATATCACATAATTATCACTCACTTCCTCCTCCAGTTTTTCCGCTTAGGATAAGTTCTGGATAATCATCTTGCCTTTTATTAGGTTGCTCTGTACTCTTATCCCATGAGCAACGCACCCGACAGAAAATACGTCAAAACCAAGTTTGAAGGCGTCTTTTACCGCCTCTCCCCCAAACGCGACCCTCGCACCGGCGAAGCTGACCGCGTATACTGTTTTTGGTACGCCGACCATGCCGGCAAAGGCCACTGGAAAACAGTCGGCAGGCACAGCAAGGGCACTCGCCCGCAAACAGCCAGAAACACCAGGGCCAACTTTCTTACTGAACTCGCCAAAGGCGTCAATCCGGTGGAACACGGCAAAATAACCGTTGGTCAGGCCGTGGAAGCCTATCATACATGGGCGGAAAGTGAAGGCAAACATATTGCCAAGCATTACAGCCAGTACGCCGCCCATCTGCGTTCCAAAATTCAGGCGACGCCCATCGCGCAAGTGACTCCCGGACTGCTCTCCGCTCTGAAAAAAGAACTCATGGAAACGCCCGCCTATAGAAAGGCGGCTGATGAGGCTGGAAAGTATAAAATGCTCGCGGGACAAACCGTGAACAACATCTTCAATTTCATGCGGGCAGCGGTTTACAGGGCCATTGCCACCGGCGCGTGGAACGGTGCCAATCCCTTTGCCACCAAGCGCGGAGGCCCCTGGCAATTGGTGAAGGTCAACAACGCCAGACTGCGTTTTTTCAGCCCGGACGAAGCGAAAATCCTCCTCGCCGACTTGGAAGTCCGCAATCCGCAACTTCACGATATGGCCCTGCTTTCGCTGCGCACCGGCCTTCGGGTCACGGAAATTTTCAAACTGCGCGGGCAGGATGTGGACGCCCATGCCAGTATCCTCTACGTCATCGAAAAAGGGGGACAAAGGACCGCCCTCCGCGTGCCGGACGATATAGCCTCCATGCTCCGGGGGTATGACAGGGCGCCGGGGGAACCGATTTTTCAATCGACCGAAACGGGGAAGGCGTTGATCAAAACGCCCGCCGCGTTCCGTTTTGCCGTCAAACGCCTCAAACTCAATCCCACGAACGGCGACAGTCTGTACGCCGTTACGTTTCACACCTTTCGCCATACCTTTGCTTCCTGGCTCGCGCAATCCGGCAAAGTTTCCTTGCAGGAACTTATGAAGCTTATGCGGCACAAAAACATCAACATGACCTTGCGCTATGCCCATTTGATGCCGGGTCAGGAAAGCGAGAAACTTTCCATTATAGACGGCCTTCTGGCATAAATTTCGTTCCATCATACACCTCCCTCGACAGACAGAACGCGGCCGGACGCGATATACTCGTCCAAACGGACTCGTTCATAAAAAATGCGCCCGCCGACCATTGTGTATGCGGGGCCTGTGCCTGCTGATCGCCAAAGCTGAAGCGAGCGTTTCTGGATTCCATATTCATCTTCAACCATTTGCGGTGTAAGCAATTTTTTTCTTTGCGGCGTGGACACTTTTTGCCCCTGCTGTGGGCGATCTCCAGAAGTCTCCAGTACCGTTCGCAGCGCGGAAACAACGATCCGGGTCAAATCTTCCGGCGTGGTCACGATTACAGCATGTCCTTCCGTTTCCATAAAAGCCTTCTTTTACCGGCGCAGGTTGCTTGCCTCAGCCTGTTCAGCGGCAAGCCGCGCCTTGTATCTGGCAATCAGTTCCAGGATTGAGTCGCAGTCGTTTTGCCAGCGCATCTTCTCAATGTGCCTGCGAACACCGCCTATGCCCATTCCCAGACGTTCGCTGACCTGCCTGTAGGTAGCGCCTGTTGCCAAAAGGGACAATACGGCCCTTCCACGCGGTGACAGACGGATTTCCGGAGCATCCGCGAAGGGGTCCGTTTCCAGCTCGGCCAGCAGTTCGCGCATGTTGTGTACTCCGTATTCTTTAAATATTCCGACAAGTAGCCGCCGTATATAACCATAATTCAGGGACAGTGTTACGGAAATGACTTTTGGGGCGGTATCCCCGCGCCGCAAGAGCCAGAATTCTTTGCTCTGTTGTGAACGTCCGCATGGCATCCTCCGGGCTTGGGTTGTCGGTAAGCAAAACTGGATTGATACCGGCTAGCACGTCGGATTTTTTGCTGGCAGTTGCCTTCTGTTACCTGCCGGAAATTTTTTGAAAAAATTTGTCCTCCAAAAAAATCGCGGCGCGATCCGCCGGTACCGACGCCGCGCCGCACATGAAAGCAATGGCGAGGTTCTCCACTTTGCGATTTAACCGCGCCACGAAGCTTCTACCTGTACCCAGGTGGAATACGCTCTCCCCACCCGCCACCGAGAGCCTTAAACAGCCCCACAACCGGCAAGGCCACTCCAACGGGCTTTGCCGGTTCAAGGAAAACTCCAAACGGAAGTGAGGAATCATCCATGAACGACTTCAAAATTCTGTCCCGTGCTGAAAAGCTTGCGGAAATCGGGAAGTGCAATTTCCGGCGCGGCGAGTTTGTGTTGGTTGAGGAATATATGCTGGCTCTGGCGGACGACAACAGGGCGGTCATTGAGGAGTATGAAAGTTTCGGCGATCGGCCGCGCCAGATTATCGAAAACAAGGCCAAGTATGAAAAGGGGTTATCCGTGTACGGTTTTACGGAAAAGCGTTTCAGGAAATACGGCTGGTTGAGTGAAGCCGAATTTTTGGACCGCGAGGAGATTGTCTTTGGCGTGAACGGACGTGTCAGAGGTATAAATTCTGTACAGTTGGGCAGAGGTCCCAACGGGAAATGGACGTATGGCATACATCTCACCACGGCAAAATCCGGCCGCGTCTCCGGGCTGTCCGTATATGGTCAACCCTTCGCTTCCCGCAACGGCTGTCTGAAAAACGCCTTGGATTATTTCATCCAGTGGCACGAGAGGGAGAACGACAAGCAGAGCGGCCCGGCGCTCAGGGAAGCGAAGGATATGCTGGATACGCTTACGGGCAGGAAGGCAGTGCAGATGTCGCTGTTCGGGTGAACAAGCTGCGGCTGTATCTGGATTGGAAATACATTTGCCGGGGTATGTGCCGTTTGCACGGAAACCGCACTGAAATAGCTTGAAATTCCCGCCTCTTTCCCGAATATTCCCGTAATTTTCCCGTTTTATTCCCGAA
>JAITHT010000045.1 GCA_031279825.1 Desulfovibrio sp. | reverse complement strand
GACTTGCGCCGCTCGATCCGCTTTTCGTAGTCGGGCAAATGATTCGGAGCCTTCCGTACGCTTCCGGCCCGCCGGTTGATGCGGTATTCGATGGAAGACAAGCGCGCGTCGCTGACTATGAGGAGAGAAGTTATCGTGCAATCTATTAAAGAATTGCTGGAGGCCATTTCCAGGGTGCAGACCTATGTTCTGCGGCGGGTAGCCGCAAAACTGCGGGACGGGAAAACCCTGAACGTGTACTTTTTCGTGAGCCAGAAACAGTTCTGGTCCATGCAGAGCGTATATGACGCATTGGCCGCGTACGACTGCTTCCGTTTATATATAGTTCCTTTTCCCACCTCTTTTCACACACATGGGGAAAGGAAAAGAAACTATGCCGATCTGTGCGAATTTCATGAGAAAAAGGGCGCGACCATAGTACGCGTCTGCGACTGTGCGGGCAATCTCTTGATTCAGCCGGAAGAACTTGAGGCTGATCTGGTCTTGTATGAGCAGCATTGGATGATCAATTATCATCCCTCCTATACGCTGTGGGAAATGTGCGTCATGGCCCTGTGCGTATGCATGCCTTACGGCATAATGATCGCCAACATACCCGAGGACCAGTTCAACGAGAATGCGCATAATCTGGCCTGGCGCAATTTTGCCGAAACTCCCATGCATCTCAAGCTCTCCAGAAAATATGCCGCTAACAAGGGCGTGAACACCGTTGTCAGCGGGTACCCGAAACTTGACGCCTATGCGCGGCCGGTGGAAAAAAATTACTGGAAGACCGACTCCCCGCGGATCAAACGCATCGTTTGGGCTCCCCATTACTCGATAAGAACGGACGACGCCATAAACTGCTCCACTTTCCATATGTATTGGATGCAATTTATGGAGCTGGTAAAAAACAGCGGCGACAAACTGGAGATGGTGCTGAAACCCCACCCGGCGCTTAAAAGCCGATGTCTTAAGGTCGGCTTTCCGGAAGAAATTTTTGACCGCTACATGAGCGAGTGGGATTCGCTGCCCAACGCCTCCGTCGTCACGGATGGCGATTATGTGGATCTGTTCACCACTTCGGACGCCCTTATTCTTGACAGCCTGTCCTTCATCTCGGAATATCTGGTTACTGGAAAACCCATGTGCTTTTTGAGCAAGTTTCCGGATTTCTCCAAGTTGTCCGGCATCTTTAACGACTATGGGAAAATGGTCATTTCCCTGGTGGATGTGGCGTATAACTTCAATGACGCGGCAACTTTCATCAACAATGTGTGTAAGGGTACGGCCGGCGTGAGTTCCGAACGTGAATATTTCACCGACTCCATGCTCAAGGTAAACTTCGGACACGTGGGCGAATTTATCGCAAACCATATTTTGGAACAGTTGAGGGCCGTATGATACGATTTATTTTTGATCTGGACGGTACGGTCAGCGCTGAAGAGACCCTCCCTCTCATTGCGTCGCATTTTCGGATTGAGGAGGAAATCGCCGTCCTCACCCGCGAGACCATTGCCGGGAATATACCTTTTACCGATAGTTTCATAAAAAGAGTGCATATTCTTTCGCGGTTGCCGGTACCGGAAGTGCGCGAGCTTCTGGCTGGGGTCAGGCTTTTCTCCGGGGTTCTGGATTTTCTGGCGAACAACAGCGAAAACTGCGTCATTGCCACCGGAAATCTCGATTGCTGGGCGCAGGGGCTTCTGAACCGCACAGGCATACGGAGCTATACCTCCTCCGCCCTGGTCCGGGATGACCGCGTGCAAAAAATCACGAAAATTCTGCGTAAGGAAGACGTTGTAAAACAGTACAAGGCACAGGGCGATACTGTTGTTTTCATTGGCGAAGGCAACAACGACATGGAGGCCATGCGTCTGGCGGATGTATCCATCGCCTCGGCGCTGGTCCATACCCCAGCCAACAGCGTGTTGAGCATAACCGATTACCTTGTATTTGAAGAGGATAGCTTATGTCGCTTACTCAATCAGTTGTCTTGAGCTGCGCGGGCATAGGATCCCGCCTTGGCCTGGCCCAGACCAAAGCTCTGGTGCAGATCATGGGTAAGAGCATTATCGGCTGGCAGATGGAAATTTTTGCCGAAGTGGAAGATTTGCGCATTGTCGTGGGCTACCAGGCCATGGAAGTCGTCCGGGAAGTGCGCGAATACCGTAATGACGCTATTTTCGTCTACAACCACGACTACTTCCACACTAAAACCGGCAGAAGCTACCTTTTGGGCGGCAGGCACGGCAACGAACTGGCTGTTGCGTGGGACGGGGATTTGCTGGTGCATCCCGACGACGCAAGGCGTCTGCTCTCCATGCGCCGGGAATATGTCGCATACACCGAGCCGACCTCCGATGAGCCGATCTTTGTCGATGTCGATGCGGCTGGAAATGTTGTAAGCTTCTCGGACAAAGAGGGCGGCTACGAATGGTCGGGGCCGTGCTGCGTGCGCAAGGATCGGCTTCAGGAGCGCGGGGTCGATGTCTATCACATGCTGGAACCCCTGCTGCCTTTACCCGGAGTAAAAATACGGGCTCAGGACATTGATACCTATGACGACTACAAAAGAGCCGAAAACTTCATAAGGAGCTGGTAATTGGAATCCAGAATTTACGGCGGAAAAATCGCCATTGATCCTTGCCGCGTGAATACTTTTTTTGAGCAAAGGGCCTGCGGAGACAACCCTCTGGCTTCGGTCATGGTCCGCCCGGCTTCCGACGACGGCATAGCCGAAAAGCGCAACGCAAACGAAGCCGCTCTTGTGCGCGCTCTTTTGGGTGGGCGCGGCCTGTTGCGGGTGCTTGATCTCGGCTGCGGAGCCGGACGCTGGGTAGCCAATCTGGAGGGCCGGATCTTGTCGTATGCCGGAGTCGATTTTACTGAGCAGTATATCAGGGCCGCCGGAAATGCCTATGCGGACAGAAAAGAGGTTACATTCCACCACCGCCCGGTTACGGATCTGCCCAGGGCGGTTGCGGAGCGCCGCTATGACCTTGTCATCGTAAACGGTCTTTGTGTGTATCTCAATGACGAGGATGTCGAGATCGTTCTGGACTATGCAGGCGCCTTGCTTGCCGAAGGGGGACTGCTATATTTCAGGGAGTCCGTGGCCACCATCGGCGAAAGGCTTACCTTGAAGGAGTTTTTTTCCAGGGAGCTTCAGACCGAATACAACGCCGTTTACCGCACCCCTGAGGAATATGAGCTGATGTTCGCGGATAAGCTTCCCGCTTTTTCCACGCTCTCCTCCGGCTATTTGCTGGATGAGAGCACCGGCGCTTACAAGGAGACCAATCAGAAGCACTGGCTGCTGGAAAAAGCCCCTGCGTAGGCGCTGTTTTTCGATCCGCTCCGGCTTTCGGCCGCGCCTGGGCCGCTTCCTCGGCTCTCCGGAGCGATGCGAAAAAACAATGCGAATCAACTTGACCTTTGCCGGTCTGTGGCGTAGAAGCACGCATCATTAATTCTTTGGAAAAACAGGTACATCGAGCGTGGCCTTGAGGGACTGGCGGATTGCGTGCGAAAAGGAATTTCAGCTCAAATGCGGCAACTTTGACGGTTTTTTGCTGCCCCGCTGCATAATAAAGCCTGCTTGACTTCATTATGCAGCGCTTCCTTAACGAGAGAGTATGGTTCATGCATATCGGCAAGGATATTCGTCAGTCGCTCCGCCGCGGAGGACTTCCTGTCATCGGTACCTGGCTGCAACTGCCAAGCCCGGATGTGGCGGAGCTCATCGCCCGATTGGGTTATGACTGGGCCGCCGCCGATCTTGAGCACGGTTCGTTTACCCGTGCGCAACTGCCCGATGTATTCCGCGCTCTCGAACGCTGGGGAACCTTGCCTTTTGCCCGGCTTGCGGCGGCTGACATGACCATGGCAAAGGCCGCTCTTGATTCGGGCGCGCGGGGTTTGATATTTCCTATGATTGAAAGCCGAAGGCAGCTTGATGACGCCATTGCCTGGTCTCTCTATCCGGGAGGCGAAGAATTTGCGGGAGGACGCCGCGGCGTGGGTTTTTCCCGGGCAAACGCCTTTGGTATGGATTTCGCCGCCCATGTGGATGCAAGAAACGGCATCGGTCACAACGTAGTCATTGTGGCTCAAATCGAACATATCAAGGCCATGGAAGACCTGGACGGCATATTTTCCCATCCGCGCCTCGACGCTTACATGATAGGCCCTTATGATCTTTCCGCCTCCATGGGGCTGACAGGGCGTTTCGAACATCCGGATTTTCTGGCCGCGCTTGCCTTCATTGAACAAAAGGCCGAAGCGCATAGCGTGAGCAAGGGATATCATATAGTGCAACCCGATGAAGACAATTTACGCTCCACAATAGCCCGGGGCTATACATTCATCGCTTACGGCATTGACGCCCTTTTTCTGCAATGCGGCGGCAAACGGCCACAAGCGTAGTCCGTTGCAACCTGCGCGATCCGGCCAATCCATTGGGTGCAATAAAAACCATGAATATAACAGTTTTCGGCGGTTCCGGCTTTCTCGGCTCCCATATCTGCGACAAGCTTTCCGATGCCGGACACCATGTGCGGATTTTCGACACGCGGCCGTCACCCTGGCTTCGGCCCGACCAGAGAATGATCGTCGGCGATATTTTGGATGAAGCAGCGGTTGAAGCGGCTGTGGCCGGGGCGAACGCCGTCTACAATTTTGCCGGCATAGCCGATATCGGCGAAGCGGGAGAAAGGCCTCTCGACACGGCAAAATATAATGTACTCGGCAACATCATCGCCCTTGAGGCGGCGCGCAAAGCCTCCGTGAAGCGTTTTGTCTTTGCCAGTTCCCTGTACGTGTACAGCAAGGCGGGTGGTTTTTACCGTTGCAGCAAGCAGGCAAGCGAGCTGTATATTGAAAACTACCGGCAGGCGTACGGGCTGGAATATACCATCCTGCGCTACGGTTCCCTTTACGGTCCCAGGGCGGACAGGCGAAACGCCATCTACCGTTTTGTGCGCGAAGCTCTGGAAAACGGCGCTATCGAATATTACGGCCGGCCTACGGCCCTTCGCGAATATATTCATGTGGAAGACGCGGCCATGTGCAGTGTGGAAATTCTTAAGCCGGAATACGCCAATACCCACATTGTGCTCTCCGGCAACCAACCCATGCGGGTTGAAGAACTCCTTAAGATGATTGCCGAAATGCTGGGTAAGCCCGTAAAATGCAACTTCCTGGGTGATGGGAAAAGCGGGCATTACGAGATAACGCCTTACTCCTTTAATCCCCAGATAGGCAAAAAAATGGTTCCTCCCCTGGCAACGGATCTCGGCCAGGGTATTTTACGCGTCATTGAAGATCTGCACCGCGAACTCAACCCTAATCTGACGACAGAAATGGGTTACCTGGTACAAAAGGAATAGTCTGTGAACATCATTGCAATCGTGCCTGCGCGCATGGGTTCTTCGCGTTTTCCCGGAAAACCCCTGGCCGATATTCATGGCATACCCATGGTCGGGCATGTGGCCGTCCGGACAGCTATGTGCGACAAACTTGCCGCCACCTATATCGCCACCTGCGACGAAGTCATCATGGAATATGCCGCCGAACGGGGACTCAAGGCGGTTATGACCTCGAACACGCACGCCCGCTGTACCGACAGGACAGCCGAGGCTATGCTGAAAATTGAAAAAGAACTCGCCATGACCGCCGATATCATCGTCATGGTGCAAGGCGACGAGCCCATGGTCACGCCGGGAATGATCGAGGCGGCCGTCACTCCCATGCTGGAGGACCCTTCCCTGCAGGTGGTCAATCTCATGGCGGATCTGGCCAATGCCGAAGAATTTGAGGATCCTTCGGAAGTAAAGGTAGTGACGGATTTGCGCGGCAATGCCCTGTACTTTTCCCGAGAGCCTGTTCCTTCCCGGAAAAAAGGCGTTATCAATGTTCCCATGAAAAAACAGGTGTGCGTTATCCCCTTTCGCCGCGAGTATCTGCTGCGCTTTAACAGCCTGCCGGAAAGCCCCCTGGAAATCATTGAGTCAGTGGATATGATGCGCGTTCTGGAAAACGGCGATACCGTACGCATGGTGTCCATAGCCGAGCGGACCTTAAGCGTGGATACACCCGATGATCTTCGCCGGGTTGTCGCGCTTATGGAAAAAGATCCCCTGCGCAGCGTGTATTCCTGAAATCAACGCATTTTGCTTGTAAAACGCTCCACAGAGCGCGAGCGAAACGTGTTCCGCCGTTAAACGCCGTAAGGGATCGTCTCAAATACGAAAGGCTTTAACGTTGCGGCGCGCCTTTCCGCCACATGCGTATCATAGACAACGACGTATGCCGAAAAAAACACGCGCGGATCACATTCTGTTTACCCAAGGCCTTACCGAAAGCCGTGAACAGGCCAAACGGCTCATCATGGCCGGACAGGTCTTTGTCCTCGCCGGCAATGGGAAATTGCGGGTGGAAAAACCCGGTCAGTTGTTTTCTCCCGACGCCTGCCTGGAGATTGCCGATCGGGAACGCTTCGTCAGCCGTGGTGGATATAAGTTGCTGACGGCATTAACTTTTTTTTCTTTGAATGTCCGTGGGCTCATCGCCCTGGATGCCGGAGCGTCCACAGGGGGATTCACCGACTGCCTGCTCCAGCATGGCGCGACCAAAGTATATGCCGTTGATGTCGGCAAACGACAATTACACGAACGCCTCCTGAGAGATCCTCGCGTTGTGGGGATTGAAGGCGTAAACCTGCGCACAGCCGCCGCTGATCTTATTCCGGAGCGCGTCGATCTGGTCGTCGCCGATCTTTCTTTTATTTCCCTGACCCTTGTGCTTACAACATGCATGCAATGGCTTAAGCAGGAAGGATTAGCGGCAGCCCTGATCAAGCCCCAGTTTGAAGTCGGCCCCGGCGGCACGCATAAGGGAGTGGTACGGGACGAATCCTTGCGAAAACAGGCGGTAGACAAAGTGCTGGCCTTTGCGCAAGAGTCGCTGGGACTTTCTCTTGTAGGCGTAGCGCCCGCAGCGATCAAAGGAGCCAAAGGCAACCAGGAATATATGGCCGTGTGGCACAAGACATCCGCACAACAATATTGAAGCGGGCATTTACAAATACGGAGGACGAAAATCGCTCCGCCGAAATGCGCCGGCCTATTCCCGCCATCCAAATGAGGTAGCGAAGCCCTTCAGGGCTTCGCGTCTTGCGCTTGGGAGGGGTCCCAACCCCTCCCAAGCTTCCGCCCCGGAAAGAAACCCCGCCCTTCAGGGCGGGGTCGGGGCT
>JAITHT010000030.1 GCA_031279825.1 Desulfovibrio sp. | reverse complement strand
GGATGCGGGCGCTGATCGCCACGCTATTTTTTGCCCTCATTTCACTTCGGGCAACCTCACGCCGGGGAGAAGGCCTTGCTCTTTCAGCAACGTAAATCTGTTTTTTAAGGGACGACTAGATAGTGTCGTCAATTAATTTTTGCCCAAATAGCGATGCGCCTGATACGCACAGCAGCCAAGAATGATGACGTGTTCTTGGCATATCTTGTGGAGATGCCTCGCCAACGATTTAACTCCAGAAACGCGTTCTCTACCAAGTGTCGAAGGCGATAGAGATACTTGTTGTAATCCCGAGGCGCTTTGCGGCCCTTACGGGGAGAGATAACCGTTACAGACTTTTGAGATGCGTCCGTCCCGGCGGGCGTGCGGAAAGGCAAGCTTTGCCGGTGCGCGGAAAGGCAAGCTTTGCCTCTCCGGCAAAAAATGCCTGGACCGGCGGCGGCATATGGCGTAAAAGAGCTTAAAAATACAAGAGCCTCGTATCGCCTCTTCTCTGGCAAGTATATTGCATGCGCAAGGGAAAAAACACCGCAACCTTCGGGGGGGCGCCATGAAAATACACAACGAACAGCTGCGCGCGCTACGGGAGGCCGAAACCCGCCACGCCAGGAAGCCCGATGAGGGCGAAGCGTTCGGCGCTCTGTTCACCCGTCAGCTTGACAGCGAACAGATCCGGGACGCCGCGCCGGAATATGCCGCAACGCCGACGCCGGGCCTGCTAAGCTTGCGTTTTGCCGGCATTGAAGACAATTCCGCCTCTTCCGCGGACTCTCTGAAAAAAGAAGCCGCCGGCCGGATGGAGGACATGCTCGGCACCTTTGAGCGCTATGCCGGCGAACTGGCCCGCGACGACAAGGCGGATCTGCGCCGGGCGTACAGCCTGCTGGAAGGAATGAACAGCAGCATATCGGGCTTCGCTTCGCGCTTTCCCGACATACGCGCCACGCAACCGAAACTGGCCGCCATATTCAACGAACTCGACGTGCTCGTCAGCGCGGAAACCTTCAAATTCAACCGCGGCGATTACCTGTAACGCCGCAAGGGGCAAGGGCATTCATGCCCTTGGCGGCGCACCGGTTTTACGGGGCATGGGCCTATCTCGCATCAAACTGGTGTTGTTGTAAAACAAGGCTTAACGAACGCCAGTCAATGTCCGATTTTGCCCTGAATATGCCCAGGGAATCTTTTCTATCGACGGAATCGAGAAAATCCAGCACGACATGATACTCAGGGCGGTTCCAGAAATCATGAATCGCGAAACGCGTAGCTTCCGTATCACACCGTAAAAGAGACTGACAGACGCAAGCGACTCTGAATCTTCCATCCACGAGAATACACTCAAAAGTCCTCTCAGGGAAGTAATCCCAACAATCCTGATGATATCGCAACCAGCGTATCCGGGGTTCTTCGGCTGCGGGGAATCCCCAAGGCCCGATTTCTCCTATATCCGCATGCAGGGGAGTCCATTTGCCGTACTTGCGGGAAATGTTGACAAGGGGATTTTTCAAAAGATTCACCAGCCATAGCGCATCCGAGTCTATGCTTATCAGCTTTTTCGCGCCCTTTTCAAAAAATAGCTGCGTACTGCCGCCGCAGCCGAACTCAAGGACGCGGCAATGTTCATGAAGGGTATAGGATAACAGGGAGATTTCATCCGGCGTCATGTGGGGGCTAAATTCGGAAGACACGGAGGATGCTCCTTCTCTGTAATACAATAAGATTTCACCCTTGAGACACTCCGCCGTCGGAACAATCCCCTTCACAGCGACAGCAGGAAGAGCCGGGCCAGAAGCTGCTCGTCCGGACAGTCATCCGAAAAATCGACAAAGGAGGAGAAAACAGAGACGCGGGCGGAAAGCGCGGCCCCTTCGCCGCCGACGGACCTCGGCGGCAGCAGGAGATCAAGCTCTCCTAAAGCGGCATCGCCTCCAAAGAGCGAAGGCAGAGAGCAGTCCAGCATATCGCCGAGCGGCGGCAACTTTCCGGCGGCGACGATCTGGTTGATGCCCTCCCCGTCATACCCGGCGCTCCCGTCGCGGGAAAATCCGGCGGCTCCCCCATGAAGGGCGGTGTGAACAACGGTGCCCGGCTTGTGCCCGGCGCCGTCATGCCCGGCAAGCGCGAAAAAAAGCGGCTCCCGCTCGTCGAAAAGCACGGACAGCAGTTCACCCTGGCCAGCGCCGGAAACAAGGCCCGCTCCATTCGTCTGGAAATCCTGCGTCATACCGAGGACGAGATCTCTGCCGGACAGCATCGTACCATCCCGCAATTCCAAAAAAAAATCCTCGGTCTCAGCGATCTCGGAAAAAAAACCGCGCAACACCACAACGCCGGAAACGCCGTCAAAGCTGAGCAGAGCGTCGTTCTCCTTTTTCTCCCAGAGGCTTTCGCCCGGTTCAAAATCAAGAAGATAGACGCAACCCGGCCGTATGGCCACCTGGATGGTTTCCCCGTCAGGTGGCTTGTGCAGTTGTACCTTGCCCGCCGCCCCATTTTTCGCCATGTTCCTGACAGTCTCCTCAAAACGACATCCGTCCCGACCCGCGCTTTTTTCCCGCGCCGCAACGAAACGAACCATAACGCAAATCTCCGCAAGAATCCAGCCGGAAGAATCCGAAGCATTCGCACTGTATAACGGGTAAAATACGCTTTTCTCCCGGCAAAGGCATTGATGTCGCAAAGCAAAAGATTTACAGTGGCATCGCTGTTTCGCAGGATGGCCCTAGCCTGCGAACACAGGAGGCAAGGCATCCCCCTGCAAGGCATTGTCATCAATCCGCCGATGACGATGCCGTCGGTCTTTTGCCGTCAGGGCGCCACGCGAAATCTCGTCTTTTATGGAGTTGCCCGATGCCACAAAGGAAAGTTTGATGAAAGTCCAGTTGCTGGGCGCCGCCCAGACCGTTACCGGTTCCTGCTGCATCCTGGAAACCGAACACGCCCGTTTCGCCGTTGACTGCGGCATGCACCAGGGCAACGCGGAGATTGAGAAACGCAACTGCAACACCCGGGTTTATCAGGCGGCGAAGCTGGATTTCATCCTGCTTACCCACGCCCATATCGATCACAGCGGGCTGCTGCCCCGCATGATGCGGGAAAACTTCGACGGTCTGGTCTACTGTACCGAACCGACCGTCGATCTTGTCTCCCTCATGCTGGAAGACAGCGCCTATATCCAGGAGATGGAAGCGGAATGGGCCAACCGCAAACGCGCCCGCCGCGGCAAGGAAGACCCCGTCGAAGCGCTCTATACCCTTGAGGAAGCCAGGGCTGTTCTCAGCAGGCTACGTCCGACGCGTTACGGGGAAGCCTTCGAGCCCGCTCCGGGCGTGCGCGTATGCTACCGCGACGCCGGCCATATTCTCGGTTCCTCCTTTCTGGAAATAGAGATCTCTGAAAACGGCGCGCTCACCCGCCTGCTGTTTTCCGGCGATCTCGGCAGGCCGGGTGCCCTGCTCATGAACGCGCCCGCGCAACCGGCTATGCCCGTCGATTATCTATTCATGGAATCCACCTACGGCGATCGGAACCACAGAAACGAGGACAGCAGCCGCGACGAACTGGCCGACGCCATCCGCCACGCCTCCAGCCGGGGCGGCAAGACCATTATCCCCGCCTTTGCCGTGGAACGCACCCAGGAAATTCTCCACTCCCTGTTTCTGCTCCATAAGGAAGGCAGCCTTCCCGAGGGCATTCCCGTCTATGTGGACAGCCCCATGGCCATCAAGGCCACAAAAATTTTCCGCAAGCACGGCGACTTTCTCGATCGGCAGACCGGAGACTACATCGCCTCCGGAGACGATCCTCTCTCTCTGCCCGGCCTGCAGTATACCCTTGACGCCGGGGCTTCCCAGGCCATCAACGCCCGACAGGGGCCGGCCATCATCATTTCGGCCAGCGGCATGTGCAACGCCGGACGCATCAAGCACCACCTGCGCCACAATCTCTGGCGGCCCGACGCCAGCATCGTCTTTGTCGGTTATCAGTCCGTGGGCACGCCGGGCCGCAAAATCATCGACGGAGCCAAAAGCATTTCCATCCTGGGCGAAGACATAGCCGTGGCCGCGAAAATCTTCACCATCGGCGGATTTTCCGCCCATGCCGGGCAAAGCCAGCTCCTGGAATGGGTCAGCCGCTTCGTCCGGCCGGAACTGACCGTTTTTCTGCTCCACGGCGAAAGCAAGGCCCAGCGAATTCTGGCCGATTTGCTGCGCGAGCGCTTTCAGGTGAGGGTGAGCGCACCCGCCTACCTTGAAGAACTCACCCTCGCCCCCGGCAAAGAACCCGTGGTGCGCGCGGACAGACGGCTCGCCTCCGGAAAGATCAACTGGACCCTGCTGCTCGCGGAAACCGAAGGCAAACTCGCCCAGTTGCGCGCAAGCCTCGCGGATGCGCACGACCGCCCCCGGGAGGAGCAGGCCGAGATTCAGGAACAGATTCTGGAACTCAACAAACGCTTCATGTATGTTATCTCCAACCTGTAGACGCTTTGCCGCCTTAAAGCATTTCGTATTCGACACGCGCCATCCGGTGCCGCCGGCGACAACGAAAGGAACGCGCCCATGCGCATCATAACAGGCGCCTACCGGGGGCGGACGCTCAGGAGCGCCGAGGGACCGGGTTTCCGGCCAGCCATGGGCAAGGTGCGCGAGGCGCTGTTTTCCATGCTTGAGGCCAAAGAACCTGACTGGCCGCGGGTCAGGGTGCTGGACCTTTACGCCGGCAGCGGCAGTCTCGGCTTCGAATCACTCAGCCGGGGTGCCGCCTTTGTCTGTTTTGTGGAATCCGAAAGCTATGCGGCCAAGGTGATTGCCGCCAACGCCGAACTTCTGGCCATCGCGCCGCAACGTTGCGACATCCGGCAGGAAGATGTCTCCAGGTTTCTGGCGAGACGGCCCGCCCTGCCTTTTTCCCTCGTCTTTATCGACCCCCCCTATGCCCTGGATTCCCTTGGCGCCACCCTCGCCGCTCTGCTGAAAAACGGCTGGATTTCGCCAGACGGCATTATCAACGCCGAAGTGGAAAAACGCTCGCGCTTCGCTCCGGACGCGGCCCCCGCCGGACTCAACCTCACGGCAGACAGAACATACGGACAAACAAGGGTTCTCATATGGAACGCGAACTGAACGTCACCATTTATCCCGGCACCTTCGACCCCCTGACCAACGGTCATATCAGCCTTATCCGCCGGGCCTGCGGCATATTCGATCAGGTGCTGGTGGCCGTGGCCGCCGATACGCCCAAAGAACCCCTGTTCACGCTGGAAGAACGGGTGCATATGGCCAGTGAGGTCTTTGCGGACAACCCCAAAGTACGGGTGGAGACATTCGACGGCCTGCTGGTGGATTATGTGGAACAACACGGGGCCAGAAGCATCCTGCGCGGCCTGCGGGCCGTTTCCGACTTCGAGTACGAATTCCAGCTCGCCCTTATGAATCGCAAACTCAACAACCGCATCCAGACCCTCTTTCTCATGACCGACTACCAATGGCTCTACATCAGTTCGACCATCATCAAGACCACCGCCCGGCTCGGCGGCGACGTACGGGAACTGACGCCCGGGTCCGTGGCGGACCGCCTGCGGGAAAAATACGGCCTTCCGCCTTACCCCGCCGCTCCTTCCGCGCACAGGGCATGAGCTTCCCCCTTACGCCGCCCGCGCCGGCACCCTCCGGGCCTTTGCCCTTTATCCTCTGCATCGTCGGCCCCACCGGGGCGGGCAAAACCGCCGCCGCCCTGGCCCTGGCCGAAGTTCTGCCCATAAGCGTGATTAATGCCGATTCGCGCCAGATTTACCGGGATTTTCCCATCATCACGGCCCAGCCTTCCGCCGGGGAGCGCGCGCGTTGCCCTCACCTGCTCTACGGCTTTCTGCCCACGCGGGAAAAACTGGGGGCCGGCGAATACTCCCGCTTGGCCGCGTCAGCCGTCAACAGCGAGACCGCCCGGGGCCGACTGCCCGCGCTCGTCGGCGGAACCGGCCTGTATGTCAAAGCTCTGATTGAGGGCATGGCCCCCATCCCGGAGGTGGCACCGGACATTCGCACCCTCTGGCAGCGGCGCTATGCCGAAGAAGGCGGCCCCGCCCTGCACGCCTTTCTCGCCGGAAAAGATCCCGCTTATGCCTCCAAAATCCATCCCCACGACCGCCAGCGCATCACCCGCGCTCTGGAAGTATGGCAGGCCACCGGCAAAAACCTCTCCTGCTGGCATGCCGGACCCTTGCCGCCCGCTCCCTACAGGGTCGCCAAAATCAGCCTGGAACTGCCTCTGGCGGAGCTTGAGCCGCTGTTGCAAAAACGCATGGAAGGCATGCTGCGGAACGGAGCGGAAGACGAAGCGCGAGAGGCCCTGCGTCGCTGCCCGGATCCGGAGGCTCCCGGCTGGTCGGGGGTCGGCTGCGGCGAACTGCGCGCCTATGTGGAAGGCTCCCTTTCTTTAACGGACTGCAAAAATCTGTGGCTCAAAAATACCCGAGCCTACGCCAAACGCCAACTCACCTGGTTTCGGGCCGACAAGGAGTTGGTCCGCTTTCGCCCCGACCGCCCGGAAGAACTCGTCCGGCATCTGGTCCGTATGCGGCGGGAATATGCCGGGATCTCGTGCCCAGGCGGCCTTGCGTAGCCGAAAACCGCGTTTTGCGGCGGAGCTGCTGTCAGACAGATGATTTAAGACGAGAAGAAACGGGATAATCTGGGATAGACAGAACCCCGGCTGAGCCTTTTCTGACAGGGCTTCGCCGGGATTCTTTTTTCTGATTCCGTGCATGATTATGAGTCACGACAAGTTGAAACCTCAAACGGCTTTCCACGATTTGTGTCACATGAGTTGGTCAATGCAACTCGGATACATGGCCGCATAACAAACTCCTTGTCTGGAGTCCATTATATGTATTTATTTCAAGGACACCACACTAGATGCCAGGGCGGCTCATAAGGGAATATCAGCTAAGAGCGTCGTAAATTTCCGCCGCGCCGGCGACCTTGACTCCGCCGCTTTCCAAAACAGCCGAGGCAAGGGCGTTGTCCTCGACGCGAAAGACCACATAAGCGCTGTTTTTCTTTCGCGCGGCAAAGGCATACAGATACTCAACCGTAATCGCCGCATCGGAAAGGAGACGCAATATCTTAACCAGACTCCCCGGCGTATCTTCCAGACTGACGGCCAGCACCGGAGTGACGGAGATCACGTAGTCGGCCGCGCGCAAGACGGTAACCGCCTTTTGCGGATCTTTGACGATAAGACGCAGAACCCCGAAGCGCGCCGTGTCGCCTATGGACAGGGCGCGCAGATCAATGCCCGCGTTCCCCAGCGTTTCCATAATTTCCAAAAGACGACCGGGAGCATTTTCCACAAAGACGGAGATTTGCTCAATAGTCATGGCCTCTCCTCCTTTAGATTTTTCGCTTGTCAATGACGCGCACCGCCTTGCCTTCGCTCCTGGCGATGGAACGCGGCGCGACGAGCGTGACCTTGGGCGAAATGCCCAGCATGGAACGCATGGAAGCCAGCAATTCACTCTCGCGCGCGGCAATTTTCCGGACCGTGTCGGAAAACATTTCCGGCGTCAGTTCAACCTGCACCTCAAAGGTATCGCTATGATTCACCCTGTCTACAATAATCAGGTAATTCGGCGAATACCCGCCCTTAAGCAGCACTGTTTCAATCTGGGACGGAAAGACGTTGACGCCGCGGATGATGAGCATGTCATCCGTACGCCCCATGAGTCTGCCCATCTTCAGCAGAGTTCGGCCGCAGGAACATGGCTTGCGGCTCAAAACGCAGATATCCCGGGTTCTGTAGCGAAGGATGGGAAAAGCCTCTTTGGCGATGGTGGTGAGAACAAGTTCCCCTTTGGAGCCGTCGGGCAGGACTTCCCCTGTATGCGGGTCGATGATTTCGGCGGCAAAATAATCTTCATTGATATGCATACCGGTTTGCTCGGAGCACTCAAAGGAAACTCCCGGCCCTGAGATTTCCGTCAATCCATAAATATCGTAGGCTTTGATGCCGAGTTTGTCCTCAATATCCCGCCGCATTTCTTCACTCCAAGCCTCCGCCCCGAAAATACCCGCCTTTAGCGCAATCTTATCCCGCACCCCCTGCTGCATGACGGATTCCGCCAGATAAGCGGCATAAGACGGCGTACAGCAGAGAATAGTGGAGCCGAGATCGCACATGAACTGAATCTGCCGCTCCGTATTGCCTGACGACATGGGCAGCGTCATTGAGCCGAGTTTATGAGAGCCTCCGTTGAGCCCCGGACCACCGGTAAAAAGACCGTATCCGTAAGAGACATGCACTACGTCGTCCCTGCTGCCGCCGGCGGCCACAATGGCCCTGGCGCAGCATTCATCCCATCTTTCTATATCCGTTTGCGTGTAAAAAGCGACTACCCGCTTGCCGGTAGTGCCGCTGGTCGACTGAATGCGTACGACTCTGGAACGTGGTACAGCAAGCAATCCGTAGGGATAGCTTTCCCGAAGATCGTCCTTGCTCAGAAAAGGCAGTTTCGACAAATCGTCAAGAGAACGAATATCCTCGGGCGTCAGGCCTTTTTTCGCCATGCTCTCCCGATAAAAAGGCACAGCGTCATAAGCATGCCGGACTGTCTTCACAAAACGTTCCGATTGGAGTTGACGCATGGCGTCGTAAGACGCGCATTCCCTATCAGGCTGAAAATATTTCATTGCTTCTCCATATCCAAAAAGGGCATTTTTCCAAAGATTACCCTGCGTATAGTGCACGGCTTCAAGACTCCTCCCCCGCCGGGAGGAATCGGGAGAGACCAGCCCCTCCATACGCATCATTAAATCCGAACCGACTGCCCGCCGTAGTAACACACGCCTTACCCGGCGTCCAGAATATACGAGGCACCGGCGATATCAGCGAAATGTGAAAAAATCATACCATCAGGCCAGGATATCTCCCTGTCTTGATTTTTTTCCGGCAAAGACGGGAAGCGGCGGCAACCGTCTCCCCGATTCTTTCGCCGCCGCCCGGAGCAGCACCTTAACGGCCTGCCTTCCTTCTTCTCCGAGTTCCAGACTGAAGTCATTGACGAAGGTGGCGATATGACTGGCCATAACTCCCTCGTCCATTTCCCGTGCGTGAGCCCGAATAAACGCCCTACCCGCTTCGGGATGCGCGCGGGCGTAAAGAAGACTTCGCCTGACTGCCTCTTCCACCTGCAAGACGGCCTTTGCGCCGATATCCCGGCGAACGGCAATCACGCCGAGAGGCAGGGGCATGCGGACCGTCTCCTCCCACCACTGCCCGAGATCCAGCACCAGAGACAATCCTCTTTCGGCGTAGGTAAAACGGCCCTCATGGATAATGACGCCAAGCGCCGCTCTTCCTTCTTCCACGGCGGGCATGACCTGGTGAAAAATCATGTCGTCGCGGGGTCCGGCAAATAACCCGGTCAATGACAGCAAAAGATTAGCCGTAGTCATCCTGCCGGGGAGGGCAATGCGCGCGCTGCGGCATTCCTCGGCCGTCAACGCGCCACGCGACACGACAAGGGGGCCGCAATTTCTGCCGAGGGCAGCCCCGGCATTGAGCAAAACGTATTTATCCAGCACATGCGCGGCGGCAGCCAAAGAAAGTTTGGTAATGACGAAACGCCCTTCGCGGGCCGCTTCGTTAAGCGCCTCCACATCCGCCATATACGGCTGCGGCTCAAAAGAAGCGGGGGAACGACCATGCAGCAGCGCCTCAAAAATATAGGTATCATTAGGACAAGGAGAAATGGCGAGGCTGTAAGAGGGAAGAGACACGGCATTCTCCGCTTTCTTATATAGCGGCGATGGCTTCAATTTCCAGCAGGGCGTCCTTGGGAAGACGAGCCGCCTGTACGCAACTGCGCGCGGGGAAAGAGCCGGGGAAAAAACCGGCGTAAACTTCGTTAACAACGGCGAAATGCTCCAAATCCCGCAGAAAAATCGTCACTTTCACAACCTTGTCCAAGCCGGAACCGGCTCCTTCAAGCACGGCTTTCACATTTTCCATGGATTGCCTGGCCTGGGAAGCCGGGTCGGCAGACATGGCCCCGCTGACAGGATGCAACGGGAGTTGCCCGGAAACAAAAATTAAAGAACCGGCAACAATTCCCTGGGAATATGGGCCGATCGCCGCCGGAGCCTTGGGAGTGGCTATGATGCTCATGGGATTCTCCTTATATTGATAGTGTGGTATTGACAAAAACAATATAAAGAATTTTCATGCAAATTAATATCCAAGAGGCCTCGCCCGCCCCGCAAAATCTGCCCGGTTGCGTTCTTCTCCAAAATCAGTCATATACGAAAAATATGCGTGCAGATTATGAATTTTATCCAAATGAGGCAGCGAAGCCCTTCATGGCTTCGCGTCTCGCGCTTGGGATGGGTCCCAACCCCTCCCAAGCTTCCTCCCCGGAAAGCCCCCCCCATCAGGGCGGGGTCGGGGCTATATCCGGCATGAAGGCCGGGGTCTCAGACCACAAAGGAAGTTCTGACGAAGAATGCGGCCGGAGCCTTCCCTTTCGGCCGGGAGAGGCGGCACCGCGCCGGGAACGCGGCGCTCGCGGCAATCCGTGGGTAAACGGGCCGCTTATAGCCGTAAGCCTCGCCTTTATCCTGATCATGCTCATTGCCCCCCTGGCCGTGGTGCTGGTGGAGGCGTTCAGCGCCGGCGTTTCCGTCTATCTCGACGCCGTGTCCGATGAGTATGCTCTGCGCGCCCTTGTTCTGACCCTCAAGGCCGCCTCCCTGGCCATAGCCGTCAACACGCTGTTCGGCCTGACGGCGGCCTGGGCCGTTACCCGGTATGCGTTCAAAGGCAAGAGCCTGCTCATCACGGTCATTGATATTCCCTTTTCCGTCTCGCCGGTGATAGCCGGGCTTATTTTCATCCTGACCTTCGGGCGCATGAGCTGGCTGCATCCCTGGCTTGACGCATTCGGGATCAGCATTGTTTTCGATACGCCGGGCATTATACTGGCCACCATTTTCGTCACCATGCCCTTTGTGGCCCGCGAGCTTATCCCGACCCTGGAGGCCAGGGGCACGGACGAGGAGCAGGCCGCCGCTCTCATGGGGGCGGGATTTTTGACTATTTTTCGCCGCGTGACCTTGCCGCATATCCGCTGGGCCCTGATATACGGCGTGATACTCTGTTCGGCCAGGGCCCTCGGCGAATTCGGGGCCGTGTCCGTGGTATCGGGCCGCTTGCGCGGCAAGACCAATACCCTGCCCCTGCACGTTGAAATTCTCTACAACGAATATAAATTTACCGCCGCCTTCGCCGTGGCCTCGTTACTCGCCACAGCCGCTCTGTTCATCCTGGCGGCGCGTGTCGCTGTGGAGTGGCGATCCCGTCGGGCGGGCGGAGAGGACTCCGGCCATGTACGTTGAATTGCGGCATATTCACAAAAGTTTTGATGCGGTGCGCGCCGCGCGGGATGTGAGTTTCGGCGTGGACAAGGGGGCGCTGGCGGCCCTGCTGGGTCCGAGCGGCAGCGGCAAGACCACTATTTTGCGCATGATCGCCGGGCTGCAGAATCCGGATTACGGCGACATCCTCATCGACGGGCTCAGGGTGAACGATATGCCGCCAAGCCGCAGGGGCATAGGCTTCGTGTTTCAGAACTATGCCCTGTTCCGCTACATGACCGTGTTCGACAACATCGCCTTCGGGCTGGAGGTCAGAAAAATCCCCCGCGCCGCCGTGCGCGATCGGGTGAGCGAACTTCTGGCCCTCATCGGGCTGGAGGGTTTCGAGCGGCGCTATCCCGCCCAGCTTTCCGGCGGGCAGAAGCAGCGCGTGGCCTTTGCCCGCGCTCTCGCCCCCAATCCCAGTCTGCTGCTCCTGGACGAGCCTTTTGCCGCCGTGGACGCCAAGGTCCGCCGCGAGCTGCGCCTCTGGCTGCGGGAAATGGTGGGCAGACTCGGCGTAACCAGCATCTTTGTCACCCACGATCAAGACGAGGCCGTGGAGGCGGCCGATACCATCATCGTCACCAATCAGGGCGTCGTCGAGCAATTGGGACGGCCTGCCGAACTCTACAAAGACCCGGCGACGCCCTTTGTGGCCGGCTTTATCGGCGATTCCACCCCCCTGGACGATGTGACCGCGCTGAAGGGTTTTGAGGGCGAGGCCGCGCCCGGGGCCGTGCGCCCGGAGTTCATCAGAATACTGCCCCCGGGCGAGGTGGGGCAATACCCGAACTGCCTGGAAGAGGCGGTGGTCGAAGGCATACTCTTCAGGGGAGCCTGGTTGGAGGTCAGGCTCGCGGTGGGAGGCATCTCTCTGCCTGCCCGCTATCCGCTGGAAGATCCTCCCCTGACGGTGGGCGACGCCGTCAGGGTCATGATTTACCGCCTTTACGCCTTTGTCGGGGAAAGGGTGATCTTGCGGCAAAACGCCGGGCTGCGGGGCATGAATTCGGACTACGCCTATTCCATCTGAGCGCCGGCGCGCAAGGAACGCGATTCGGCACATGCCTTAAGTGCCCATGGCCATCCTTTTTCTCTTCCCCCCGCGCCCTTTTCAGGCTATAGTCGCGTCTGAAGGAAAATGGCGGGCGGCGCCGTCCGTTTTCGCCCGCACGGGGCGAAAACGCGCTCCGCCCGCGCGCCGGATAAACCCTTTTACAAGCGTAACGCCACAGGAACACAGTCCGGCATGGCTCGCCTCATAAGCTTCTTCTTCTGGGTACTCCTGCTCGGCGGCGCCTGCCTCGCCTATGAGGCTTACCGCTTTTTACACACGCCCGGTTCGGACGCGGCGCGGGACGTCCTCATCACCATCGCCCCGGGTTCCCGTTTTGATCAGGTGGCGCGGGACCTTAAGCAGGCCGGCGTTGTCTCGGACGTCTTTCGCTTCCGCCTGCTGGCTTACGGCAAAGAGGCAACCGGCGCAATCAAGGCGGGGGAATACCTGATCAACACCGGCATGCTCCCCGAACAGGTGCTTTGGCACATCACCCGGGGCCAGTCCCTGCTCTATCGCCTGTTCGTCAGGGAAGGACTCACCTGGTGGGAAACGGCCAGGGAGGTGGAAGCCCAGGGTTTCGCCCGCTACGAGGATTTCAGGGAGACCGTTCATGATCCCGTCTTTCTCCGCGAGCACCATATTCCCTTTGCCAACGCCGAGGGTTTTCTCTTTCCGGAAACCTACATGCGGAGCAAGCCGCGCGCCATCAACAAGGAGGACAAGGCGGACAAGGCCCAGGCGCGCGAAGTGGCCTCCGCCATGGTGAAGATGTTCTGGGCGAAAACCCGGCCCCTCTGGGAGCGGCTTCCCTCTCGCCACTCCGCAGCGCATTCTCCCGGCGCCCCGGCGCGGGACGCGCGATCCGCCGTCCTCGCGAGCCCGGAGGAGTGCGACCCGGAGGCATTGCGGCGTCTGCTGATCCTTGCCTCCCTGGTGGAAAAGGAAACATCGCTTCCGGAAGAGCGCGCCCGCGTGGCCGGCGTCTATGCCAACCGCCTGCGCGTCAATATGCTCCTCCAGTGCGACCCGACCATTATTTACGGCCTGGGCGAACGCTTTACCGGCAGCATTCTCAAATCGCAGCTCAACGACGCCTCAAACCCCTACAATACCTACCGGCACGGCGGACTTCCGCCCGGTCCCATCTGCTCCCCCGGCATGGATGCCCTCAAGGCGGCGGCCATGCCGGAACGGCATGATTTTTTCTACTTCGTGGCCAAGGGAGAAGGGGGCGGCCACAACTTCAACAAAACGCTTACGGAGCACAACAGGGACGTTGACGCCTACAGAAAGGAAAAAGGGGACGGCCTGTAAGGCGGCGCGCGAAAGGCGCCTTCTCTCATGCCCCCGCGCTCTTTTGTGATTTTTCGGGGCTCCGCCCCGAACCCCGCCGGGGGGAATAATTCCCCCGGATCCCCTTCTTACGGCTAATCTCTTTTTTGACGCCGTTATGGCGTCGCCCCTCTTGACGGAGGCCGGTCACAGCAGGGAGAAATCCGGCTGCGGGGCGAAAAATTTGCCTTCCACGGCCGTGCCCGCGCCGGGAAAAAGCACCCGGTATATTCTGATATAGCGGGGCACGCCTTCGAGTCCCAGCTTGCGGCGCAGGGGATTCTGCATGGACAGGCACAGGGCGCAGGTCTGTCCGCCCAAGGTCCCGGCGTGCCGTACGGCCCTGTCCAGCAGCGCCCTTCCCGCTGCGATGTGGCTATGGCGAATGCTGAAAAAGGGCAGCCCTATCAGTTCGAGACTGCCGCCCGGCGCGGGCAGCGCGGGCAGGTCGCGCGCCGTCAGGCCGCGTACGAAGCGCAGCAGGTTTGTGCCCAGGCTGTAGCCCTCAACCAGCACCTGCCTCTGGGCGCGCTGATCCCATACGCCCGCGCAGCCGACAATCAATCCTCCATGCCGCAGCGCCAGCATTGTGCGGGAAAAAAAGGAGTTGCCGGCCAACAGGAACGCGAAGTCATCGGCGGAGGGCGCCGGAGCGTAGCTCCAGCTTGACCCTGAGGCGGCCAGCAGCCCTTCCAGTTCCTTCGCGTCGTCGGCAGTGGCGGGATCAACGGAATAACCCGCCGGAAGCTCCTCTTCGGCAAGGCCGCTTTGCGCGGGCAGGAACAGGCTCTGCACGTCGCCCAGCATGATATGCTGCGGAAGCCTCGACAGACGCGCCTCCGCAACGGCCTTAAGCAGGGTATTGTCGTGGGGGACGGCGGTAAAAAACTCGTCGGCGAATTCCAGTCGGCGGGCGAAATAGCGCAGGGCGAGAAACCCGTGTTCCAGCACCCCGAGTTGGCGGCGATACGGCCCGCCCGCCCGCAGCAGGCCGAAATATACGGCCTTGCCCGCCTTGCCCGCCAGGTAGACCGGATACTCTCTCATCTCGCAAAGAAAAATCGGCGAACCATGCGGGCTGCGTCCCAGGATCACGGCGCGCCTGCCCAAAAGGTCCCGGTCGGTGAAGAAATCGGACCCCGGCTGAAGCGCCAGCCGCATGTCGCCCTGATCGGGCGATACCCGCAATAACGCGGACACGGCTTCGCGATCCTGCGAAGCGGCCAGGCTGTACGAGCCGAAACGACACTGGTAAGGGGAAACGCTCATCGGCTGTCCTGCGGCGGCGCGGCGACCGCCAGTTACCGGGATTGCGCGACGAATCACATTGCTTCCGGCAGGCAATATATGCTACAAAGAGGCCCTGCTCGCCGTCGAATCCATTGAAAACGCCGTGGACGAATTGCTGGCGGCCCATGCCGGACCCGTTCCGGACTTTCGTCTTCGCGTCATCGCGGGACCGCAACCGCCCTGTGACGCCTCCGACGACGACAATCTTCCCGGTTTCTACCGCGCGGAACTGTCCCTTTCCGCCGCGCTGCCTGAGGCGTTAAACCGCAAACTGATTGATGCCGCCGCCAAACGAGGCCTGCCCTCCCTGCACCTGCGCAAGATAGAGAGGACGAACGGCTAGCGCGCGAATCCGGGCGCAAGACGCATGGCTCTCCCTCCATGCTACATTCCCGGTCCTTTGCCGGGAGCGAGGGCGTATGCCGTAACCCGCGCCGGGCCGGCCCGGCGATCCCGGCGGCATTCGGAAAAATCGTCCAGAGAAAACTCGTGTTCGACGCCGTTCCCGACCGCCCGCACCGTAACCTGCGTCCCCCGCTCGGGACAGGATTCGGCCTTTACGCTGACCACTGTTCCCGAGGCGGTCGCAAAACGGATTTCACCGCCGAGTCCCCCGCCCTCGTCACGCAGGTAGCCGGCTTCGTTCCAGCCCGTAACCAGCGACGGGTCCCGCCGTTCCGGACGGCGGCCGTCCTCGGCGTAGTGCCGTAGCGACCGGGACAAGCGCACGGCCCTGGCGGAAAAATTGCTCGTGTCCCGAAAGGGCGGCGAAGCGGGGGCGCCGGGGGCGTCCGGGCAAAACGCGGGGACGCGGGCCGAAGAAGCGCCCCCGCATGAAGCAGGGACGGAGGGGGGCAGACCGGCGGCCTTGAGTTCCCGCTCCAGAACGCGGGCGAATCGGCAGGACATGGCAACCTCGTCATCCGGCGCGCGACTTACGTTTTTTCGCGCGGAGCTTTCTCGGGAAAACCTGACGCGACCCTTTACGGAGCGCCGTCAACAATCACAATACGTTGATGAGGCCCTTTATACGACCCTGACACGCCGGAACCGAACCCGGGTTTTGACAAAGAGCGGCTTCAGGGGTTATTTTCCCGGCGGGAAGGCGCGGCGTCCGCGTCCGCGTACCGGCGCATGCCGCGTTTTCCCCGTGTGTTTCTTATCGGCCCTTTCGGGAAAACGAAAAGGGCCGGCGGCGATTTCACCCGTATCGCCCCTCCCGGCGACATTTTTACCGGCAAGCGGTGCTCATGCGCGTTTTCCAGACCCTTATCCTGTTGCCGGCCGTCATGGCCGGCCTGCTGTTCGCCGCCGCGCCGCTTCAAGCCGCCGCGCCGGCGGTCCGTTCTTCAGCGCCTCCCGCCGCGGGGCAGGGCGCTTCGGCGCAGACGCTGATCAAGGAATTCGACGACCTGAAGCGGGACAGGAGCCGTTCCGGACGCCGGGATCTCTGGATCGACCTGGAAGAAAGAGGTATCGCCCTCCGGCGCACGGGCAGCGGCGAAAACGCGGCCAAGGGAGCCTACTATGCCGCCCGTGCCCGGGAGGAACTCAGCCTCCGCTCCTTTCTCCCCTCCGATCGCCGCGAGGCCGTCGCTCTTTACGCGGAGACGGCGAAGCGCCATGCCGCCTCCCCTCTCGCTCCCAAAGCCCTTTACCGGCAGGCGGAACTGTTGCGCGCGTTTCTGGAAAAACCCGCCGAGGCGGCCGCTCTGCTGGAAACCCTGCTGACGCGTTACCCGCAAGCGGAGGAAGCGCCGAAAGCCGCGAAACTGCTTGCCGAACTCAAAAAGGACGCCCCGAGCGGGGCGCGGCCTTTTGCCGGACAAACCGCTCCCGCCCCGTCGCTCACCATCAAAAACATCCTCTGGACGGGCAAGAAGCAACGGGGGCGCATCACCCTGGAACTGGACGGCCCAGCCCGGTACGAATACGAATACATCCCGCCGAACGCCTCCACCACAACGCCGGCCCGCATTTATATCGATATTCCGGGAGCCTTTCCCTCGCAGAAGCTTATGCCGAGCATAACGCCCCCTGACCTGCCGGTTTCGCGCATCCGCCTCTCCCAGTCGAGTAAGGGAACGCGCGTCATGCTCGATTGCGACGGGGTGCGCGCCTTTGCCGTGCGCGCGCCGAAAAAGGCGCCGCATACCATCCGGGTGGAGGTCAGCGACAAAGCGGACATTACGGGCGGCACAAAGGTGGAACAGGACAGCGCCCCCGACGGCGGGAGCGGCCGACGCGGGAAGCAGGGGGGCGGCGAGAAGAACGCCCCGAAGGGTAATGCCCTGATGGATCAGCTCGGCCTCACCGTGCAGACCATCATGATTGACGCCGGGCACGGCGGCAAGGACCCCGGAGCCATGACCGGGGGCTTTGTCGAACGGGAATTCACCCTTGCCATGGCCAGACGGCTGGGCGCTCTGCTGCAGGCGAAAGGCTTCACCGTTCTGTATACGCGCGCCGGCGACAAGTACCTTACGCTCCAGGACAGGCCGGATATCGCCAACCGGAAAAAGGCGGATCTCTTCATTTCCATTCACCTCAACGCCAACCCCAATCCGGACGTCCGCGGCCTTGAGGTCTACTACCTGGACATGGCCAAAACCCGGAACGCCACTCTTGTGGCCGCGCGGGAAAACGCCGTTTCCGTCAAAAACATCAGCGATTTGCAGGTCATTCTGAGCGATCTCGTGCTCAGTTCCAAGTTGGAGGAATCGCGCGCGCTGGCCCTCCTCGTTCACAACGGCATACTGAACAGGGTGCGCCGGGCCGGCTTCAAGGCGCAGGACAACGGCGTGCGCTCCGCCCCCTTTTACGTGCTGATGGGCGCGCGCATGCCCGCCATTCTCGTCGAATGCGGCTATGCCAGCAACGAGGAGGACGCCCGGGACCTGCGCTCCGAAAAATTTTTGCAAAGCCAGGCGGAGGGCCTGATCGACGGCATAACGGCCTATAAAGCCAAGTTGGCCAGACTTACGGGCCGCTGAACCTTGAGCGGCGTTCGGGGCAATCTTGACTCCGCCGGCGCATAAGGCTATGTCACTCGCACCCGGAACAGCCGCGATGATCGTGCCTGCCTTTCCGGTAAGCCTTTCCTTCAGGGAGGAGGCGATCCGCCCGGCGCGGAGAAGCCGGGACGGAGTCAGCCGGCGGATAGATCCGGCTGTGGACCGAAACACCATAAACATCGCTCCCAAAGGAGATGCTCCATGCGTACGCTCGCCTCCGTGACCCTGTGTTATGCCCTGTTTTTCGCCGCCGCCGCCCATGCGGAACCGGCGGGCATCGCCGTTTTCAACGTCCAGAAGGTCGTCACGGAATGCGACGCCCTGCGGGAAGCCAAAATCTCCATGGAAAAAAAATTCGGGGAGCAAAAGACCTCCCTCGAAAAACAGCGCGAGACCCTTGAAAAGAAAATAGCGTCGATAAAAGGCAAGGCCACTGAGAAACAGCAGGCGGAACTCAACAAGATGAACCGGGAATATACGGAAAAGGCGCAGGCCTTCGTGCGTGTGTTCCAGGCCGACGAAGCGCGCCTGCGCACGGAGATTGACGCCGTCGTCACCGCCGCGGCCAAAGAACTCTCCCTCAAACGGGGCTACCTCGCCGTTTTCGACAGCTCGGCGACCGTTTACGCGGACACCGCGATCGACGTCACCGCCGCGATGCTGGCCGAAACCAATGAACAATGGAAAAAGGCCAAAGCCACCCCCGCGGACGCCAAGGACGCCGCTAAGGGCGAGGCTTCCCCTGCCGGCAAATAACGGCGGCGAACATGGCATTGCGACTTTCCGAACTGGCCGGGCGTCTCGGTATGCGCCTGAGGGGAGAAGACAGGGAATTCAGCGGCCTGCAAACCCTTGAGGAGGCCGGGGAGAGCGACGTCAGCTTTCTGTCCAACCCCAGGTACGCGCCTTTTCTCGCCGGGACAAAAGCCTGCGCCGTGATCATCGCGGAAGAATTCGCCCACATGGCGCGCACGGCCCTGATCAGCGCCAATCCGTATCTGGACTTTGCCAGGGCCGCTTCTTTCTTCGTCCGCAAGCCCGAGCCCTTTACGGGCGTCAGCGAGCTGGCCGTGGTCCACCCAACGGCTGAGGTCGGCAAGGGCTGCGCCATCCATCCGCACGCCCACGTGGGCGCGCGCAGTTCCCTCTCTCCCGGCTGCGTGCTCTACCCCGGCGTCTATGTGGGCGAAGACTGCGCGATCGGGCCGGACTGCGTGCTGTACCCCAATGCCGTCATTCTGGCCGGCGTAACCCTGGGGGCGGCATGCGTGATCAATGCCGGCGCGGTTATCGGCACCGAAGGTTTCGGATTCGTGCGCGCGGACGGCGCCATGCGGAAAATTCCGCAAATAGGCACGGTCGTTCTGGCGGACGGCGTCGATATCGGCGCCAATACCTGCGTTGACCGCTCCACACTGGGCGCCACCCGCATCGGCAAGGAGAGCAAGCTGGACAATCTGGTGCAGATCGGCCACAACGTCAGTCTCGGCGAACACTGTCTGATCATCTCGCAAGTGGGCATAGCCGGCAGCACCAAGGTAGGCGACCGCGTCACCATGGCCGGACAGGCCGGCATCGCCGGGCACCTCTCCATCGGCGACGACGTTACCGTCGGCCCGCAGGCCGGAGTGCCCAAGGACATCCCTCAAGGCGTCAGCGGCAGCGGCAGCCCCTTTATGGAAAGCGGCACGTTCATGCGCGCCGCCGTCCTGCTGCCCAAATTGCCGGAACTTGACAAACGGATACGGCGGCTTGAAAAAAAACTGGCCGGGATGGAACAACTGCTGGCCCGCTTCCCGGATACCGCACCAACCAGCGACGAGGAAACGCCATGAGCGATCGGCAAACGGCGGAAGCGCTCTGCGCCGTCATGAACATTCAGCGCATCCTCTCCTTTCTGCCGCACCGTTACCCCTTTCTGCTGGTGGACCGGGTGGTGGCTTTCGAGCCCCTGCGGCACATTGACGCCTATAAGTGCGTAAGCGTCAACGAACCCTTTTTCCATGGCCATTTTCCCGAACAACCGGTCATGCCCGGCGTCCTTATCGTCGAAGCCATGGCCCAGGCGAGCGCCCTGCTCGTGCTGTCGGGAGAAGGAGGAGACATGCCCGCCTCCTCGCTGTTTCTTTTCGCCGGCATTGAGAACGCGCGCTTCCGCAAGCCCGTGATCCCCGGCGACAGGCTCGATTTGCATTGCGAGCTTCTCCGCCGGAAACTCAACGTCTACAAGGTCCGCTGCTCGGCGCGCGTGGGCGAATCCCTCGCCGCCGAAGCGGAACTCACCGCCGCCGTGGTCTCCAGGGAAAGTCTGCAATGACGGCCTCCATCCATCCTTCCGCCTTTGTTTCCCCAAAGGCCGAGCTTGGCCGCGACGTCAGCGTCGGCCCCTGCGCCCTTATCGAAGACGACGTCGTCATCGGCGACGGCTGCGCCATCCACGCCTTCGCCTCCATCAAACGCTACACGTCCATGGGAAGCGGCAATACCGTCCATTCGCACGCCGTGGTCGGCGGCCTTCCCCAGGATCTCAAGTTCGCGGGCGAGGTTTCGCGCCTTGAAATAGGCGACAACAACACCATCCGCGAATTCGCCTCCCTGCACAGGGGGACCGACGGCGGCGGCGGCGTCACGCGGGTGGGCAGCCACAACCTGATCATGGCCTATTGCCACATAGCCCACGACTGCATCCTGCATAACCGCATTATCATGTCCAATGCCGCCACCCTCGCCGGACACGTCACCCTTTTCGACGGGGCCGTCGTCGGCGGCCTTTCGGCCGTACACCAGTTCTGCCGCATCGGCCGACACGCCTTTATCGGCGGCATGACCGGCATAAGTCTGGATCTGCCGCCCTACATGCTGGCGGTGGGCAGCCGCGCCGGCGTACACGGGCCCAATCTCGTGGGATTGCGCCGCCTCAAGTTGGATTCGGCCGTGATCACGGCCGTCCGCTCCGCCTTCCGCCTTGTCTGGCTGTCCGAATTGTCCCGGCAGGAGGCGCTGGACAAGGCATCGCGGGATTTCGCCCATGTGCCCGAGGTCATGGAACTGATCGCCTTTATCCGGGAAAGTCCCCGCGGCGTGCTGCCCGTCGCCCGTTCCCCGGACGTCAAGGAATAAACGCGCCGCCGGGGTGACGCGCCCGCTTCGGCCGCAAAGCCCGTTACGCATGCAGGATTCCCCGCCGTGCGGCGCGGTATGGCGTCAAGGAAACCTTATATGGACACCATCGGCATCATCGCCGGTTCCGGCCAGTTTCCCTTTCTCGTGGCCCGGGGGGCGAAACGCGACGGCCTGCGCGTCGTCATCTGCGGCTTTCACGGCAATACCGACGACGCCCTCGCCGCCGAAGCCGACGCCTTTACCATGCTCCATCTGGGACAACTCGGCGCGCTCATCGCCTTCTTCAAGCGGCACCACGCGCGATCCGTCTGCATGGCCGGAGCCGTCAGCAAGCCCAAGGCCCTCGATCTGCGCCCGGACATGCGCGCGGCCAGGCTGCTTTTTCAACTCAAAAGGAACAAGGGGGACGACGCCGTCCTGCGCGCCGTGGCGGACGAACTGCACAGCGAAGGCATCACCGTGGTGCGGCCCGAACGCCTTGTGCCGAATCTGCGCGGCCCCGTCGGCGTCCTCGGCAAACACAGACCCCGGCCCGACACCTGGCGGGATATCCGCTTCGGCTGGAACATCGCCAAAAGCCTCGGCGCGCTGGATATCGGCCAGTGCGTGGTGGTGCGCAGCGGCATCGTCGTCGCGGTGGAAGCCATGGAAGGCACCGACGCCACGCTGATCCGCGGCGGGGAACTCGGCGGTTCCGGCTGTACCGCCGTCAAAGTCCTCAAGCCCGGCCAGGACGATCGCCTCGATCTGCCGAGCATCGGCGCCGGCACCATCGCGCTGCTCGCCGGATACCGCTACGCCTGTCTGGCCTTTGAAGCGGAGAAAACCCTCTTTTTCGATCGGCAGGCCGCCCTCGACACCGCCTGCGAACACTCCATCGCCGTTGTCGGCCTCCCCGCCGACAACGGCGATTTTCCGGAAATGCCCCCGTCGTGACCGCCAGGGCTCCCGTACGTACGGAGGCATCCTCAGGGCATGGTAACCCTACGCCTTTTTGCCCTCCGGCCGCGTCGGAGTGTGTCCGGCATCCCGGTCAAATACCGTAAGAGTATTCCCTCATTTCCTTTGTGGTCTGAAACCCCGGCCGCAAGGCCATATAGCCCCGACCCCGCCCTGAAGGGCGGGGTTTCTTTCCGGGGCGGAAGCTTGGGAGGGGTTGGGACCCCTCCCAAGCGCAAGACGCGAAGCCCTGAAGGGCTTCGCTACCTCACTTGGATTTCCCCCGGCCGGCTCCAGGCACGGAACCCCCGGCCGCCGGAGGCATACATGTAACCGTCACACGGTACGAAAAACTCTTTTCAACTTCGTTTGACCAGCACCGGATAGTGCACGGGAGGCTCATGCACCACGACCGAGTCCGTCAGGGTCCGCAGAGCCTTGTATACGCCGGCGGCATAGGCTTCATGAGTCATGATGATAAGAGGCACCCCAGGCGCCGCCCGCCCGTCTCCGGCCTCCCCGCCGTATGAGCCGCCCGCCTGATCCTTTTGGATCACCTGGGCGATGGAAATGCCGTTTTCGGCCATAACGGCGGCGATATCCCGCAAAACCCCGGGAGTGTCGGACACCATCAGGCGTATATAAAAACGGCTGTACGTTTCAAGAGGCGGGATGATTCGGGCCGGCCCGGGAAGAGCCGGGCGGACGAATCCGGTGTTGTTGGGCCCGGCCCCCCTGGCGATGCTCACAATATCGGCGGCTACGGCGCTGCCTGTGGGCATATCGCCCGCTCCCCGGCCGTGCAGGAAAACGGAACCGACGGCGTCGCCCTCCACGCGCACGGCGTTGTAAGCTCCGCCCACTCTGGCCAGCAGCAGGGATTCATGTACCAGAGTAGGACGGACTCCGGCCTCAATGCCGCTGTCCCGAGCGCAATCCCCCACAAGCCGGGCATGGCCCAACAGCTTGATCCGGTAGCCGAATTCGCGGGCATGGGCAATATCAAGCGGGCTCACTCCGGAGATGCCCCGCACGGACAAGCGCGAACAGGGATAATCCACGCCCCAGGCCAAACGGATAAGCAGAGCCAGTTTATGGGCGGCGTCAATCCCCTCTATATCCAGGGTCGGATCCGCCTCGGCATAGCCGAGCGCCTGGGCTTGCTTCAGGGCCTGATCAAAGGCCATGCCTTTGGTGCTCATTTCCGAGAGAATATAATTGCTCGTGCCGTTAAGTATGCCTACCAGCGTCTGAATACGGTTGGCCGTGAGGCCGTCGCGCAGGGTCTGAACAATGGGGATGCCGCCGCATACGCCGGCCTCATAAGCCAGATGAAGGTTTTTTTCCGCCGCCAGGGCAAAAAGCCGGTTGCCGGTTTCCGCCAGCAGAGCCTTGTTCGCCGTGACCACATGCTTGCCCGCGCCAAGGGAACGCTCGAGCAGGAGCAGAGGAATATCCACGCCGCCCATAAGTTCGACCACCACGTCGATATCCGCGTCCTCGAACAAATCTTCCATACGCGTGGTCAAAGCGGCGCCTTCAGGAACAGACACGGCGCGCTGACGGCCGGGGTCGCGCACCAGAATGCGCTTGACGCGAATATCGCGGCCGGCGCGGGCAAAAATCGCCTCCCTGTTTTCCGTGAGGATGCGCACAAGGCCGGAAGCCACCGTGCCGAATCCGGCGATACCGAGCATAAGGGGAGCAAGAGAGGGTTCTGCCATACCGCCTGCCTTACAGTGAATCCGCCGCCGCGCATGAGACGCCGAAAGTCCCGTTTTTTCGGCGCGCGCTGCGCGGAACAAGTGTTTATCGAAAATACCCCAAGTTACCTTTTGCCTAATAAAAATATTTATTCTATATTTCCTCCCGGTTGATGTAAAGAAATTATCCGACAGGTTTTTTGTAAATGAGCATTGCCGCCGACAGGGGACCGTGCCGGCCGCCCGCGCCGCTCCCCTTGCATCGCCGGCCGCGGGGAACCGTTTTCCGCTCAGCCTCCTTTACGGCAATGGAGTCCCATGCGCCAGGAAACGTTGACGCTTTTTTTGATCGGCCCGCGCGGATCGGGTAAAAGCACGGTCGGATCATTAGTGGCCCGAAGCCTGAACCTGCCCTTTTACGATACCGACGATATGGTTACGGCCGAAGCGGGACGCTCCATCGCCGACATCGTCGACGATGAGGGCTGGGCGGCGTTTCGGGCGCGCGAATCCCGCGCCCTGGCCGAAGCCGTGTTCCGAGCCGGGCGGCATGCGCCGGACGAGGCCCCCCCCGCCGCCGCGATACAAGGAGCTCCCGATGCCGCCGACATGACGCGCCGTCACGGCCCCACCGGAACGAACGGCGGCGTTATCTCCACGGGCGGCGGCATAATTCTGGCCGAAGCCAATCGGGTATATATGCGCGCCGCGGGCACCGTCATCCACCTCTCCACCCCGATTGACCGCCTGTATGCCCGCCTGAAACGCCGACGCGACTCGCGGCGGCGTCCTTCCCTGACCGGCGCCTCTCTTTTGGAGGAAATTTCCCAAATCCTTGAAGAACGCGAACTCCTTTACAGGCAAACCGCCCACCACAGCATAGACGCCGCGCCGCCGCCCGACGCCGTGGCGCGGAGCATTATGCGTCTGTCGGGCGCGATACATAAGGAAGCCTCATGAGCGGCAATACTTTCGGGCGCGTCTTCCGCCTGACCACCTACGGAGAATCCCACGGACCGGGCCTTGGCGGCGTTGTGGACGGCTGCCCCGCGGGGCTTGAACTCAGCGAGGAGGATATACAGAAAGAACTGGATCTTCGCCGGCCGGGCGGCGGCGAAAAGGGCGGCGGCGCGGATACCGCCCGCAACGAGCCCGACAGGATTCGCCTGCTTTCCGGCGTCTTCGCGGGCAAGACAAGCGGCACGCCGATCGCCTTTCATGTGGAGAACACGAATCAGCGTTCCGCCGATTACGACGCTCTGGCTGATGTGCTGCGCCCCGGCCATGCGGATCTCGGTTTTCTCGTTAAGTACGGCATGCGGGATCATCGCGGCGGCGGCCGCTCATCGGGCAGGGAAACCCTCAGCCGGGTGGCCGGCGGAGCCATCGCCCTGAAATTTCTGGAAACGCGGGGAATCAGTATTCTGGCCTGCGCCTGCGAACTGGGGGGCATCCCCGCTCCTTTGACGGACGTGCCCGGGGCGGCGCTTCGTCCCTTTTTTTGTCCGGACGAAGCCACTGTTCCGCTGTGGGAAAAGAGGGTCAATACGGTGAAAAAAGCCGGCGACACGCTGGGCGGCCTTGTGCGGATCATGGCTTTCGGCCTGCCCGCGGGCCTCGGCGAACCCGTCTTTGACAAGCTTGACGCCCGGTTGGCGTACGCTTTCATGGGAATCGGCGCGGTTAAAGGCGTAGAGGCCGGATACGGTTTCGCCTCGGCCCGTCTGACCGGCAGCATCAATAACGACGCCTGCCTGCCCTTTACACCGCCGGGCGCCGCCTCTCCGGGCGCCTCCGCTCTTATCCCCGCCTCGGGCGTCCTGCCCGGCGGCGCGGGTTACGTCTTTGCCGACAATAAAGCCGGCGGAGTGCTCGGCGGTCTGAGCAACGGCGCGCCCCTCGCGATGACCGTCGCCGTCAAGCCCATTTCTTCCATCGCCATGAAGCAGTCCACCATCACTCCTGAAGGCAGACCGGTCGATATCGCCATAGGCGGCAGGCACGACATTTCGGCCATCCCGCGCATTGTCCCCGTGATCAAGGCCATGGCGGCCCTTACCATAGCCGATTATGTCCTGCTGCAACGTTGCGCCCGGATACGGTGAAAAAGGAATCACCTTTCATGCGGCGGAAGATAAAAGGCTCCGCGTGCATTTTTTTCTTAAGCGCGCATTGTGCAACAGTCATGAATAGCGTATTTTCATACGCATCGGCGAACGATTCCATACCCTCCCGCATTTCCCCGCGGTGTGAGACTCGCCCCCGAATCCGTCGCAGAACTCCGGAGAAGACATGTTACGCAGTATGACCGGCTTTGGCCGCTGTTTTCTGGAAGAAGAAGACTGGACCCAGGTTTGGGAAATACGCAGCGTGAACGGGCGGCATCTTGATATCCGCTGGCGTTTGCCCCCGCATATCCGCCCTCTGGAACCGGCCCTCGAGCGGCTGGTAAAGCGCCGCGCGGGCCGCGGCAGGCTGGAGTTGTCCCTCTATCTGCAAATGCGCCGTCAGGATGCGCGGCCGGCGGCCTTTAACGAAGATCTGGCCGATGCCATGCTTGAGGCTCTGTCCGCGTTCTCTTCGTCGCGCGGCGACGACTTTGTGCCTGATTACAATCACCTGGCGGCGCTCTCCTTTCTTTGGGAGGAAGGACCGCCCGAACCGGACGATACCCTGTATCAGAGCCTTGAACGCGGACTCGGCATGGCCCTTGAAGACTGGGACGAAGCGCGCGCGTCGGAAGCGCGCGCCCTGGAGAAAGATCTCCTTACCCGCCTGCTGCATATGGAAGAGTGGGCGCAGCGCATCCGCGAACGCGCCCCGGCGGTTAAAGAAGAACGCTTCGCCCTTGTGCGCGAACGCGTTTCGGAAGCGCTGGAGCGCTGCAATCAGGAATTGGAAGAAACCCGCTTTCTTCAGGAAATTGTCTTGCTGGCCGACAAACTCGACGTGAGCGAAGAATTGACCCGTCTCGCCGCGCATTTCGAGCGGCTGCGGGAATTGCTGCATTCCGGCAGGGATGCCGGCCGCAAGCTTGACTTTACTTTGCAGGAATGCTTTCGGGAAATAAGCACCTGCGGCAATAAAATTCAGGATGTCCAGGTTTCCCGCCTGGTGGTGGACGTGAAAAACGAGCTGGAAAAATGCCGGGAACAAATCCAGAACCTGGAGTAAACTGTCGTCAATAAGACGGCATGGGCATGAAGGCCCATGCGTTTCGCGCTTGAGCGGGGATTCCCCTCCCAAGCTTCCCCCGGCGGGATGCCCTTCAGGGCTTAAGCCGGGCCATATCCGGCTTAAAGGCCGGAGTTTCAAACCACAAAAGGAACCTGGCGGATGCATGATTCGGGACAGCGCCTGCTCAACCTTGGATTCGGCAACTTCGCGATTGCCGCGCGAGTGGTGGCCGTCGTCAACGCCGCGTCGTCCCCCATGCGCCGTCTGCGCGAAGACGCGAGGCAGGGGGGAAGACTTATAGACGCCACCCAGGGACGCAAAACCCGCTCCCTGATCATTACCGATTCCAATCACGTCATCCTTTCCGCCGTCCAGGCGGAAACCATGCGTCAACGTTTCCAGGAGGACGACGAGTGAGCTCTCAACAGCGATCCGGCATTGCTCTGGTTATCTGCGCCCCCTCCGGAGCGGGAAAAACCACTCTCATCAAGCGCCTGATAAAGGAATTTCCCCGCTTTTCCTTTTCCGTGTCCTGCACCACGCGCAAGCCGAGGTCCAATGAAGAACAGGACATCGACTATGATTTCATTACGAAAAAAGAATTCTCATGGCGCCGCGACGCCGGATATTTCGCCGAATGGGCGGAGGTGCACGGCCATTTTTACGGAACGCCGCTGGAAGCCACCCGCGCCCTGTTATCCCAAGGCCGGGACGTGCTCTTCGACATAGACGTGCAAGGCGCCTCCCAGCTTCGGCGCACTATTCCCGGGGCGCGACTCATCTTTATTCTGCCGCCGTCACGCCGGGAACTCGAGCGCCGTCTGAAAGAACGCCGGACGGAAACTCCGGAAAGCCTGCGTCAAAGACTGATCACCGCCGGTACGGAAATGATGCAGGCGTACTGGTTCAACACGTGGATCGTCAATGACGATCTGGAGCGCGCCTGGGAGGAGTTGCGGGCCGAATATATCGCCGCCTCCCTGTCTCCGTCGCTCCGTCCGGCTTTTGTCAACAGCCTGCTTGAAGAATGGGCCGATGACAATGCCTGACGCCGGTATGCGAACCCCGGCCGCGAAAAGCGATCGCGCGGACAGGACGGACGCCCTTCCCAGCCTTGTCGTGGCCCTTGATCTGCCTGACGCCGATCAGGCGCTGAGGCTGGCCGGAAGCCTCAAGCCGTTCCCCTTATGGGTAAAGGTGGGCCTCGAACTTTTTACCGCTGAAGGGCCTGTTCTGGTAAGACGATTGCTGGATGAGTCATTTATGCTGTTTCTTGATCTGAAATTTCATGATATACCCAATACGGTACAAAGGGCGACATGTCGCGTGACCGCCCTTGGCGCGCATATGACCACCGTGCATCTTTGCGGCGGAGAGGCCATGTGCCGGGCGGCGGTGGAGGGCAGACGCCGGGGAAGGGCCCTGCGTCCGGAAACGGCATATCCGGGAAAGCTTCCGCCGGATACAACGCCCCTGCTTATGGGCATAACGGTGCTGACCAGCGAAGCCGGCCGGGAGAGCGACATCCGGGACACGGTTATCGAACGCGCCTTGACCGCCAAAACGTGGGGCCTTGACGGCGTCGTCTGTTCAGGGCGGGAAGCGTCCGCCGTCAAAGCCGCCTGCGGCAAGGATTTTTTCTGCCTTTGCCCGGGCATCCGTTTCCCGGATGCCGCGCCGCGAGATGATCAGGCAAGGGTATGTTCGCCGTATCAGGCGGCTCTGGCCGGAGCCGATTTTCTTGTCATGGGCCGTCCCGTGCTTGACGCGCGACGCCCCGCCGCCGCCGTGCGGGCGGCTCTTGACGGCATAGAGCGGGCATCTCGTGAAAGACAACATTCCAGCCAAGCGACTTTCTTATGACGAATCAGGAATCATCCGAAAAACGCGAACCCATCAACGGCGTTTTTTCCTCACAGGAGGTAAAAAAGGTCGGCACGGGCACGACGACGCGTAAAAGCATTCAGAAAACATTCTGGTTCTGCGCGGAGCAGGAAGACAAATCCATTGAAGTACAGCCGCTTAATCCCAACTATGTGCCCTCCGGCCCTAAAAAACAGGTGGAAAGGGAATATTTTCTGACGCACTTCGCGCCTGAGCCGGAACTGTACGTCAGCAGCGTCTACCCCAAAATGAGGGAACTCAACAAAACCGTCGCCAGGGCGGAGAGATACAGACAGCACAAAGAGTATTACAGCGCCGAAATGGAATATAACTCGGCTCTGAAGGTGGATGAAGACAACGTGCGCGCCAATTTCGGCCTCGGCATCACCTATCTCGAACGCGGCGAAACGAACAAGGCCGACAGCATCTTCGAGCGCCTGGTCAAGCTGGACGCGGCCTTTGAAAAAGAACATAAGCACCTGTTCAACGAATTCGGCATCAACCTGCGAAAAAACGGCATGCTGGACCAGGCGGTGGCGTATTATAACCGGGCGATGGAACTGGAAATCCAGGACGAACATCTCTACCACAATCTGGCCAGGGCCTATCTGGAAAAAAAGGATGTCAAACGCTCCCTTGACTATCTGCTCAAATCCCTTGAATTAAATCCCGCTCTGGAATCTTCCGGCAAGTTTCTCCTCTGGATGGCGGGCAAAAATCTCATTCCGGCCGACTATAAAAACGCGACGGACGCCATGCTGCAAACAATCAAAAAACAGCGGACGGACGGCGCGCCATCGGCCTCCGGTGCAAACGGTGAGGAAATCCTTGCATGAACGCAGAACGCCTGAAAGAAGCCCGCCTTTTTTTTCGAGAACTGGTGGAAAAACCGCCCCAGCTTCCCTATGAGGCCACCCTTCTCCCGCAACTGTTCGCCGCCACCCGCGAAGGTTCCAGCGCCTCTTTGGGCGATTTGACCGCCCTGATCGAACGCAGCCAGAAGCTGGCCACCAAAGTGCTTTCCATCGCCAATTCGGCGGTATACGCCCTTGAATCCACCGTCACGTCCCTGCAGCGGGCGGTGGCCCTTTTAGGGCTGCGGGAAGTTCGGAGCATAATCATCATGATAAGCACGCTTTCCGCCATCAAGTCTCCCGCGCTGCCCGCGGCCTTTGACAGCGTAAGGCTGTGGAAGCACCAACTGCGCGCCGCCCTTATAGCCAAGACTCTGGCCGCCGCCCTGATCAAAGAGGCGGCCACGAAAGAACTTCCCCAGGAGGATCGTCTGCTCATCGCCCCGGACGAAGCCTATGCCGCCGGCCTGCTGCACGATATCGGCATGGCTTTTCTGGCCGCCGGCCGGCCGAAAGTCTGGCAGGCCATTGAAGACATGCGCGTCAAAGAAAACATCGCTTTCGTCGAGGCCGAAGACGCTTACTGGGGCATGGATCACGCTGTGATAGGCGCGCAGGTGCTCAGCCAGTGGAAACTGCCCCGCCTGCTCACGGATCCCATCAACTGGCATCACGCCGCTATCCTCTCCCCCAGCTTCACGGCCGAGGCAAAGCTCTTGAGCGCGGCCGACCATATCGCCCACCATGGTCTCGGCGGCAATGGAGAACTGCCCGAACAGGCGGCGGCGCTTATGCCTGAAAAAGCCGACGTCCTCCTCCTCGGCCAGGAGGTGAAAAGGGTTCTTGCCGAAAGCCCCATTGACGCGATGACGGGAATGGCGGAATAATCCCGTGCGATGGTTCTTTCGCGGTGATCTCTCCCCTCCGCCGCCGAAAATGATTGCAATCTGGGCCAGGCAACTGGAAATATCCGACAGGCTTGCCCGTTTTTTATGGCAACGCGGCCTGCGCGACCTGGATTCCATGAAAATTTTTCTTAATCCTTCCCTGCGCGGTCTGGCCCCCCTGGACGCCTGGCCCGGCCTGCGTCCCGCCGCCGCGATTCTCGCCGGAGCTCTTCTGGAGGGCAAACAGCTCTGCGTGTGGGGGGATTATGACGTGGACGGCATCACCTCCACCGCTTTAGTGCTGGATTTTCTCGCTCGCCACCGCTTTACGGCGCGCCACTATATTCCCAACCGCCTGACGGAAGGATACGGCCTGGATCGCGAGGTCATCAAACGCCTGGCGGACGAGGGCGTAAACGTGCTGCTCACCGTGGACTGCGGCATTTCCGACATAGAAGCCGTCGCCTACGCGCGTTCGCTGGGCATGACGGTGATCCTTACCGATCATCACCTGCCGGCCGAAGAAATACCCGCCGCGGACGGCCTCGTCAATCCCCGTCTGCATTCCTGCCCCTGTCCTGATCTCGCCGGCGTCGGCGTCGCCTTTCTGCTTATGGCGGCCACAAACAACGAACTGCATGCCGCCGGCAGGCAAAAGGTGGACGTGCGCGCGCTGCTCGACCTCGTCGCCCTCGGCACGCTCGCCGATGTGGTGGAATTAAGCGGCCAGAACCGGATTCTGGTAAAAAACGGCATGCTTACAATCGCCGAAGGACAGCGCGTGGGCATTGCCGCTCTCAAATCGGCATGTAACTTTTCACCCACGGCATCCCTCGGAGCCGGACAAATCGTATTCACCCTGGCTCCGCGCATCAACGCGGCCGGCCGCCTCGGTTCCTGCGAGGTCGCCCTGCAACTGATGCTCACGAATTCCCGCAAGCAGGCCGCCGAACTGGCCACCGAACTGTCCCGCCTCAATGCCGAACGCCGGGACGAAGAGGAGCGTATTTTGCAAGAAGCCTTGCGGCAAGCGGAAAAACAGGCTGAAGAAGGCAGTCTCGGTCTGGTGCTGCACTCGCCCGACTGGCATCCCGGCATCATCGGCATCGTGGCCTCGCGAGTGGTGGAATATCTGAACAGGCCCACAGTGGTGCTGTCCACTGTGGACAGTTTTCTCAAAGGTTCCGGACGAAGCGTGACCGGATTCGACATGCACGCGGCGTTCAGCCGCTGCTCGGAGCTCTTTCTCAGTTTCGGCGGTCACCGGATGGCGGCGGGCCTCAGCTTGCCCCAGGAACACCTTGAAACCTTCCGGAGCCGCTTCGACTCTCTGGTCGCCGGCGGTCTGGGCGGCGACCCCCTGGAGGCGGAATGCCGCATCGATTGCGAATTGAACTTCTCCCAGGCCGATTTCGATTTGCTTAAAGAACTGGAAATGCTCCAACCCTTCGGCATGGGCAATGCCGAGCCTGTCTTCGCCTCTCCTCCCGTACGGGTAAAAAACGTGCGCGGACGGCCCGGATTCACGGTTCTGGCGCTTGAAGACGAAACGAGCGGGCTTACGCTGGCCGCCAAGGCATGGCGCAACCTTGCCGACATGCCCGCCGACATTCAGGGCAAATATATCCGTATCGCCTATACCCCCCGCATCGACCGCTATAACGGCGCGGCATCCATTGAACTGCGGATAAAAGACTGGAAAGAGGCCTGATCGCGCGACGGACGCGATCCCGCCGGGAGACGCGCCTTTTTCCCTCCCCGTGGCGGGTCCACTTTTTCCTTGCCTACCCGGGCTTCGGCTGGTATGGATTTACCCCTGTACGCAGCCGGCTCCCGCGAGGCGCAGGCGAAACGTGTTTTCGCCGAGGGCGACGAGCGCAACGTTTCAAAGTTAATCCGCTTCAGGAGTTCCCCATGAGCGCAGAGGCCACCATCCAAAAAGAACAAGCATCTTCCGCCGGGGCGGAGCCCTGTCCGCGCTCTCCTTCCGCCGACGATTCCCTCTCCCGTCTTGCCGCCGGGGCGGAAAACGCCGCCGCCGCGACGGAATCCGGCGCGGTGGAATCCGGCGCGGTGGAATCCGGCGAAACCCCGGATGACGCTTCTTTCGCGGAAATGCTCGCCCGGCATGAACGTGAGGAAGCTCCCCAATCCCGCCTTGCTCCCGGTCAACGGGTAAGCGCGCGCATCGTCGCCGTGACGGCGGACACCATATTCGTCAGCACCGGATCAAAAGTGGACGGCATAGTCGACAGGGAAGAACTGGAGGAAGACGGCCAATTATCACGCCGGGAAGGCGATATGCTCGATCTGTACGTGGTGACGGTCAGCCCCCAGGAAGTCAAACTTTCGCGCATTCTGCGAGGCGCCGGCAGTCTGACCGCCCTGGAAGAAGCCAAAGAGGCCGGCTTGCCCGTCGAAGGCAAAGTCATCGGGCAGATCAAGGGCGGATACGCCGTGGATATCATGAAACGCCGGGCCTTTTGCCCGTCAAGCCAGATTGATTTGCGCCCTCTCGGCGATCCGGAAACGCCGGTGGGTAAAATATACCCGTTTCTCATCACCAGGCTGGAAAAAAACGGACGGAACATCGTGGTATCGCGGCGCTCCCTTCTGGAGCGGGAGCAGCGGGAAAATCGGGACGCTCTGCTGGAAGAAATCAAAGAAGGGGACGTGCGCGAAGCCGTCGTCAGCCGCCTCACTCCCTTTGGCGCTTTTGTGGAACTCGCTCCCGGCGTGGAAGGGCTGATTCACCTGTCGGAACTCTCCTGGAGCCGGGTGGCGCGCGCCGATGAAGCGGTCAGCGCGGGCGATGCCGTGCGCGTCAAAATCCTCGGTATCGCCAAAGAAGACAAGGGCGCGCGCATATCCCTCTCCATCAAACAGACTGCCGGCGATCCGTGGAAGGAGGTTGAAGGCCGCTTCGCCGCCGGCGACATCCTCTCGGGCAGGGTGACGCGCAACGCCCCTTTCGGCGCTTTTGTGGAAATCGCTCCCGGTATTGAAGGGCTGGTGCACCTGTCTGAATTTTCCTATGAAAAACGCGTGATCAAGGCGGACGAAGTGGTCGCGCCGGGCGATACCGTCAGCGTCAGGATCAAAGAGCTGGATACGGCCAAAAAACGCATCTCCCTCAGTATGCGCGACGTGGAGGGAGACCCGTGGGGCACTATCGGCCGGACCCTGGCCGTGGATGCGGAACTTACGGGAACCGTCGAGAAACACACGCCGTTCGGACTGTTCGTCAACCTCTCTCCCGGCGTTACGGGCCTGTTGCCGAACTCCGTCATCCACGCCTCCCCTTGCCGCAAGACTCTGGAAAAACTGAAAACGGGCGACGCCGTCGCCGTGCGGGTCAAAGAGATCGACGAAGGCAAGCGACGCGTCTCTCTGGCCCCGGCAGGCGAAGAGAATCCGGCGGCCGAGGAAAAAGACTGGAAGCGACACGCGCCGAAAACCGCCCCCGCTCCGGTCGTGGGGCCTCTGGGTCTCGCCCTGCGGGCGGCCATGAAAAAGAAAAAATAAACGGCGTAACCGCCCGCCCCGGCGCGATCCAAATGAGGTAGCGAAGCCCTTCAGGGCTTCGCTACCTCATCAGAACTTCCTTTGTGGTCTGAAACCCCGGCCTTCAGGCCGGATATAGCCCCGACCCCGCCCTGAAGGGCGGGGTTTCTTTCCGGGGCGGAAGCTTGGGAGGGGTCCAAACCCCTCCCAAGCGCAAGACGCGAAGCCCTGAAGGGCTTCGCTACCT
>JAITHT010000090.1 GCA_031279825.1 Desulfovibrio sp. | reverse complement strand
CTCTATTGGCAAGATTTTCCTCTGGGGAAAATTCCCCTCCCCACCTTTCCTCGAAGAAGTCTCTATAATTTCAGTAAGATATCAGACAGCCTGATACACGCACACTTCAAAAAATCGACAGTGCGTCTGTCGATAAAGGTGATTCGGATAAAGGGTAATCCCTGTGATGGAATTGACGTTTGTTCATCTGAAAAGGGGCAAGATTTGAAATTGAGTCTCGTCGTGAGCACGATTGACCGTTTCTTTTACGTCGAACGTTTATTTCAAAGCCTTGTTGCACAACAATACAAAAACTTTGAAATACTTTTTGTGCACAATGAACAATGCGCCGCAGAAGTCCAGGAACTTATAAAAATATTCAACGGCAAGTTGCATATAAAAACCTTTATTGCTCAATCTGAGTCCATATCCGCAAAGCGTAACGTGGCTTTGAACACAGCAGCGGGTGATATTATAGCTTTCCCGGATGATGATTGCATATATTTCCCAAATACATTGCAAACAGTACATGAAATTTTCAGAGTCCGGCCTGGGGTGGACGCCTTGTTGGCCACCAGAGTGGGACTGAATTGCGAGTGGAAATGTGTGCCCCCAGCCTCTTCCACTGAACTTTCGCGGGTAAAAAGCCGTTACGGCACCTTTAAAAATAGCGAAACTTTCCTGCAATTTTACCGTAAACAATGTATAGAAGCCGTCGGTTTTTTTGATGAGACGTTAGGACCAGGCACCGGGCTGCCCTACGGCAGTGGGGAGGATACGGACTACGTACTGCGGGCGTTCAGCGCCGGATGCGCTATTTTCCTCTCCAGCCATGTCACTGTGGCGCATCCCGACCTTCCTTTTGGCAATCCTGAATTATATCCTAAAGCAAAATCCTACGCGGCGGGGCGAATGCGCCTTCTGCAAAAACATTCCATGCCACTGTGGTTTGAGTTGGCGAACATAGCTTATCCCTTATGCCGCATTCCTCTTGATTGCTTGCCCATACTGCGATTCAGATGGGTGGTTTTCACGGCAAGGCTCAAAGCGTGTATCATCGGCAGGATAAGCAGGAAAAAGGCATGATAATATCCTCTTCGGCCCTCGTTGTGCGCCGATTTTATGATCAGCATGTTACGGAACGGGATCGAACTCTACTCAACCTTGTGTTTCATCCGGCACCAACGCAAAGCGACTTGGATAATACTCTGGAAATATGTGATATTGAGACTACGGGCTCCAGCAAATCGCTGATGTTGTCCTACTTCCTGGCTCATGCCTTCATAAAGCTTTACGATGTATGATTGTTGCGCTATTTAGGAGCGCAAAGCAGGCGTGTCTTCCTGTGCCGGGAGCGATTGGGGGCCGGATATGAAAAAAGCTCTGATTACGGGAATTACCGGTCAGGATGGCGCGTATCTCGCCCGTTTGCTGCTGGATAAAGGCTACGAGGTGCACGGCATCAAGCGTCGCTCATCGCTGTTCAATACCCAACGCATTGACGGGATCTATCAAGGTGTTCACGCCAGGGACAAACGTTTTTTTTTGCATTACGGCGACTTGACAGACAGCACCAATATTATACGCCTTGTTCAAAAAATTCAGCCGGATGAACTATATAACCTCGGCGCGCAAAGCCATGTTCAGGTTTCGTTTGAAGCGCCTGAATATACAGCGGATGTAGACGCGCTGGGCACTCTGCGCGTGCTGGAAGCCGTTCGCTTGCTGGGGCTGGAAAAAAAGACGCGCATTTATCAGGCCTCTACATCCGAACTTTACGGTTTTGTTCAGGAAATTCCGCAAAAAGAGACCACGCCCTTTTACCCGCGCTCTCCTTACGCCTGTGCCAAACTGTACGGCTACTGGATTACCGTCAATTATCGGGAAGCCTACGGCATGTATGCCTGCAACGGGATTCTTTTTAATCACGAATCTCCCATGCGGGGCGAGACATTCGTGACCCGCAAGGTTACTCGTGCTTTTTCGCGCATTGTGCTGGGTATGGACGATTGCCTGTGCATGGGCAACATTGACGCCCTGCGCGACTGGGGCCACGCCCGCGACTACGTGCGCATGATGTGGCAGATGCTGCAACAGGACGCCCCGGAAGATTTTGTAATCGCCACAGGAGAGCAGCGCTCCGTTCGTGAATTTATCAACGAAACTGCCAAAAACCTTGGCCTGACGCTAACCTGGCAAGGGGAGGGAGTTCACGAAGCGGGCGCGGTGGCTTCCTTTGACAAGGGCGCGCTCACAAGCCTTTTGCAGGGGCAGATGCAGAAAGAGCCTTCCGCCGCCAGAGACGCTTTTATTGCGGAAACATTGCGCATTGTTGACGCAAACCCGCTTTTGAAGCCCGGCAGTGTCATTGTTCGTATTGATCCGCGCTATTTTCGCCCAACAGAAGTGGAAACCCTGCTTGGCGATGCGACCAAGGCCAAAGAAAAACTTGGTTGGGAGCCGGAAGTGCGCTTTGCCGAGCTTGTCCGGGAAATGGCGGAAGAAGACTTTGCCGCTGCCCGGCGCGACTCCCTGTGCATCCATGCCGGATATTGCGTGCACGAGGTGCGGGAGTGATGCGTACAGCTTCTTTTATGCAGCCCGAAAGCCGTATTTATGTGGCCGGGCATCGGGGGTTGGTGGGCAGTGCCATTGTTCGCGCCCTGCGGGCAAAGGGTTTTACCAACCTTGTGCTGAAAACCCATGCCCAACTGGACTTGTGTGAACAGCAGGCGGTCAACGCTTTTTTTGCTGCGGAAAAACCCACCCATGTTTTTCTTGCCGCTGCCAAGGTTGGCGGCATCCATGCCAATGCGAGCTATCCGGCAGAGTTTGTTCGCGATAATATCCTCATTCAAAATAATATTATTGAAGCGGCCTATGCCAACGGCTGTGCCAAATTGCTCTTTCTTGGCTCGTCGTGCATTTATCCAAAGCACTGCCCGCAGCCCATCAAGGAAGAATACCTGCTTTCCGGCCCGCTGGAGCCTACCAACGAGTGGTACGCCATTGCCAAAATCGCGGGTATCAAAATGTGTCAGGCCTACCGCATCCAGTACGGCTTTGATGCCATTTCAGCCATGCCTACCAATCTGTACGGGCCTGGCGACAACTACCATGCGGAAAACAGCCACGTCATCCCCGGTTTGATCCGTCGCTTTCACGAGGCAAAGCTTGCCGGGCTGGATTGTGTCTCTGTATGGGGAACGGGCACGCCGCGCCGGGAGTTCCTCTATGTGGACGACCTTGCCGAGGCCCTTGTGTTCCTCATGTCGCAGTATTCCGACATGGAGCATGTCAATGTGGGCTGCGGCGAGGATGTGTCTATTCTGGAGCTTGCCACGCTGGTTGCCAAAACAGTGGGCTATGCGGGAAAGCTCGTTACGGATCCTTCCAAACCGGACGGCACACCGCGAAAGTTGCTGGATGTAGGCCGCCTTAACGCCCTTGGCTGGAGCGCCACAACCAGTCTTGAGCAGGGTCTTCGCACAACGTACGCCGATTTTGTCCAAACGGTGCAAGCGATCTGAACACCCCGGCACCCTGTTGTGCCACGAAAATTCTGCATTGCAAAAAAATGGCGTTCGTATGAGTTTCGCAAGTACTCCCCATATTTCTGTGTGCCTGCCGGTTTATAATGCGCAGGCCTTTTTGTCTTGCGCGGTGGAGAGTATTTTGGGGCAAAGCTATCCTCATTTTGAACTGCTGGTTGTGGATGACGGCTCCACAGACGCCAGTGCCGAAATACTTGCGCGCTACGCGGCGCACGATGAGCGGGTAAAGGTTTTTTCCCAGCAAAACAGTGGGCTTGTTGTAAGCTTGAACCGGCTGCTGCACGAGGCCAAGGCTCCTCTTATCGCCCGCATGGACGCGGATGACGTGGCGCTGCCGGATCGCTTCGCCAAGCAAATTGAAGTGATGCAGGCTCGCCCGGAACTGGCTGCCCTGGGTGGCAGCCTGATCACCATTGATCAGGACGGAACACCAGGCGCACGCATTCGCTACCCTCAGGGAGCGGATCTTCGCCGCTACGCCCGCTACGCAAGCCCCGTTGCGCACCCTGCCGTGATGATGCGTACCGATTTGGTGAAAAGAGCGGGGGGGTACCGACAATATTACCGCCACTGCGAAGACTATGATTTGTGGCTGCGCTTGCTGGATATGGCGGAAATGGATAATCTGGACGACGTGCTTTTGCATTACCGCACCCACGGGAGTAATATTTCCGTTGCTCATGCGTTTGCCCAGCGCATGGGAACCTGTGTGGCTCAGGCAGTGGCACGGTATCGGCAACAAACGGGAGAAGACCTGACGCCTTCGCTTGCCGAGCCTTCGTTTGAGGCTTTGGCGGAGATTCCGCTTGCCCACGAGGAATGGGTGGAGTTTTGGATCGACATGCTCCCCACCCTGGTGCACCGGCCTTCGGTTATTTCCACTGCGCGCGCCAAGGAGCTGGCCCGGTTGTGCGATGCGCGCACCGGCGCCACGCGCGAGGAGCGCAAGGATCGTTTGTACAGGCTCCTTCTTGCCCTGTTCCATTTGTATGCGGCGCGCACATCGCCACAGGCGCTTGTTGTGTTGCTGCGTCTGTTTTTTTTGAACCCCACGCGGTTGTGTAAAAGCATGTGCAGGAAGTTGTTATGAGCCAGTCTTTGTCTGCGCCTGCCGGATTTGTTCGCGGGGCGCTTGTCTCTGCGACGACAGCCTCACACCCGCGCACGGCGTACCTTACAGGCTTGCGCGGCTACGCTGCTTTGGGAGTTGTGGCTATCCACACCGGTATGGGCGGGATAGGGAGTTTGGGAGAATTTTTTGCTTCGCTGGTCAATCATGGCAAATATGGGGTATCCATTTTTTTTGTGTTGTCCGCGTACAGTATTTGTCTTTCCCTTGCCGGGCAAAAAACAATACGGCTCAGGCCCTATTGGATGCGCCGCATAAGCAGAATTATTCCTTTATATTTTACGCTGTTAATTGTCGCATGGCTTATTGGTTATCAGTCTTATTGGGGGGATGTTCTCAACCGCCCTCACGATCTGACAAGCCTTTTAGGCCATTTTAGTTTTTATAATATTTTGGACGTGCGCTATGCCAACAACGCCCTTGGCGTGGAGTGGTCCATTCCTGTAGAATTCTTTTTTTATGTTTTTTTGCCGGGTATGGTGCTGCTTTCCCGGCGCTTTTGGGGGGGGCTTGTCTTGCTTGTGCTTTGCCATGGTTGTCAAAAGGTCAGCTGCTTTTTGCCGTCGTATATTGAGCCACAAAGTGGATATCAATATCTCGAGGGCATATGGCGGCCTTTTGCCTATGTGTGGTGCTTTGCGGCAGGTGTTTTGGCCTGCGCCGTTGCCACGCGCCATACGCAATTCAAGCAGTGGTTTGAGCGCCGGCCCTTTTTTGCCGCGAGTCTTGGCGTATGGCTTGGCACACTTGCCTTTTATAGCGAAGTACCTCACGCTTTTTATAGTGTCCTCTGCATTGCTCTTATTTTTACGGCCGGCCCTGCCAACAGGCTTTCGCGCTGTCTCCTGGAAAATAGAGTGCAACTTTTTTTTGGGAACATCAGCTTTTCAATGTACATGTGCCACCATATGCTGTGGAAGCTTCTGTCGCCGCATTTGAGTGGCTCTTCGCCATGCAAATTCGTTCAGTATTTTATTGTATTATGCGTTGTGTCTCTTTTGACCTATACTCTTTTGGAGTATCCTTTTTTTCACAAAAAAACACGTGGCGGGATGCAATAACCTATGTGCGAAACTTCAGTCGCATTTGCAACAGTGCACACGCCGTGGCCGTATTTTCGGCAAACTACGGATGGCGACGGCACCCACATGGGAACCCGTTTTGTGTACAATCCCGGATCCCCTGAAGGGGCTGATGCGCTTGTTGTGTTTGATGAGCCGCATCAGACTCTGGCAAGCCGCATTCCCGCCGAGCGGCGTTTGTTGTTCATAGGCGAGCCGCCCGGCATAAAGAGCTACAGACCGGCGTTTTTAAACCAGTTTGGCACGGTTGTGTGCCCTTATGTTTTGCCGGGTTATCAGGGGCGGCAGCTTGTGTCGCAGTCCGCTTTGCCGTGGCATTTTGGCATTAACAGAGACTCGGCAAACAATGCGCAAGCCCTTTCCTGGCAGGAGCTTGAGGCAATGCCTTTGCCCCGGAAGCCGCGCAAGCTTTCTGTCCTGTGTTCCAACAAGGCGTTTAGTGACGGGCATAAGCGGCGGCTTGCCTTTTTGGAGCGGGTTAAAAAACGCTTTCCCGACTCGGTGGATATTTTTGGCAGGGGCTTTACGCCGGTCGCGGATAAAGCCGAGGCCCTTGTGCCGTACCGCTATCACCTTGTGCTTGAAAATAACGACCAGCTGGGCTTTTGGACAGAAAAACTGGCAGACGCTTTTTTGGGCTTTTGTTTTCCGCTCTTTTGCGGCTGCGCGGATATTCACCGCTATTTTGCCGGGGGCAGTCTTCGTTGTCTGGATATGGACTCCCCGCAGCAGGCGCTGGAACAGATTGCCGCGATTCTGGAACAAGATCCGTACGAGGAACACCTCGGTGCCGTTATTCAGGCCAGAACGCAAGTATTGAATGAATACAACATGTTTTCTATTGCCGCGTCATGGTATGCGGCTTTACCTGCCAGTCAGGCGTTGCCCGTGGCGGAGCGGATTGAAACAAATACGCAACAGGGCAAGGTTGCAATGGATCGTACAGGAGCAAGGTCTTTTTTTCTTCGCACCTTGGACCACACTAAAAAGCATGTGCCCACCGGGCTGAAGCAACGCCTAAAAACCCTGTATCGTGCAGTTCACGATTTTTACGCCTTGCGGGTGTCTGCCCGAAACCCATTTCTGTTTGTGGACGCAAACGACACTTTGGGAAAACGTAAAAAAGCCGAAGGCTACTATTCTCAGCGAGGGCAGGATTATTTTGTGTATGAACGTATTTTCAAGAAAAAACCCAACGGATTTTTTCTTGACGTAGGCGCCAATCATCCAACAAAACTGAGCAATACCTATTTTCTTGAACAGCACGGCTGGACGGGTTTGGCCTTTGAGCCGCAGGAACATGTGCGCGCCCTATGGGCTGATTGTCGCAAAACGCCGTGCCTGCCGTATGTGGTGGGGGCTTTCAATGGCACAGTGGAGTTTTCCGAGGTGCAAACAGATGCATGGCAACACGCCCTTGCCGGAGTCTCTTCGCACATGGAGACTCAGGTTCCCAATCTGAACGACGTTCCCATAAAAAAAGTTTTTCACGAGCAGCGCAGCCTGCAATCCATTATTGAAGAATACAACCTACACTCCATTGATTTGCTTTCGGTGGATGTAGAGGGCTACGAGCAGGAAGTTTTGAACGGACTGGATTTGGAAAAAACGGAAATAAAATGCATTATTTTGGAAAATGACCGCTCCTTTTTAGGGGATACTGCTCTGCGGGAGTGTATGCTTGACCGCGGCTACAAGCAGGTTGCCCGCCTTTCGGGTGATGATGTTTTTGTTCGACGCCACAGTGTGGGGATGTAACCGTGCGTTTTTCAATACCTGCACATGCTGTGGTTGTGGACGTCTTTGGCGGCCTGGGCAACCAGATGTTCCAATACGCGGCCGGCAAGGCCTTGGCGAAACGGCTTTGTTGCGATCTGCGCATCAATGCCGCCGGGCTTTCCGCAGACGCCTTGCGTGAGTATTCGCTGGGCTGTTTTGCCTTGCCGGACCCTGTGGAGGCGCTTGCGCCGGAAAGTGGCAACCAGAATGGCAACCATGGCAGCCAGAGAAACATTCACCGGGGGCTGCGCAAGGTTTTTCGGCGTCTGCTTGCAAAGAATGCGACTGACGGGCTTGTGAGCGAGCCATCGTTTCACTACTGGGACGGCATAGAAGGCATTGCCTCCCCGGGGGTGCGCTTGCACGGCTACTGGCAGTCCCCACGCTACTTTGCCCATTTTGAAAGTCAACTGCGCAAGCTGTTTACCTTTGCCGATATGTCCGTAAGGGCGCGACAGCTTGCCGACACCATAAAGAGCGCGCCCTCTGTGGGCATTCATGTGCGCCGGAGGGACTACCTGAATCCGGAAGTCGCCGCCGTGCACGGCAGTTGTTCTCCGGACTATTACCACAAGGCCTATGCGCTTATTCGGGGCTTGTGCCCGGAGTGTCGCGTCTTTGTTTTTTCGGACGATGTCCCAGCCGCCAAACAGCTTTTTGATGCCTGGCCCAATGCGCACTTTGTTGAGGGCCATACGCAGGAAGAAGACATGTATTTGATCAGCTCCTGCTCGTATCACATTATTGCCAACAGTTCTTTCAGTTGGTGGGGGGCATGGCTGGCCGGCGACGGTTCGCGGCAGGTTGTCGCTCCCCGTGCCTGGTTTACGCCCGCGCATTTGCGCACTAAAAACACAACGGACCTTTTTCCTCCGTCATGGATACTTGTATGAACACCCTGTCTCCACAAACGATAGGGGTTGTTATTCCGGCATGGAACCGGGCCGAATTTTTGCCCTTGACCGTGGCAAGCGTTATGGGGCAGTCACGCCCCCCGGATGCTGTTGTGATTGTTGACGATGGCTCAACAGACGCAACGCCCGCCGTTATCAAGGAAATGCGAAGCCGCTGGCCGCAAATTCAGGCCGTGCGAACAGAAAACAAAGGCCCGGCCCATGCCCGCAATGCCGGCGTTAAAGCCTTGCCGGGCGTGGAATTGCTTGCCTTTTGCGATTCCGATGACTTGTGGGAGCCGAGCAAGCTCGAAAAACAGGTGCAGGTTTTTCAAACCGGCCCGTTTGACGATCTTGGCTGCGTATACTGTGGCAACGATAATATTGACGAGCACGGCGAGCGTATTGCGCCGCCCACATTGCCCCGGCGGCACCCCAGGGGCAGGATCAGCCGATGGATGCTTTGCGGCGGCCCTGTGTTGGGTTCCATGTCGGCTGTGGTGATCCGCAAGTCCTTTTTTGATCAGCTTGAAGGCTTTAATGAAGCGCTGCGCTCCGATGAGGATTTTGAGTTTTTTGTGCGCCTTGCGCAGGTGGCTTCGTTTGACTATCACCCGGATTGCCTGGTGCGTATTCGACTCCACGACGGCGCTTCCAGTGCCGATGCGGGCAAGTTGCTGGCTTCCAAAAACCTGATTTTTTCTTTGCATTCCGAGGCTTTTTCCTGGGCTTCGCAGTTTGTTCATAGTCAGCGCAGGGAGTTTTTGCGCCTGGCGTTTCCGGAATGGAACGATTTGTCGCCGGCGAACAAGCTCAAAACGCTTTTGGGGCAAAAGGATCAGTATACAAGCAAGGCAAGCGAGCTGCTTTCCGGCAAGGGGCGAGATTTGATTGCTCCGCCCGTATGGCATTGGCTGTTTTTGTTTCCGTTATTTTCCGTATTTTTTCCGATCAGGGCAAGGGCGCGTGAGGCGGCAAAGGCCGTACGAAACATGCTCAGGCTTGCCTACTGCCTTTGGGGCAGTTTCGGACTTCGCCATCTGGGTGGCCTGTCGGCCTTTTTGCGGGATTTGCGGGCCTTTAATCAACAGGCCGAGGCGGCGGGGCGCGCCCCTGCCGCCTTGCAGGATATTTTTCCGGTTCCGGGTGACGCCACAGCCACTGTGGATTATGACTCACACTACCTGTACCACACGGCATGGGCGGCGCGTCATCTTGCCGCGACCCGGCCTGAAAAGCACGTCGATATCGGCAGCCTTTTGATGTTTTCAGCCATTGCTTCCGCTTTTTGCCCCATCAGCCATTACGATTATCGTCGCCCGGATGTGGAGCTGAACGGCCTGCAAACCGGCACTGTGGATTTGGTAGACATGCCTTTTGCGGACGAAAGTATTGCTTCTCTTTCATGTATGCACGTGGTAGAACATATTGGATTGGGTCGCTATGGCGATGCCTTGCAGGCGAGTGGCGATCTGCTTGCCATGAAAGAGCTGGAACGGGTGCTGGCGCCCGGCGGTAATCTTTTTTTTGTTGTTCCTGTCGGTCGCAGTCGCGTGTGTTTTCATGCCCACCGAGTTTACGATGCTGACTCAATCATCGCGGCCTTTCCCGGTTTGCGGTTGGTGGAGTTTTCATTGATCAGTGGAAAACGCATCCTCGGCAACCCGCCTGCGCACCTTGTTATGCAGGAAGAATACGGTTGCGGGTGCTTTTTCTTTCAAAAAATTTCCTAAGGTGAGTTTGTGAGCACACAGGTTATCAGTGCCGCCAAGCAGATGAATCTGTTTTTTCGGCTTCAGGAAGCATGGCGCTTCAGGAATGTGCTGTTGACTCTGGCCGGGCGGGAAATTAAAATTCGCTACAAGCAGGCGTTTCTTGGTCTTCTATGGGTGCTTCTTCAACCGCTGACCACGGCGCTCGTCTATGCTGTTATTTTTGGCGTCTTTGCCCGTTTTCAGGCCGGAGAGGGTGTTCCCTATCCGGTTTTTGCCTTGGTGGGCACGCTGTTTTGGCAGCTTTTCGCCCGTTCCCTGAGCGCGGGCAGCACAAGCCTTGTAAGCAATGCGGGGCTTCTTGGCAAGGTGTATTTTCCGCGAGTGTACTTGCTGCTTGCGCCCATGCTGGTGGCGGTTTTCGACTTTTTTTTGGCTTTTGTGGTGCTTATTGGGGGCAGCTTTTTTATTTTTGGGCTGCCGGTAAGCATCGGCTTGCTGGTTATACCTTTTTTGGCTCTGTGGACGATTCTTTTTGCGTTCAGCCTTTCTCTTGTGCTTGCGCCCCTTAACGGCCTGTATCGCGATGTTGGCCTGACCATTCCCTTGCTCACGCAGCTTTATATGTTCGCCACGCCGGTTATGTACCCTCCGTCCATTGTGCCGGAACGCTTTGCATGGATTGTGGACGGCAACCCCGCCGCAACGCTTATGGCTTTAAGCCGCTGGGCGGTATTGGGCACGGATTGCCCGCCCGTTTACGCCATTGCGCTTTTGCTTGGCATTCCGCTGTTTTTTATTGCTGTGGGCTTCCGGGTTTTTTTCCGTATCGAAAATACTATTGTGGACAGGATTTGATATGGAACCGGTTCTTTCCGTCAAAGGCTTGGGTAAAAGCTATGTGCGCAACAGGTTTTCCGGTGCGCGCACCTTGGGTGACGGGCATGCGAACCTGTTTTCGCGGCGCAAGGACGGAGGCGGCAAGGAAACTTTTTGGGCCTTGCGTGATATTTCTTTTGATGTGATGCCCGGAGAGGTGCTGGGCATTCTTGGCAGCAACGGGGCCGGAAAGTCCACCTTGCTGAAAATCCTTTCCAGAATCACCGCGCCCACCACGGGCGAAGCCATTTTGCGCGGGCGCGTGGGCAGTCTGCTTGAGGTAGGCACCGGTTTTCATGAAGAACTGACCGGGCGGGAAAATATCTACCTTAACGGCACAATTCTTGGCATGACGCGAAGCGAGATTACCCAAAAGCTTGACGAAATCGTTGATTTTTCGGGCGTTGCGCCTTTTCTTGACACCCCCGTCAAACGCTATTCCAGCGGCATGGTTACTCGCCTGGCTTTTGCCGTGGCGGCAAACCTTGAGCCTGAAATCCTTATTGTGGATGAGGTTTTGGCTGTTGGGGATGTGGCCTTTCAAAAAAAATGCCTGGGAAAGATGAAAGACGTGACCTCCGAGGGGCGCACGGTTCTTTTTGTGTCGCACAACATAGGCTCTGTGCGCCAGCTCTGCACCAGGGGGCTGTATTTGAAGCAGGGGGAACTGCTGCTGGACAGCCCTGATATTGATGAGGCGGTTTTTCAGTACATGCACAGCGGCGCTACGGAACTGGCTGCCCAATGGCATAGTGAGCCTGAACCGGTCAGCTTTGACTGTTTTACGCCACGCGCTTTTTATCTTGCGGATGCGGACGGGAATGTTTTGGATCGCCCGGCCTTTGCGGATGAAGAAATCCAGGTGCATCTGGAATATCACGAGCAAGCCGGCAGCAATGTCGCCGCTGGTTTTGAAGTGTCGGACGCTGTGGGCAATGTGATTTTTTGGTCGTATAACAGCGACGATTACAGGTTTGCGCAAACCGCCAATCTGGAAGAGCGGCACGAATACACAACGCTTCCTGTAAACTGCCTTAACAGTGGCGAATACACCCTCACGCTGGTGGCGGGCATTCATGGACAGAGGAGTCTCCTTCCCGTTAGGGAAAGCACTATCAAGCTACGACTTGAGGTCGAAGGCAACAAGCAACGGGCAACACACCTGGGGCAGCGCCGCGCAAGTATTATTGCGCCAATTTTGTATTGGAGGGAGGCAAACTGATGGGATTTGCACGTTCTCGCCGCCCGATCGTTGCCGCAGGCAGTAAGGCGTCTGCTGTGCAATGTCCGCCTTTTTCCCGGTTTGATCCGTATGGCTGGTTACAGTATGCCTAAAGATATACGCGCGTTGCTTCATGAGCAAACCCTGCGGTATCAAAGCCTGCCGGAAAATGCCGAGATTGCATGGCGTGCCCCGATCGAGCTGCTTACGCCCAATCGCCTGGACATTCCGGCGCGGTATCTGTTTGCCAAAAACTATCTTGCCAAGCGCTGTGTCGACCTGGGGCAGGATGTGTATACCGGGCTTATTCGCGCCTGGCATGAGCGCACCAAGGGTTTTGATCCGGGCAAGCGCTCCCTTGATGACTATGTGCATCAATTTCGCGCGCTTATAGACAACCTTGGCAACAGTGGCTTTGACGAAGAACAGTCCGTTATTCCGCTGGTAGACGGCAGTATTGTGGACGGCGCGCACCGCGTTGCCGCCGCGCTGGCTCTTGGCATTGAAAAAATGCCCTGCGTGACGCTCCAGGGTGTGCCGCAGGTTCAGAATGCGCAAACCTTGCGCTCCATTGGCATAAGCCCACAGATTGTGGACTATTGTATTCAGCAGCATGTTGAGCTTGATCCCCGCTTGCGGGCGGCGGTCTTTTTTCCTTGCGCGCAAACCAAGCTGGAAGAAGGGCTGGCCTTGTTTTCGTCCCGCAACGAGGTCGTGTATACCGCCTCTGTGCATGTGACCAGGCGCGGCATGGAAAATTTTGTGACCGAGCTTTACGGCAATCTTGACTGGTGGGACGAGTATCAGGAAAAAAGCTTTGCCGCGCGGCGCTATAAAAAGGGCGTTCCGGTTACCGTGGTCTTTTTCAGGCAAAATCTGGACGATATGCAGGAGTTTAAAGATCAGGTGCGTGACGTTTTGCAGCAGGCCAACGATTCCATCCACACAACGGATGCACATTGGGAAGCCGTGAACCTTGCGCGCCTCGTGTACAATGCCAACAGCCTGGACTGCCTTAATTACGCTAAAAAAGGGCATACGCCTGTTTTTGATGCGCGCTTTGCCCGTTATAAGGAGCTTGTACAGCAAAACCCGGCGCACGAGCATCTGTTTGCGCTGGACTATGGCAGCGTTCTTGCGGCTTACGGCCTGCGCGATGTTTCGGATATAGACTATGTATTCGATCAGGGCGCTCCCGATATTGAAGATATGGAAATGATGATCAATCCCCACAACTGGCTTTATGTGGAAGCCCCCTTGCGCCTGGATTTGCTCATTCATGATCCGCGTAATCATTTTTATAAAAACGGCGTCAAGTTTCTGTGTGCGGATATCGTGCAGTTTGTAAAAAGCCGTCGAACTCGCTCCAAAGACAATCGGGATGTCTTTTTGCTGAAAAACCGCCATAGCCCGCTTTTTTTGAGTGCGCCGGATATACGCGGTACCCTGCGGCGGCTCAAAAGCGGGGGGGCACGCGCTGCCCATTCACTGGTCTTGCTCTGCAAAAAGCATCTGCCCGAAACGATGTACCAAAAGCTTCGGGGCGTATACCGCACGTTCTGGAAGCGCGAAGAATAGCCGGGGCAAACAGTCTCGGCCGCATAAACCTGTGGGTCGTTCTTCATGGGCGGCGCGCGTGGCGTTTTTATGGTGAAAGCCTCCTTGCCGCAACGTATTTTTTCCGCACTTGCAACGTTGCAGCGCCATTTTCGCAAGTATGGACTCCGCTTTGGCCTGTGGCGGCTCTACACCCTTTTGACCCACCCGGATTTGAAAGGCTCGTTGTTTCGTGCCGTTACCCCGGCGAAACCACAAACCGCCTTTCAGCGTTTTGAGCCTCAGGATTGGCAGGGCAGTGTTGTGGTTTTTGATCACTCTGTTGGTGGCGGGGCCAATCACTATTGCGCGGAGCTTGTCCAGGGCCTTGTGCAACGCACCACGGTGCTTGTGGCGACCTTTGACAATACAACCCTGCGTTATGTGTTGCGTGGGGAAAGCACTTTCGGCACGAGTAACCATACTTTTGATTCTGTTGAAGAGCTTTTGTGCGCCTTGGATGCGTCCCGGCCTTCGCGCCTTTTGCATAACAGCCTGTACGCATGGGAACATGCCTTTGCCGTAGCGGACTGGATGGTGCGAAAAAAGGCCGAACATGTGCCACTGGATATTTTTTTACACGATTTTTTCTTTCTGTGCCCCACAGTGGTCATGCTCAATCAAGCCTTTCGCTTTTGCGGTGTTGTAACGGATGCGGCTGCGTGCGACAGATGCCTTGAAAAAAACTTTTTTCGCGCTCCGTATACCGCAAACAACATAACTCAGTGGCGCAGTGTGTGGGGCAGGGTGCTGCACAGCGCGAATTCCATTACGGTGCCGCATCAGAGTATGCTCGCGCTGTTGCGTAAGATCTATCCGGGTATCGAGGCCCGCGGTCAGGTAAAGCCTCATACGGCGCAAAGCGCCGCGGCCTACGCCTTGCCGCAAACAGCGACTACGGTTATTGCTATTGTTGGTTCCATAGGCCTTCATAAAGGCTCTTTGCTCGTATATGAACTGGCTGATATCTTGCACAAGACGCAAGGGCTTGTTGCCCGGATTGTGGTCATAGGCACGCTGACGCCATATAGACCGCATCCCAACATTCTGGTTACCGGCAGCTATCGGAGCGGGGATTTGCCGCAACTTTTGGCGGCGCATCAGGTCACTGTGGGGCTTTTCCCTTCTATCTGCCCGGAAACATTCAGCTATGTGTGCCATGAATTGATGGCTCTTAAACTGCCCCTGGTTGCTTTTCCCTTGGGGGCGCAAGGCGATTGCGTGGGCCAGTATGCGCACGGTACGCTTGCCGGCGGCGTTGACGCCCGGTCGGCCTTGACTGCCATTGAAGCGCTGGAACGTCGGCGGCTCGGTGGTGCGATGCCCTGGTCAAACAGCTTTTGACAGTAAGAAACGCCTTTATCAAGGAATAGCCTTATTGAACAAGATATCCGCTTGTTGCGCCTGTAACGATACTTCACCAGCAAAGCCCGGTTTTTGAGGGCAAACAGCGCAGGGTCAGGGCATCCGCGCAGTGCCCAAAACCCTATGATAAACAGTGAGACGCATGGAAAATGATATTTTGAACGCCAGTAATTGCGCGGTTATTCTTGTCAATTACAAAAATACAGAAGACACCTTGCAGTGTCTTGAAAGTTTGTTCGGCTTACATCATCTTCCTGCGCATATTTTTGTTGTGGACAATGCTTCAACAGCGGAGTCCATGGGCGAGCTTTATGACGGTTGGGCGCACTTGTGCGCCGCGCGGGGCTTGCAGACTCCAGAGTGTATAAGCGCCCCCAGCGCCGGCGTGTCGGCACACCCCGCCATAGCGGATGCTGACGCGGCGGCTTCTGCTGCATCAATCCCTGCCGCTGATTCTGTGCCACGCTTCGCGCTCTTGCCACAACAAGAGAATCTTGGCTTTTCAGGGGGTAATAACAAGGCATTGTCGCTTCTGTTGGTTTCTTCCTGCCAGGCTTTTTGGTTGCTCAATAACGACACAACCGTTGACCCCTTTGCTCTGGACGCGCTTTGTGCCGCCATGAATGCGGAGCAGGGCATGGGCCTTTGCGGCTCAACGGTTGTTTACGCTGCCAAGCCGTATCGTTTGCAGTGCGCGGCAGGAGGGAAGCTGTGCCCCCTTACAGGAAAAACCAGCTTTATTCACGAAAATATGCCACTTGCGGAACTTGCCGCCCACGCCAAGGCCGCTCCTGCTGTTGCATTAGACTGGATATTGGGCTGTTCGCTTTTTATCCGGCGCTCTGCCGTACAAGCAATCGGCCTGCTGCCCGAAGAATATTTTTTGTATTATGAGGATGTCGCGTATTCCTGCCTGGCCCGCCGCAGAGGCTTTCAGTTGGGATGGGCTGGCGAAAGCATCGTGTATCATAAAGAGGGCGGCAGCACCGGCGCAAAAAGCCGGCAAGGCGCGACCCTTCCGGTACGCAGCCTTCTTATGGATTACCTTTCCATCCGCAACAGATTGTATTTGCTACGGATTTTTTATCCCTGGTCTTTGCCGGTCACGGTGGCAAGCCTGTGCGGGGTTTTTTGCAACAGGCTTCGCCGTGGGCAGGCAAATCGCTTGCCAACCATAGTGCGCGCAGCCTGGGATGGCCTTTGCAAAAACATGGGCTTTCCTGCATCTAAGCCCTGATGCAGTGATGTTGGCGGATACACCCAGGCTGCGCCAGCTTTTAGCAATTGCTCTTGAAGGGTTGCGTTGTCTGGGAGCCACACAATGGCAACGTTTCGGCCATAGCGATCTTGATAAAGTAAATCCGGCCTGAGTACTTGGTTGTGGGTCAATTCATAAGTTGTCTGGCTTGCGTATGTTCCAGAAAGTCCGCCGGGGTGGGTATTGAGATGTATTTCCGTGCACGAAAGTCAGCGCTTACGCCGCCGTCCGACAGGGCCTTTGCAATGTGCTTACGCCTCCGGCGCCCCTTGTTTTACCAGTCGAGAGTGGCTTTGAAGGCCCCGGCCAGGGCATCCACCGGCAATTCCAGTACGGGAGTGTCGTTGGCGGTGACAATCAGCGATCGTAGGTCCGATACGTTGCCGATAAGCGCCGCGTCAAAACCCAGGCTGTCCTTGAACAGATCCTGGAAGGCGGGAATATGGTCGCGCGGTACCGTGACGAGAAGACGGCCGGCCGATTCCGCGTACAGAAGGCCGGTAAGGGCGGCCGCCCGCGATTCTCCTCGTGCCGCCGCATGAAAGCCGGGACCGCGCCAGGGCACACGATCCAGATTGACGCGCGCGCCCAATCTTCCGCCGAGAGCCATTTCCGCAAGAGCCACCGCCAGGCCGCCGTCGGACAGATCGTGGCAGGCGCTGAGCAGCCGCATCGTTATCGCCTTATGAACAAGGGCGTAGCGTTTCCCGGCGCTGAGCACATCGGGCTGGGGAAGCGTTCCGCCTGTCAGGCCGAGTTCCGAAGCTATTTCGCTGCCGGCCAGTGCATCGCCCGTCAGGCCGAGCAGATAGACGGCGTCTCCCGCCCGTTTGAAATCGCTGCTGACAGCCAGGGTCACGTCTGGAATAACGCCGAGAACGGAAAAGAGCAGGGTGGGAGGAATGGAGATTTTAGCTCCGCCGCCGGTGTAGTCGTTTTTCATGGAGTCTTTGCCGGAGACGCAGGGAATGCCGTAGCCGAGACAGAAATGCCGCAGAGCCTTGCAGGCTCGCACCAGTTGGGCCAGTTTGTAGCGCCCGTCCGGGGTGTTCTCCGACTGTACCGGATCGCACCAGCAAAAGTTATCCACTCCCGCCAGACGCGCAGGATCCGCTCCCACCGCCACGGCGTTGCGCACGGCTTCATCTATGGCGTTGGCCGCCATCCAATATGTGTCGGCATCGCTGAATTTGGGGCAGATGCCGTGGGAAAGCACGATGCCTGCCCGGCTGTCCAGGAGCGGGCGCAGTACCGCCGCATCGCCCGGGCCGTCGCGAAGCGCCCCCACCAGGGGTTTAATCACGCTTCCGCCTTTGACTTCGTGATCATACTGGCGGATCAGGTATTCCTTGCTGCAAATGTTTAAACGCCCAAGCATGGTCAGAAGGAGCGATGCCTGATCAAAGCCTCTGGCGTTGACGCGGGATTCCAAGCTTGCGGCTTCTGCCTCCGGCCTGCCCGGCGCGCTTTGCATCCGCCCGGGAAGAGGCGTTTCGGAGAGATGGGGCAACGGCCGCTCCCAGCGGGCTTCAAGGCGCATCCGGGGCACTCCGTCATGCATGAAATCCATGGGCAGGCAGGCGACGGGCGCATCCGCGTACGTAACGTGGAAATAGCCCGAATCGGTAAATTCTCCCAAGGCAGCCGCCTCCACATCCATCTCTTCCGCCAGTTGCAGGAACGCGGACACATGCTCTTCGGGCACTGCCAGGGTCATGCGTTCCTGCGCCTCGGACAAAAGTATTTCCCATGGACGCAGGCCGTCGTATTTGAGCGGGGCTTTCGCCAGATCGATGCGGCAACCGCCGGTATCTCCGGCCATTTCTCCCACGGACGAGGACAATCCCCCCGCGCCGTTGTCCGTAATGGCCGTGTATAACCCGAGATCGCGCGCTTTAATGATACAGTCGTACAACTTGCGCTGGGTGATGGGGTCGCCTATCTGCACGGCTGTGGCGGGAGATCCTTCATGCAGCGCCTCGGAGGAAAAGGTGGCGCCGTGAATGCCGTCCTTGCCGATACGGCCTCCGGCCATGACCACCACATCTCCCACATTGGCTTTTTTATAATATCCCGGCAAGTCTTTGTCCGAGCGGCCGCGTCCTGTCGCATCCGGCGCGCGCCGGCGCGCGACGCGCGGCAATATGCCTACAGTGCCGCAATAGACAAGGGGTTTACCCAAATAGCGTTCATCAAAAACAACGGACCCGTTCACCGTCGGCACGCCTGATTTATTGCCTCCATGCTCCACTCCTTCGCGTACTCCTTCCATTATCCTGCGCGGATGCAGCAAACGAGGGGGAAGCTGCCCGTCATAAAAGGGCGAGGCAAAACAGAAAACATCCGTGTTGCAGACAAGTTCGGCGCCGAGACCGGTGCCCATGGGATCCCGGTTGACGCCGACAATGCCCGTGAGCGCGCCGCCGTAGGGGTCAAGGGCCGACGGACTGTTGTGCGTCTCCACTTTGATGCAGATATCATGGCTGTCCGTAAAGGCCACCACTCCGGCGTTGTCCGTGAAGACCGAACGGCAAAAATCCCGATCGCCCATTTTTTGCCGCAATATTTCCGTCGTGTTTTGAATGCAGCTGGAATACAGGCCGTCTATATGCTCCCTGCATCCGGTTTCCGTATTTTCGTAGTCAATGGCCGCGGCGAAAATTTTATGTTTGCAGTGCTCCGACCATGTCTGGGCCAGAACTTCCATTTCCGCGTCCGTGGGATCGGCCGGAAAACCCGCGGACGCTCTCGCCGCGAGTACTCCTGGGTCGGCGTAATGGGCCGCAACGGCGCGCATCTCTTCCAGGGAAAGAGCCAGGGTATTGGCTTTGCTGAACGAGACGAGTTCCTCGTCGTTCATGGAGGACAAGGGGATGACGCTCACCTCGTTGTCGGCGGCGCCGGTTACTCTGGCGGCCTGGAGAGGAAAGCCCGGCTTTTTTCGCCAGGCCGCTCCTTCTTTGACGGCACTGCGTTGAATAAGGTCATTTGCCAGTAAATCCGAGGCGATACGCTCGACATCCTGCCGGCTCAGACGAGCCCGCATGTGGTATCGGACGGCCGTATAGACGGAAAAATCCCGTTGTTTCCCAAGGACGAGGGCGAGGGTGTCGCGGGCCGTGCGGCCTTCATTATCCGTCACGCCGGGACGGAAGCCGACTTCCAGAATCCAGTCGGCATCCGACGCAAAAGGCAGAAGAGAAGCTTCCTGCAGGACGGGATCGTGCAGGGCCGCTTCGTCAACAGCCTTCCGCGCCTCCTCCTGCTCCAGGCCTTCCACGATAAATACCTTGACCACGCGGACGGATTCCACGGCAAAGCCCAGGGCGACGCGTACGCGTTCGGCAAGCCGCCGCCCCACGTAATCCGCAAGATCGGGGCGAAGGCGAACCTCAATGGAATGGAGCATGTCGTCTCCTTGCGGGTGACTCAAAAATGAGGGTTACGATCTGTTACGCTTACGGGCTACACCCCACATTTCGTAAGGAAAGCCCCATGACTCCGTTATTCCCCGGAGACGTACGCCGTTCCCCGGGCCACCAGACGCACCACGCCGGATATCCACGCCTCTTCCGGAGAAGACGGGGAAGGTGCGCAAAGCACCCGTAAGCTCTCTCCGCTGGGCTGCATAATCTCAATGACGGACAGGGACTTTTTTCGATGCCCCCACCCTTCGCGGCCAGTAAGATGGTGCATAAGGGCCATCGCCAGAGAGGCGGAACCGCAGGCGCTTTCCAGACATTCCGAGCCTGTGGCGGCCACATGCACGGCCGGCCAGATGCCGTAACCCTTACCCCGGCGTTCGTACCAGACCACTCCCGACGCGGGGGCGTCCGTAATGCCGCAGGAGGCGCGCCAGAGCGCGCCGGCCTCCTTCCACGACGAAGAACGCAGATCCGGCAGCGGATGCAAGGCGGTGTCCACGAGCAGATGCCGTATGCCGGGCATGGCGACCAGGGTGACGCCCTGCCGCAGGGCAATGCAGCGGACTTCCGGCGCGGCGCAGGCGATACGGGCGGCGCAACAGGCGGACGAAACCTGCGCCGCCCGGGTACTGTCGGGCCTTGAGGGAAAACGGCCCGCGTCGTTCGCTTCAGTCCAGACGGATACTGAGGCAAGCGCCGTTTCAATATCCGTCTGAGTCGGCGCGGTCAGCACGGGTACCGGCCGATCCATGCCGGAAACGGTGAGCGCGCCTGTCAGGACGTCGCAAGCGCCTCCCGAGGCGGACGCGCGACGGAGCCGTCCCTGTCCGGCCAGAAGCAGGGCGGCGCAACGGGTGGCGTTGACGCAGAATTCGCCGCCCATCATCTGCAGATGCGGCAGATGCGGCCGCGTACCGGACAATGACGGCGGAGCTTGCGCGGGGCCGTACAACGCGCCTACCTGCTCGGCCTGGATGTGCATGGGATCCATGAGCCTTGAGGAAAGGGCGGGCAGACCTTCGGGGGCGACTTCCGGCTCAAGGAGAATCAGGGTGGGGTTGCCGCCGGGAACAAGTTTGCTGAACGAAAATGTGGGCATGGGATTTTTCGGCTTGCGCGACGAGTCATGAACCTCGGCTACGGGACCTTTCCCTGCCGGGCGCACGAAAAGGCGACACTCGTTTCTGCGGGCATTGCAAGGGCGGCATGGCGCAAGGCTCCGCTACTTGGCAAAACCGACGGCGCGCCGTTCACGAATGACGGTTACGCGGATCTGCCCGGGATAGGTGAGATTGCGTTCGATTTTTTCCGCTATGTCTTTGCAGAGCAGGTACGCGGCGTCATCGTTGACGTCATCGGAGTTGACCATGACGCGCACTTCGCGTCCAGCCTGGATGGCATAGGCTTTGGCAATGCCGTCAAAGGAGGTGGCGATGTTCTCCAGATCCTCCAGGCGCTTGACGTAATTTTTCAAAAGTTCCTTGCGCGCTCCCGGCCGCGCCCCCGAAAGGCTGTCCGCCGCCTGAACGAGCACGGCGATGGCGGATTTCGGAGGGATATCTTCGTGATGGGCGGCAATGGCATGGATAATATCTTTGCTTTCGCCGTAGCGCTTGGCCATATCGGCACCGATGGTGGCGTGCGATCCTTCTATTTCGTGATCAAGGGCCTTACCCAGATCGTGCAGCAATCCGGCGCGTTTGGCTTTTTTAATGTCAAGGTTCAGTTCCGCGGCCATGATCCCGCATAAAGAGGCGACTTCAAGGGAATGCTGCAGAACGTTCTGGGAAAAACTGGTGCGGAACTTGAGTTGCCCGAGCGTACGGACAATATCGGGATGGATGCCGTGCACGCCGGCGTCAAAGGTCGCCTGTTCGCCCACCTCGCGGATATGCACTTCAAGTTCCTGCTCCACCTTGCCGACAATGTCTTCAATGCGGGCTGGGTGAATGCGCCCGTCCTGGATAAGACGTTCGAGAGACATTTTGGCTACCTGGCGGCGCAGGGGGCTGTAGGACGAGAGAATAATGGCCTCCGGCGTGTCGTCGATAATCAAATCAACGCCGGTGGCAGTTTCCAGGGCGCGGATATTGCGACCTTCCCTGCCGATGATCCGGCCTTTCATGTCTTCGCTCGGCAAGGTGACCGTGGTGACGGTCTGCTCGGCAACATAGTCGCCGGCGTAACGCTGGATAGCCGTGGAAAGAATTTCTTTGGCCTTTCTGTCGGCGCTCTCTTTGGCCTCGGTTTCAATAAGGCGCATCATGCGGGCGACTTCATGGCGGGTACGGGCTTCAACATCGGCGAAAAGCCTGGCTTTGGCTTCTTCCGGAGTAAGTCCGGCTATTTCCTGAATGCGGATGTCCTGTTCCTGCAGTCGATGCCTGAGCGTTTCCTGCATCTCGTGAAGTTCTTTTTCCTTAAGGGTGAACTTCTTTTCCATCAGGAGGCATTCCTGTTCTTTTTTCCCGGCGTTTTCAAGCTTTACCTCAAGTTTTTCCCCCTGTTCCTGAATCTTTTTTTCTTTGTTCCGTATTTCTCGTTCCTGCTCCCTGTGTTCCTGCTCCATACCGCGCCGGGCTTCAAGGATTTCGTCTTTACCTTGCAGGATGATTTCCTTCTTTTGGGCCTGAGCCTCCTTGCGCGCTTCCTCGATAATGCGTTTAGCCAGCTCGTTGGCGGATTCCATGCGTTTTTTGTCGATAAGGCGCGGAATGCCGTAACCGAGAATGCCCCCTGCCGAAACGGCGCAAAGAATATATATGACAAGCATGGGTTGCATGATAACCTCAAAAAGGACAACCAGGTGTGCCGACGCGCCTGTGAAGAAACGCTCTGTCGCGATGTGGACCGCCCGCCGGCCTTTCGGCGTTCGAACCCGTAAAACGCGGTACGCGATCAACGCGTTGCGCCGCAAGACACAATAAAAATGCCCGCTTTTTCCCGGACAACGCAAGGCATCGCAGGGAAAAGCAGAGAGCGATGGTCCCCGGAAATGACTATCATTCTGGGAGCGTATGAAAAAAGAGAAAGTACCCCGGACGGGCCGTGCGGCTATCCTCCCGCAGGACCTCTATCTCCTACGGTGGGATATTGGACAACCTTAAGGCTTCCCGGTCATGCCGGGCTTGCACACCGAATTGCGGACATATCCCTTGACTTGATACTTGTGAGGCCAGCGACGACAGCCGCCACGTGCGCTCCAGGGTAAGCTGCCTTTCTCCTGATAACGGTTATTCCGTCAATGTTTCCATATTGGCTAAAAGTTTTTGCATACGCTTTGTGTATTCGCCCCTTTCATCCTGCAACAACAAGACGTCATCGGCGAGAGAGAGGGCAAGAAAGGTAAGCAGCTTTTCTTTGCTTAACGGTTTGCCGTGCCGCGACAGTCTTGCACACCGCTCTTCAAGCAACGCCCGCGCGCGCTCAATCCGTCTGGGGTCGGCTTCAGCCTTAAAAGAGACTTCAAGCCCCAGCACTTCAAGGGTGTGGCTGCGCATGGCATTACTATTCAGTCCGTTTGCTCTTTAATGCGTTCTACAAGCGCCGCAACACGCTTGAGAGCGGCGTTATTCCGCGCCTGTTCCTTTTCCAGTTCATTTCGCAAGGACGCGTTCTCGTCTGCCAGGGCGGAGAGTTCTTCAGCCCTGCCCCGTTGTAAGGAAGCGTTCTCGGCGGACAAGCTTTCCACCCTGGCGAGAAGCACGCTTACGCGTTGTTCGAGAAGATCGAGTAGTTCCATAGGAGCTAGAATAAGCGCAAAGCGTCCGCAAAGCAAGGGGTAATGTTCAGAGCGGGTCAGGCTTGGAGCATTTCATATATGCCGAAGCGGCACGGTTTACGGCATGGCCGCGGGCGGGGGCAAAACAGGGCGCATATTGAGCGTACGTCGCGTTAACTGCGATAATCGGCGTTGATGGTGACGTATTCGTGGGTGAGATCCGACGCAAGGAGGATATAGCGACCCGGACCGTCTCCCAGGGATATGTCCAGCTCTATATCGCGTTTTTGCAAAGGCTCTCGCAGCAAAGCGTCATAATCCCGGGAGGCGGGCTGCTCATGGGAGAAAATCTCCAGACCGCAGACGCTGACACGAGCCCGTTCCGGCTCAAAAACGGCGCCCGAGCGGCCCAGAGCGCAGACGATGCGTCCCCAGTTGGCGTCCTTGCCGTACATGGCTGTTTTCACAAGCTGTGAATGTCCCACCGCGCGCGCCGCCAACTCGGCATCCTTATCGTGACGCGCGCCCGTCACCCGGATGCGCATGACCTTGGTGGCCCCTTCGCCGTCCTGCACGAGCTTGTACGCCAAATCGGACAGAATACGGGTAAGCGCGGCCTCCAGACGCCCGCAATCCGCGGGATTGTCCACACGTATGCCGGAAGCGCCGTTGGCCAGTCCATACAGCGTATCATTGGTGCTGGTGTCGCCGTCCACAGTGGCGCGATTGAACGTGGCATCCGCGACGCGCGCGAACATGGCCTGCCAGACGGCGGGATCAACCGCGGCGTCGCACAGCACCAGGGAAAGCATCGTAGCCATATTGGGACAGATCATGCCCGCGCCTTTGGCCACACCCGCCAAAACGACCTTTCCGTCCGGAATCTCGAGAACCTCGCCGGCATATTTGGGAAAGGCGTCCGTGGTCATAATGGCGGCGGCGAATTCTTCAAGGCCGGCTTTACCGAGCGCGTCATCAAGGCCGGACATGCCGCGCCCCCATGCCTCCATATTCAGACGCACGCCTATAACGCCTGTGGAAGCGGGCAAAATATCTTCGGGGCGCAGGCCCACGGCCGCGGCCGTAAGCTCCCGGGCGCGGCGGCAGTCGGCAAGACCCTGTTGACCCGTGCAGGCGTTGGCCTGACCGGTATTGATGACGACCGCCCTGGCGCTTTTGCTCTCCCTGAGCATCTCCTGCCCCACCTGCACGGGCGCGGCCCTGAACAGGTTGGAGGTGAACACCCCGGCCGCGGCCGCGGGCGCATCGCTCACGGCCAGAGCCAAATCCGGCCGATCGCTTCTTTTAAAGCCGGCCGTGCTCACCGCCAGACGAAATCCCTGAGGAATGACTGTTCTCATCAGAACTTCCTTTGTGGTTTGAAACCCCGGCCGCAAGGCCATATAGCCCCGACTTAAGCCCTGAAGGACTCCGGTTTCTTTCCGGGAAGGACGCAGCCGGGCTTTTGCCCGGCGCGGACCGGGGGCATGGGGGCGCTAGCCCCACAGTCTGAGCGGAAAGCTCGGGAGGGGTAAAAAACCCTCCCAAACGCGAGACGCGAAGTCCTGAAGGGCTTCGCCACCTCATTTGGATAATGCCGCCCCCGGCGGCGATAGGGTGCAGGCGAACGCGCGGGACAAGGCGACGCGCTGTTTTTTTCGGAAAGCCTATTCTTCGTTTCTTTTTTCGAGCTTGGTCCAGGTATCCTTCAAGCTTACCGTACGATTAAACACGGGATGCTCGGGAGTGGAGTCCGCATCAACGGTAAAGTAACCAAGCCGTTCGAATTGCAGGCATTGGCCGGGCGCAAGGCCAATCACGCTCGGATCGGCAAGCCCTTCGACAATCCTGAGCGAGTCCGGGTTGAGGAGGTCGAGAAAACTGGTATCCGGCTCGACATTTTCCGGATCTTCCCGGCAGAACAGGTGTTCGTACAGCCTGACCTCCATGCTCCGGCAATGGGAAGCGGCCACCCAGTGCAACGTGCCCTTGATCTTCCGGTTATCCGGAGTGCCGCCGCCCCGGCTCTGCGGATCGTAGGTGCATATCAGGCCCGTGATATTACCGGACGCGTCCTTGAGCACCTCTTTGCACGTAATATAGTAGGCGCAGCGCAGGCGAACCTCCCTGCCGGGGGCAAGGCGGAAGAATTTTTTGGGCGCATCCTCGCGAAAATCCTCCCGTTCAATCCAGATTTCGCGGGAAAATGGGATCCGGCGGACTCCTTTTTCCGGACAATCCGGCATCAGCGGCAAGGCAAACCATTCCACCTGATCTTCCGGATAATTCTCGACGATTACCTTAAGAGGATTAAGAACGGCCATGGCTCTGGGCGCGGTGGCGTTGAGGCGTTCGCGAACGCAAAATTCCAGCAGGCCGTATTCCACGGTATTATCGGCCCGGGCCACGCCGATACGACTGCAAAAATCGCGCAAAGCCTCCGGCGGCACTCCCCGGCGGCGCAACCCCGAAAGCGTGGGCATGCGCGGATCGTCCCAGCCGGCAACCCGCTTTTCTTCCACAAGCTGAATGAGCTTGCGTTTGGAAAGAACCGTACAGGTAATGCTCAAACGGGCGAATTCCGTCTGTTCCGGGTGGTAGATGCCCAATGTTTCGAGTATCCAGTCGTATAGTTCCCGGTTGTTAACGAATTCCAGGGTACACAGGGAATGGGTGACGCCCTCGAGGGAATCGGAAATACAATGGGTATAATCATACATGGGATAAATGCACCAGCGCTCGTCGGTACGGTGGTGGCGCGCCTTACGAATGCGGTAGAGAGCGGGATCGCGCATGATGAGATTTGGAGAGGCCATATTGATCCTGGCCCGCAGCACATGGGCGCCGTCGGCAAATTCCCCCGCGCGCATACGACGAAACAGATCGAGATTTTCCTCAACGCCGCGCTCCCGGTAAGGGCTGTTTCTACCGGGTCTGGTAAGCGTCCCCCGGAATTCGCGAATCTCGTCCGCCGTAAGACTATCGACATAGGCCTTGCCCATGCGGATAAGTTTTTCGGCAAACTCGTAAAGTTGTTCAAAATAGTCGGAAGCGTAATATTCGCGATCCTCCCAGTCAAAACCGAGCCAACGCACGTCCTCGCGGATGGCGTCAACGTACTCCCGGCTTTCTTTAAGCGGATTGGTATCGTCAAAACGCAGATTGCAAAGCCCGTTATATTCCCGGGCAAGGCCGAAATTAAGACAGATGGATTTGGCGTGGCCGAGGTGAAGATAGCCGTTCGGTTCCGGAGGAAAACGGGTATGCACTGTGCGTCCGAGACGCCCCGCGCTCAGGTCGCGTTCAACCATGGCGCGGATGAAATCCTTTGCCGGAGCATCGGAGGAGGAAGAGGCGGCTGTGTCTGTATCGTGATCGATCATGGTGCGGCACCTGGAGCAGATTAACTTTGAAACGTCGCACTCGTCGCCCTCGGCGAAAACACGTTTCGCCCGCTCCTCGTGCACGTAAGTCAGCGCTTACGCTGCCGGTCTCAGGGCATTTTCACAATGAAAATGCCCTATACTCCGGGCAGGCACAAAAATGCCCTGAACGCCACAGATTTCCCGTCAACGTGTAAGCGGAAAATTTTCTTTAAACGCCTTTCCCCCGTCAATTTTGAGAATAACCTGTATCTTGTTGATATCATTGACGGCAGTCTGAGGGGGGATACGCAGGCTGCCCTCCATGGGCTTCATGCGCAATAGGGCAAAACGGGAGTCTCCGACATCCTGCACGGCAAGCTCCGCTTCCGTGCCGTCATGCAACACGGCGACATAGCTTGCCGTGCCGGAAACAGCCCTTTGCTCCTCGGCAGGAATGGCAGAAAGCTCATAGCGCACACGCAGACGTTGCGAACTGACGACGCGCCCGACAAAGCCGTTAATCCGCAACGGGCTTGTTTCGCTCGAAACAAGCGGCAGGGAAGAGGCGTCAACGGACGCCTCCGGTGTGACGGGCAGACTCGCGTTGTATAGAGGCATCGTGGCATTGCCGCCGTTTTTCGCATGGAGGCCCGCGGACGGGCGGGTACCGTTGCGCGCGGCAAAAGAGGAAGATTCCTGCGTGGCGTTATGCGGTCGGACAAGGGGAGCGGCTGTTCCGATTTCTTCGTTTTTAGCGACCGGAGCGGCGTTGTTGGAGGCCTCCAACAGGATTTCATAATTGACGTAGCGCTCCAGTTGCAGCTTGGCTTCCAACAGTTCGCGTTCCTGCTGTTTATGAAGATCGGACAGGACATTATATTTTTTCCAGTAACGTATGCCCCCCCAGACGCCTAATGCGCCGCCCGCAATCAACAAAAGTAAAAAAACAAAAAAAGCGGTAATGCAACCTCCCCTGACGGACAGACTCCGCACGGGTGTATCATCCCGCATGAACAATATGCTGTAAGGCTGCTTTTTAACGACGGGCTTCATGAGACAAAGGACTCCATTTTTCTTGCGTAATCAGCCAAAGGCCGTTGCTATTTTCAAAAACCAGCGTCTTGACGCCCGTATCCCCGCCTCTTCCGCTGTCTCTGTAGTCCTGACGCATGACCGCCTCAACGCCGGAGTCGAGCAGCGCAATGCGCATATCATCCAGAGTGACGCTCACGGGGACGACTGTATTCCACAAAGCGCGCTTGTGCGCGCGAATCGCGGCAATCCCTGCGCGAGAACCCTGCCGGGCCCCGGGAGCGTAAAAGGCGAGATAGGCATCCATATCCCCGCTTTCCCAAGCCGCGCGCCACGCTTCTATCCGACCGGAAACAAGACCCGCGATATCCTCGGAAGAAGCCCCGGCAACACCCTTGCCGGGATCGTCACCCTTGGCGGCGGCATCGTCGCCGCCACGATCGGCGGATGCGCTTTCCGCCTCCGCAGCCGCGCCGCTTTCGCCGCTCTTCTCGCGCGTCGAGGAAAGAGTCTCCGCGGAAGCGGGCGCGCTGTCGACAAAGCGCGTCAGAAGCGCCGATTTGGCGGAGGTGAGCGCGGCGGCGTCGCTTTCCGGCCGGGTACCGTCCGCAACCGGATTTTCCCGGGAACCGGCTTCCGCGACGACCGCGGGGGCGGCCACAGTCTTGGAGGCCGAAAGGGCGTCTCTGCCGCCCTCTCCTGTGGAAGAGGGCGATGCCTGCGCCCGCAGCCCGGCGCGCGCCTGGGTCTCCAGGGGGGGCAATGCGGGATCGGCGGAGGCGAGAAGTGTGCCCGCGCTCATGCCGGGCATCCACTCCATGCCTAAAATTTTAAAATCGCCCTTGCTGTCCTGAGCCCAGTATAAACGGCGCACGCCGCTCGTGCTTAAATTGGGCGCCCGGTAATCCTGATGGAACCATGTGACCCAATAACCCGGCCCCCGTAGTATCTGGATGTCGCGAATGCTGTTGCGAATCCAGGGAAGCCGTTTGAACAGACTTTCCTTGTGCGCCCGGAAACGGGAGAATTCCTCTCCCTGGGCGATGCTGTACGCCTGCTTGTCATAAAAATCGAACATAAGCGGCGAGCGCTGGCTCCATGCCTTGGCCCAGGCCCGCACCTGCTTCTCTAAAACACTGGCCGAGGCGACATCCCGCCCGCCTTCATCCGGAGGAAAGGAAAAGGATTCCGTAAGGGCCACGGGCGCGCCCGGATACAGCGTATCCCTTATGGAGGCGAGATCCTCATTGTTGAGAGAAATGCACCCTTGCGTCTGTAAAGGAGCGAGAGGTTCCCCCCGGCCGTGAATCCAGATGCCGTATCCGGTCTTTTTTCGAATTCTGTCCACCGGATTGGGGTAATTAAGGGTATATGCCTCATTGCCGTATTTAAGGTATTCAAGGCCGGATTCAATACGCTGCACCACAAAATAAATGCCTTCGGGCGTCTTGAGATCCCCTTCTTTTTCTTTATCTCCCTCAACCTGCCCGGTGGTGCAGGAAAGCAACCGGGTCTGCATCAGGGGACTGCGCCGCTCGAACAAAGACAGTCTCTGGCGCGACTTGTCAACGGCAATCAGGTATCCCGGGATGGCATGGTGCTCCTCAATGGACGTCCGCCAGGAGCTTTTTTCATTGTCCGCCGCCCGCGCGGGAAAAGCACAGGCAAAGAACGCCGCGCACGATACGTAAAAAAAAAGAACGGCCGCAGGCCGGAAAAACGAAACACAACGAGAGACGCGAACAAGCGAAAAGCAAAAATCGGGCATGGCATTCGAGATTTGCATATTTTTTACCAGAAAGGCGCCCGCCGCATGGTGATGACTCCGGCAAAAAAGAGACACGCATGGACAAACGGAGAATATCGCGCCGCAGGGGTGCGTTTACCGCCGCAAGACGGAGATGCCCGCCGCAGGGCATCGCGGAGGCAAGCGTTTTCGCAATATGCGACGCAAGGCGCGCTATGCCGGCGAACCAGCCCCCCCGGCCAGGGAAAGCAAGTCCTCACGGGTATACATGGCCTGCAAATGACGGCCTTCTCCGGCAAAAGCCTCGGCGCAGCCCGGTTCCCGCCGGTTCAGGATACACATGACGGAAAGAACGCGCAGGCCGGCCGCCTCTACCTGTCTGCAAGCCTTTAGCACGGAACCCCCGGTGCTGACAACATCTTCCAGCATGACAACGCCGGATCCCCGGGGAACATTGGCCAATCCCTCCACCGTGCGGCCGGCGCCGTGCCCTTTCGGCTCCTTGCGCACTATCAGGGCGGGCAGGTACATGCCTTCGCCGCGGGCTACCATAGACGTGGCCGTAACCAGCGGATCGGCTCCCATGGTCATGCCGGCGACCGCCTGAACATCCACTCCGCGCAGCATATACACAAAAATGGAGCCGATCAGCCAAGCGCCTTCCGGATGCAGGGAGGTTTGGCGGCAATCGAAATAGTACTCGCTTTTCCTGCCGGAAGAGAGGGTAAAATCCCCTTCCATATACGATTTTTCGCAGAGGATGCCGGCCAGCCTGACCTTAAGGGCGTGGACATCGGTCCCGCATATTTCTGAAGGGGACATCAGGAGAACACCCGCCTAAAAATGCTGTCTTCATACTGAAGATAACTGTCGCAATCAAACAGCCTGTCCAGGACGGACGCGCTCAGATGCCCGCTCATGAAAGCATCGCCGCGCACGATATCCGGAAAGGAACTGCGGCTCTCCCAACTCCGCATGGCCAGACGCTGCACATGTTCGTAAGCCTGTTGCCGGGGAAGATGCGCCTCTTCCACCAGGGCCAGAAGCACCCGCTGGGAAAAAAACAGACCGTACGAAGCCATGAGATTGCGCCGCATATTCTCGGGAATGACCCGCAACCCGCCAAGCAGCGCGGTCAGCCGGTGCAGCATATAATCCATAAGGATGGTGGAATCGGGCATGATGATGCGCTCAACAGACGAGTGACTGATATCCCGTTCGTGCCAGAGGGCCATATTTTCCATGGCGGCCAGGGAGTTGCTGCGGATGAGGCGGGCAAGGCCGGTCATATTTTCCGCGGAAACGGGATTTTTTTTGTGAGGCATGGCGGAAGAACCTTTCTGCCCTTTGGCGAAGCCTTCTTCAACTTCCAGCACCTCGGTGCGCTGCAAATGCCGAAGCTCCACGCACAGCCGCTCCACCCCGCCGGCCGCCAGAGCCAGCGCGGTGAAATAATGGGCATGACGGTCCCGCTGGACAATCTGCGTGGAAACCGGATCCACCTCAAGCCCGAGAAGCTCGCAAGCGATACGCTCCACTTCCGGCGTCAGCATGGTGTACGTTCCCACGGCTCCGGAAATTTTACCCACGCGCACGCCTTCCACCGCCTGAAAAAAACGTTCTCGGTGACGCATGAATTCCGCATAGAATCCCGCCATCTTTAAACCGAAACTGGTGGGTTCGGCATGAATGCCGTGCGTCCTGCCCATGCATAGGCAGCCTTTGTGGAGGAGGGCGAGTTCTTTCAGGGTCAGGAGGAGCGTGTCGAAACCTCCCAGAATCACTCTGCCGGCCTGCACCAATAACATGGCGCCCGCCGTATCCACAATGTCGGAGGACGTGCAGCCGAGATGGATAAAACGGGCTTCAGGGCCGACCTTCTCCTCCAACGCCGTAAGAAAGGCGATGACATCGTGGCGGGTTTCTTCTTCAATGGCCAGAATGCGATCCGGGTCAACCTCCGCTTTTTCGCGGATACGCGCCATGTCGGCACCGCTGATGACGCCAAGGCGGCTCCATGCCTCACAGACGGCGATTTCCACCGCAAGCCATGTTTCGAAACGGCGACGCAGGGTCCAAATCGCGCCCATCTCCGGGCGAGTATAGCGCTCTATCATAAATCACCACATCGCGCTCGCCTTGGCGAAAGGCGTGAAAAAAGAGTCAGCTTCTGGCCTCCGCAGAAGGGGAACTTTGCTTGCCCCCTCCTTCCACGGGCGTCACAGGCGCCGTCGCGGCATTGCCGGCGGACGGCTCCGCTCCGCCGTCAGCGGCCTGCTTTTTATGCGTGCCGTATTCCGTAACGTACCAACCGCCGCCCTTCAGGGCAAAAGTCGTGTTGGAAATGAGACGGTTCGCTTGCCCCTTGCAAATAGGACAGTTGCGCGACAAGCTGCCGTCGTTGACCTGTTTGCTCCATTCTTCAAAAACCTGATGACATTCCCTACAGCGATACTCGTAAATAGGCATACCTCTCTCCTTGAACTTGCTCCGCGCAACTCGCGCCGCGTTCAGGTGCGGCGTCGGGAGCGCGATTACCATACGCTTTTGAAATGATTTGCGCAAGCCGTCTCGCCAGCACATTTTACGCCAGGGCCAAGGCATGTTAACGCTATGCCTTTTTGCCCTCCGGCCGCGTCAGATTGTGTCCGCCATCCCGGTCAAATACCGTAAAAGTATATTCCCTCATGGCAGACTCATCTTCCTTGCCGGAGAACAAAAATTCTATAGTGTTAACACGTCCTGCAGGTGATTTCATTTCATAGTGAATTATGGAATGACTTCTGAGGAAATATCGTCAGGTCACTTCCGGGAGAGAATCAGCCTATGCCTTGGCCGTCCTGGCTTCGCGGATGCGCTGCTTCAGACGCTGTTCTCTGCGGTGGCGTTTACGCCGCAGTTCTTTGTGACGTTCAATTTTTTTGTGAGCCATATTCGGGCACTCCTTGCTTATGATCGTAGCGCTACTCCTGTAGCTCACACGGCGGTCTTTGTAAAGGGCCTTTTGTTTTCGGGGATCTTGCCAAAAACGAGAATCTAAATTACTACTTTTTCGGTAGACTTACTATTCAAAAAGGCCTGAAGCGCGGCCTGGAGGTTCTCGGCTATTACCATTCCCATCCGGATCATCCTGCCCTGCCGTCAGCCTATGATCTGGAACATGCCTGGCCCTTTTATTCCTACGTCATTGTTTCCATCGTCAAGGGAAATGCCGGGGAAATGCTCTCCCGGGTGCTCGCCGACGATCGTTCCCGCTTTGTGCCCGAATCTTTTATCGAAGGAGTCTGACATGGCCGCAAACAGCAGCAACGGCGGGGATCTGCCGGTTCTTTCCAAAGAGGAAATGAGCCTGTACAGCAGGCACCTGATACTGCCGCAGGTCGGTCCGCAGGGGCAAAGAAGACTCAAGGCGGCCAGGGTGCTGCTGGTGGGAGCCGGCGGACTGGGCTCGCCCCTGGCGTTGTATCTGGCCGCCGCCGGAGTGGGAACCATCGGGCTGCTGGACGACGACCTTGTGGAGTCGAGCAATCTGCAGCGGCAGATCATCCACGGCACGGAATCTCTGGGCAGGCATAAAACCGCCTCCGCCCGCGAACGCATGCACGGCCTCAATCCCCATATCCGGGTACTGGAATTCAACACCAGGCTCGGCAGCGGCAATGCCCTGGACATTTTTCAGAACTTCGACGTCATCGTGGACGGCGCCGACAACTTTCCCACCCGCTACTTAATCAACGACGCCTGCGCGCTTCTCGGCAAGCCCGACGTCTACGGTTCCATCTTCCGTTTTGAAGGCCAGGTCAGCGTCTTTGACGCCCGCAGGGGCGGCTGCCTGCGTTGTCTGTTTCCCGAGCCGCCCGCCCCGGGCACGATTCCCTCCTGCGGCGAAGGCGGCGTGCTGGGGGTGCTTCCGGGCATCATAGGCAGCATCCAGGCCAATGAAGCCATCAAACTGCTTCTGGACGGCGGCCGGCCTCTTGTCGATCGCCTGCTGTCCTTTGACGCCTGGAACATGCGTTTTCATGAATTCCGCTTGCAAAAAAACCCGCGCTGCCCTCTCTGCGGCGAATATCCCGAAATCGTCGAACTTATTGACTATGAAGATTTTTGCGGGCTTGTCAAAGACGAGGACGCGCATGCGGTGCGCGGCATCAGCGCCCGGGAACTCCATAAACGCCTTACGCGGAAAGATGCGCCGCAAATAATTGACGTGCGCCTGCCGCATGAACTGGAACTGGGGATGCTGCCGGGCGCCCTCTCCATTCCTGTGGCCCAGATCTTCAAGCGCGCGCACGAACTGGATACGGGACGCGATGTGGTGATCGTCTGCAAAAAAGGGGAAAACAGCGCAAACGCCATTTACGGCCTCCTGGAAAACGGCTACCCCGGCCCGCTTCTGAACCTGGAAGGCGGCATGAACGCCTGGGCCAGAGAGGTGGATCCCTCCATGCCGGAATATTAGGGCATTTTCACTTTGAAAAGGCTCTGGTGCCCCGAAACGCTATAGGATATACTCGCCCGGGAATCCTCCACACCGCTTCCGTACGCGAAAAAGGTCTTCTCCGTATCGCTCAACGTCATTTGTAGCCGAAAGAGGAAATTCTATGAGCATTCCGGTAATAGTCATGGGCGCAGCAGGCAGAATGGGGCAAACCCTGATCCGGCTGATCCGGCAAGATGCCGACTTCACGCTGACGGGCATTGTCGAGCGGGAGGAAAAAAAAGCCGCCATCGCCTCCTGCGGCTGCCGTGCGGAAACAGACGTGAATATATTTTTGCAGGAAGACGCTCGAGCGCTTGTCATTGATTTTACCGCTCCGTCAGCTTCCCTGTCCACGGCGCGCGCGGCCGCCCGGATCGGCGCCGCGCTTGTCGTGGGCACCACGGGCTTTTCCGATGCGGAAAAAAACGAACTGAGCGAAATTGCGAAAACAACGCCCTTGCTCTGGTCTCCGAACATGAGCGTCGGCATTAACGCGTTGCTCAAAACGCTGCCGGAACTGACCCGCCTGCTTGGCGGGGAGTACGATCTTGAAGTGGCGGAAATACATCACGGCCAAAAAAAAGACGCTCCCAGCGGCACGGCCTTACGTCTGGCGGAATGTCTGGCCGCGGCGAAAAACTGGACGCTGGCGGAAAGCGCCTGCTATCACCGGGAAGGTATAACGGGAGAACGCCCGGTAAAGGAAATCGGCATACAGACCCTGCGCGGCGGAGATGTGGCGGGCGTGCATACCGTATATTTTCTGGGGCACGGTGAACGTATTGAAATAACGCATCATGCCCACTCCCGGGAAAATTTCGCAAACGGCGCGCTGCGCGCCGCGCGTTGGCTGTACGGTCGATCTCCCGGCAGACTCTACACCATGCAAGACATCCTCTGATGAAAATCGCGCTCATCCAGAGCAACCCCGTCACGGGTGATCTGCGGACGAACGCCGCGGCCCTTGCCTTGGCCGTGGCAAGGGCCGCGGAACAGGGGGCTGAATTATGCGTGGCGCCTGAACTGGCCCTGTGCGGCCACAATGCGGGCGATATGCTGCTGCAGTCCGGTTTTGTGGAGGATTGCCGCACCGTCCTGCACGCCACGGCCGAGAGCCTTGGGCGGGAGAATTCCTTCCCACCCCTCCTCCTCGGCGCTCCCGTGGCCAACCCCATTCCGCAGGGAAAAAAAACCCAGAATTGCGCCGTGCTGCTGAAGGAAGGAAAGGTGAGCGTTATCGGCCGCAAGGTATTGCTTCCTTCTTTCGGCATTCATGAGGACACGCGCTACTTCGAGCCGGGAGTAGCGTGCGGGGTGCTGCACCACAAGGGCTGGAGGCTTGTCGTCACCGTGGGCGAAGATGTCTGGAACGACCGTACCTTCTGGCAATCCCGCTATCTGTTCACCACTGATCCCGTGGCCGAATTCATTGCCTCCGGCGGCGCCGACGGCCTCATCAACCTGACGGCCCTTCCCTTTGAACAGGGGCTGGCCGCCCTGCATCACAACATGCTCAGATGGCTGGCCGTGCAGTACCGTCTGCCGGTGCTGGCGGTCAACATGGTAGGCGGCAACGACTCTCTGGTGTATTACGGGGGCAGCCTCGTCCTGGACGGCGGCGGCAGGCTGCTGGCCAGGGCTCCCGCCTTTGAAGAGGCTACGCTCATGACGGATATCGCCAGTAAAAAAGGAGGCAGCATAGCGGCGGATTTGTCGGCGGAAGAAGAACTCTGGCAGGCCCTTGTCCTCGGCACACGCGATTTCGTCCGCAAATGTCATTTCAGTTCCATCGTACTCGGCCTGTCAAGCGGAGTGGATTCCGCTCTCGTGGCCGCTGTCGCCGTCGAAGCGCTCGGCCCGGACAAGGTGACCGGGCTGATCATGCCTTCGCCGTATTCCCCCGCGGGCAGTATAGACGCCAGCCTGACCCTGGCCGCTTCCCTGGGCATGCGCGTCCAGATGCTGCCGATCAGTTCCCTGCTGCAATCTTTTCATGAGGTGTTCTCCTCGTCTTTTACCGGCGGCCTGACCGGCCCCGCCGAAGAAAACATCCTGACCCGCATCCGGGGAAGCCTGCTCATGACATGGGCCAACCGCTTCAATGCCTTGTTGTTGAATACGGGCAACAAGTCGGAGGCGGCGGTGGGCTACGGCACCCTGTACGGCGATATGACGGGCGGGCTCAGCCCCATCGGAGACCTGTACAAACGGCAGGTATACAGTCTGTGCCGCTGGTACAACGGCGTCAAACCCAAAAGCATACCTGAAGCCGTTCTGAACAAGCCCCCCTCGGCCGGACTGCGCTCGGAGCACGTCTCAAGCGCGCTGCCGCCTTATGAACAACTGGAGCCCCTGCTTCATGACATTATTGAAAACGGATGCGGCGCCGCCGAGCTTGCCGCGACAGGGTATGCCCCCGATATGGTGACCCGGGTCAAAGACCTCATGCGGCGGGCGGAATTCAAGCGCCGCCAAGCCCCGCCCATCCTGCACCTCTCCAAACGCGGCTTCGGCGGCGACTGGAGGTTCCCCATCGCCGCAACGGACGGGTAAGCCACGCTTCCTCCCCTATTTTTTGTTCTTATGCACCCACCAGTCCGCATCCGGGCCTTTGAACCACCAGTCGGTATGATCCGCTTCAAGGATCTGCCGGGCCAGTTCTTTTCCCTGCTCCGTAACGACGCGCATCGTGGCCGCCTCCAGCCACCTGGCCGCGTAAGGATTGCCCAGGTTGCGCTCTTCCACCAGATTCAGCAGAAGATCCAATTGATCGGCGTCCCCGGCCAGTTGCGCCTCGCGCGTGTGTCCGGCATCCTGCTCGTCCCAGAGAGGCAGCAGGGCGTCGGCAAGGCCCGTGCCCTGAAGCGCGTGCTCCATGGCCGGACGCTGACGGCTGACGTTATACATGCTATTGACATAATTGAAATCGCCCGTCCTGGCTTCGTGGAAATCATGAATCAGGCAGAGCATGGCCGTATGTTCCGGATCGACGCCGGCCATATGGGCCAACACATAGCCTATAAACGCGGCCCGAAAGGAATGCTCGGCCACGCTCTCTTTTCCGCTGCCCAAAAACTGATAGCCGCTGCGCGGAGTTTTTCGCAGCATGCCCGCCTCAAATAAAAAATCCGTCACGCGCATCAAGGGAGATCGCCCGGACAAATTCCGTACGGGGGCGCACCCGTCCCCCGGACTTCCCTGTTTTCGCGCCGTTTCGTCGCTGCCTTCAGGCCGCGCGTCACACGAAGCGCTTTCCGTATCCTTCATGGATTCCCCTTTCCGTGTTTGCTTTTTCCGGCAACAGCGGTATACCATCAAGCGTGCCCCGCATCTTCAGCACAAGGTCAACGCCATGAAATCGTATTATTCGGCAGCATGCCTGATACCTGCCCTGCTGCTCAGCGGATGCCTCAACTTGAGCCCCCGGTATGCGCCCGCGCCGATAGCGGATATGCCTCCCCTGCAATACAAGGAGGAAAAAGGTTGGAAAACGGCCACGCCCGGAGAGTCTCTCGAACGCGGACCATGGTGGGAGATGTTCGGCGATCCGGCGCTCAACGCGCTCATGGCCAAAGCCGGCAACGCCAACCAGGATATCGCCGTGGCGGCAGCCAATCTGCGCAGGGCGATAGCGCAGATTTCCGTGGCGCAATCAGCCTTTTTTCCCGGCGTCTCCCTGCCGGCTTCAAGCGCGAGATCCGGCGTCGAAGGAACGGTCCCGCAGACGAGGTATTCCGTGGGACTGCATACCCAGTGGGAAATCAGTTTCTGGAACGCGCTGCCCTTTTTTGAAATGACAAAAGCCCAGGCCGAGGCCTCGGCCGCCGATTACGCGGCCATGCGTCTGTCCGTGCAAGCGAATCTGGCTCAAAGCTATTTCCAACTGCGAAGTCTGGACGCGCAGTGCAAGCTGTACGACTCGTCCATTGCCGCCTACGCCAAATCCGTACAATTAACGCGCAGCCAATACCGGGGGGGCATGGTCACACTGACGGACGTGGCCCAGGCCGAGGCGCAACTGGCTTCAGCCGAGGCCCAGCTTACCGGCATAGAGAGACAGCGCAGCGAACTTGAGCACGGAATCGCCATACTCACAGGACAAATGCCTTCTTCCTTTTCCCTGCCGGGCGCCGCTCTGGACGCGCACCTGCCGCGCATCCCCACAGGTCTGCCCTCTGCGCTTCTGGAACGTCGACCGGATATCGCCTCGGCGGAACGCCAGATGGCAGCGGCCAACGAACAAATCGGGCAAGCCAGGGCAGCCTGGTTCCCGACGCTGTCCCTCAACGCGGAAAGAACCGCGCAAGGCACCGCCTGGCATGCCGCGCCTCTCTTTGCATGGTCAGTGGGACCAAGCGCCGCCCTTTCCCTGTTTCAGGGCGGCAGACATCTGGCCGAATCTGATGTCGCTTGGGCCGCGTATGAATCCCAGGTGGCGAACTACCGCCGGACCTGCCTGCAGGCTTTCAAGGAGGTTGAAGACAATCTTTCCGCCTTACGGCTGCTCGAAAAGGAAAGAGAAGCTCAGGAGCGGGCGGTCTTGTCTTCGCAAACTGCCCTGCGCCTGTCCCTTTCCCAGTACCGGGGAGGGATGATCACCTACCTGCAGGTGGTAAGCACCCAGACAGCCGCGTTAACCAACGAAAGCAACGCCATCAGGACGCGCGGGCAAAGTCTGATCGCGGCGGTAAATCTCATAAAAGCGCTGGGCGGCGGCTGGCGGGCCTCCGACATGCGGGAACTCGTAAAAGGCAGATAAACCCGGCATCACACCATCATCCCCAGCGCTTCTTTCATTTCCTGGCTCAGGCGTTTTTTCACCGCCGTCTGCACTTCCGAACTGGAAAGACTGAACTGCCCGGCGCGCAGCGCGTAGATCTGCTTGATAAGCTGCCTGCCCGCCCGTTTGAACGATTCCGAGACTATAGTGCCCACGCCGTTGCCGCTCCGCAGTTTATTGACGCCCACGCTGTTCATGGCCTGATTGAAAATACGCACCGCTCCCAAGGGTCCGTGCTGTACGGCGGTACTGAAAAGCACCTCTTGCAGCGCCTCAGGCATGTGGGCGAAGCCGATTCCCGTGCTCTCGCTGATGCTGCGCATGGCCGGCTCGAAATGACTGGCGAGGATGAAGTCTTCCTGCAGCTTTTCGAAACGGGCGGGTTCTTCGCCGGCAATGTTTTTCCACTCGGCGGGCATTTTGCCGGAACGGCCGCCGGTATTCGCCGGGCCGGCCGCCTGAAGCCGTTTTGCGATGTCCGGAGCCTTTTCTCCCAGGTATTCGATAAAAGCCGCCATGGTGCCCACACGGGAAGCGATCTGATACTTGCCGTACGAGGTGCCTCCCACACGGTCGAAACCGATAGCGGAAATGCCCTCAGAACCTGATTCGAACTTCGCGGCCAGAGCCCCCAACCCTTTATCGACCATGGTGTAGAAAGATTGCGCCAAAGAACGGCTGGAAGGAACGACCGCCGCCCGACCCTCGGATGTTTTCCCGTACCCGCCGGGCATATCGGCGGCGCGAGCGCCCTTGCCGCCTTCGCTATAGGCCGCGGCGGCCGGCCGGACATCGCCGGAATCGGTCTTTCCGGAACGCACGGCGACGCCCGCGCCCGAATCCAGACGTCTGGCATAGGTGACATCGGGCTGCATTTCCCGCATATCGTAGCCGACGCTACGCAACGCCAGTTCCGCATTCCCTCCGCCGAAGCCGTGCGTGAGAAAACTTTGGCCGTTTTTCAATTTTCCGCCGTAGCCCGCATAGTCGCCGTCAAACTTTTGTCCCGCGCCGCGCGGTTGCGCGGCGCTTACGCCGGCATCCGCCTTACGGGTGTCAACCATGCCGAAACCGTAACGGCCGAGAGTCGTTTGCCCGGAAATACGCGGCATATGCTTCCGGGCAAGGGCCGTCCCCATATTGCCGCCGCCATTGAATGCTTCCATGCCGGATCGGGCGTACGCCCCCGCCTCAACCTTGCTGTTGCCGCCAATCGCCGGGGTATTCCGGCGGGATGGGGAAACACCGGGGGAATCGCCGCGATGCCTTTCCGCCATGCCGGCACGGCTCAATTCAGGATAGCCCGCCGCAGCCCGCCGCGCGAAAGATTCGGCGCTTTTCAGGGCATGCCCTGTCGCGCCCCCCGTGTTCGCCGGCTGCGGAACAGGCGTATATTGACGCGCCTGGGCGCCTGCCTGCGCGCCCGTGGACTTGCGATTGTTCTGTTGCGCCTCGGCCTTTCCCCCATAGTCCATAGCAGACAAATATGACGCGAAAGTACTCAGGGGCTGATCCTTACGGATTTTCGCGCCGCCGGATCGTTGCTGGTTTTGTGAAGAAACCTCGTACCGGTTATCGCCAAAGGTCAAAATAGGCTTACCGCTCACCATGGCAAATCTCCCGCTGTCTCAGTCGTTATGCGCCTTGTTAAAAAGTATGTTAAAGATTGCGGCCTTATAAAAGCAAAAAAAATGCCATATTCTATAGTAGTTAATAAAATCAATAAAATAATTTCATATGCCTGCACAAAGCCCCTGCGGGAATGTCGGTTTTTTGAACAGGGCGCCACATACCTTCTTTCCGCCAGAGGACGATACCAAAAGCTAGGGAAACGCTGATTTATTCTCTTGAGGGGGAGCTACCCCCTCAAACTCCCCCGGCAGGGGGCTGAGCCCCCTGCACCCCGCGTACGTGTTCAGCCGCTTTGCGGCTGAAAAATAGTAAGGGGGTCTGGGGGGAATTATTCCACCCGGCGGGGTTCGGGGCGGAGCCCCGAATTAATCAGTGCTTCCCTAGCATGGGCCGAATGGAGCGTCTCACATACGAAATAATCCAAATGAGGTAGCGAATCCCCTTAGGGCTTCGCGTCTCGCGCTCGGGAGGATTTTTTACCCCTCCCGAGCTTTCCGCCCCGGAAAGAAACCGAAGCCCTTCAGGGCTTAAGTCGGGGCTATATGCCCTTTCGGCCAGGGTTTCAGACCACAAAGGAAGTTCTGATGACGCGGTTTGCGGCGAAAAAAAATTTAGTTTTTTTTCAATTCCGCCTCTGGACGCGTGGAGAAATGATCTTATTCTTGCAAAGAATACAATATCCCGAAACGCCTCCTGGATCGCCGAAAGCGATGCGCAGCGGCAGCGCCGGCGGCAGTTTTTTTTTCAGGAGGGAGGAGAACTCATGGGTAAAATCATCGGAATAGATCTCGGCACGACCAACTCCTGCGTCTTCGTCATGGAAGGCAAGGATGCCAAATGCATCACCAATCCCGAAGGAGGACGCACCACGCCTTCCATCGTGGGCTTTACCGGCAAGGAACGTCTGGTGGGCGACATTGCCAAACGCCAGTCCGTGACTAATCCTGAACGCACTATTTTCGGCATCAAGCGCCTGATGGGCAGAAAAATCGACGCTACGGAAATTCAGGAATGGAAGAAGCATTGTCCGTATCGCGTGACAGCGGACAAAAACGGGGACGCGGCGGTGGAAATAGAAGGCCGCGCTTACACGGCCGCGGAGATTTCCGCCATGATTCTCGGTAAGCTCAAGGCCGACGCCGAAGCCTACCTGGGCGAAAGCGTGACCGAAGCGGTCATTACCGTGCCCGCGTATTTCAACGACTCGCAACGCCAAGCCACCAAGGACGCCGGTCGTATCGCCGGCCTTGACGTCAAGCGCATCATCAACGAACCCACGGCGGCCTCCCTGGCCTACGGGATAGACCGCAAGATGAACGAAAAAATCGCCGTCTTCGATCTCGGCGGCGGCACCTTTGATATTTCCGTTCTGGAAGTGGGAGACAACGTGGTGGAAGTCAGGGCCACCAACGGCGATACCTTTCTCGGAGGCGAAGATTTCGACCAGCGGGTGATCAACTGGCTGGTGGACGAGTTCAAAAAGGAGCACGGCGTCGATTTGTCCAAAGACCGGCTGGCTTTGCAGCGTTTGAAAGAAGCGTCAGAAAAAGCCAAAAAAGACCTTTCCTCCTCCATGGAAACCGAAATCAACCTGCCCTTTATCACGGCGGATCAAAACGGTCCGAAGCATCTGCTCATGAAGCTCTCGCGCGCCAAGCTTGAGTCTCTCGTGCAGGATCTGGTGGAGCGCACCATGGCCCCCTGTAAGAAGGCTTTGTCCGACGCCGGGCTCTCCACCTCCGACATCAACGAAATCGTGCTGGTGGGCGGCATGACGCGCATGCCGCTGGTGCAGAAGAAAGTACAGGAACTCTTCGGCAAGGAGCCCAACCGTTCGGTCAATCCCGATGAGGTCGTGGCCATGGGCGCGGCCATACAGGGCGGCATCCTGGCAGGCGACGTAAAGGACGTGCTGTTGCTCGACGTCACCCCGCTGTCTCTTGGCATCGAGACCCTCGGAGGCGTCATGACGAGGCTGATTGATCGCAACACCACCATCCCCACGCGCAAAAGCCAGGTGTTTACCACTGCGGCGGAAAATCAGCCTTCGGTCTCCATTCACGTGCTCCAGGGAGAGCGCAATATGGCGGCCGACAACATGACTCTCGGGCGTTTCGAACTGACGGGCATACCGCCGGCACCGCGCGGGCTGCCCCAGATAGAGGTCTCCTTCGACATAGACGCCAACGGCATAGTGAACGTTTCTGCCAAAGATCTGGGAACAGGCAAGGAGCAGACCATCAGAATCACGGCTTCTTCCGGTTTATCCGAATCGGAAATTCAGCGGCTTATTAAAGAAGCCGAATCCCACGCTGATGAAGATAAGAAAAAGCTTGAACTGATAGAGATTCGCAATCAGGCGGATTCGCTCGTCTATGCCACGGAAAAATCCTTGCACGACTTGGGCGATAAGGTGGAAAATTCTCTGAAAGCCGATATTGAAGACAAGAAGACCGCCTTGAAAAAAGCCATGGAAGGCGACAATGTGGAAAGCATCAAGGAGGCTATGGACGTCTTGTCCAAGGCGTCGCACAAGCTGGCCGAACAGCTTTACGCCCAGAAATCGCAACCGGGAGGGACGGGGACGGCTGATTCCGGCGGCGCGGGCGCAAGGAAAAAAGAAGACGACGACGTGGTAGATGCTGATTTCACTGAAGTGAAGTAAGTATCCGGCCGCCCGACCGCTGTTATGGCAAATAAGGTCGCAAGGGGAGCCTTTTCACTTTGAAAGCGCTCCCCCGGCGCGAAGCGACATGCGCCCTGCTCCCGTGAGGCGCGGCCGCGAAATAGCGGAAGCGGGACGTGAAGGCGTTTGCGTTCACGTCCCGAAGGGGCGAGGGCAGGAAGCGCCCGAGTCGGCTTTATTGTTTCGGCAACCGGCGAGTGCGGCGTTGCGATGTTGATCCGCTCTCAGGGAATCCGCAGCAGCGATGGATATTTTGATTGTTATTCCCGCGCGTTACGCTTCAAGCCGCTTTCCGGGGAAACCCCTGGTCAGGATAGCCGGCACGGAAATGATTAAGCGGGTTGCGGCCATTGCCGAGAGCGTCTGCCGGAAAAACGCCGCCTGCCGCCATGTGGTGGCCACCGATGATCTCCGCATCCTGGATTTTTGCGCCGCCGAATCCATCCCCGCGCTCATGACCTCGGCAAGCTGCCGCAGCGGCACCGAACGCTGCCGGGATGTTATGGCGCGTCAGGAAACGCACGCGGATCTGGTCATCAACCTGCAAGGGGACAATCCCCTGTGCCCGCCCCATGTCATCCAGGCTTTGATCGATGCGTGGCGGCGTTCGGGGGCCGATGTGGTCACGCCGTGCGTGCGTCTGAGCTGGGCCGAGTACGAAGGCCTCCTGCGCGACAAGGCGGCATCTCCGCATTCGGGAACCACCGTTCTGATCGACAGGCAGGGCTTTGCCCTGACCTTTTCCAAGGAGATCCTGCCGCACGTGCGCAACGTATCCGAAGCGAAACGACACATGCAGCGGAGCCCCGTGCGGCGGCATATCGGCCTTTACGGATATAGCCAATCCGCCCTTCACGCCTATTTTGCCCTTCCTCCTTCTCTTGGCGAACAACCATACCTTGAAGGCCTGGAACAGATGCGCTTTCTGGAAAACGGGCTGCGCGTGAAAACGGTCGATGTGGACTACTTCGGCCGGGAATCCTGCAGCGGCGTGGATTCGCCTGAGGACGTCACCCGGGTGGAACGGATACTGGCCGAATTCGGAGAATTGGACATCTCCTGATACCGCCCCTCCCGACGACGCGGCTCCATAAAGCGCTTGCGCCTTGCCCCGCTCGTGCCCCCGGATCGGCAAAAGCGCTGCCGAACTTACGAGCGACGGGCAAAACCCTCTGTTGCCGCAATCCCCGGGCAAAGCGCCGCCGAGTGAAACGCGCCGGGCACCGGCAGCCGTCAAAGCTTGACCAGAAAATTTTCTTCGCCGGTAAAGACGCAAACAACGTACGCGTCAGCCTCCGGATCATTAAACCATGTCCCCGTGTCGGTCAGGTAGCGAAACCGGTAATCGATGCCCAGCGGCAGTTCTATCTCCAGATTGAAGCCGTTGCCCTTGACCCGTTTCATGGGATGGGAGGCCAGGTTCCAGTCGTTAAAATCACCCGCCAGAAAAACGCCTTCCGCATCAAACGCCTCCTGCGCCGAAAGAGAAAAACGTACCTTGCACGATGCGCGAGTCTTCAAAAAATTTTTTGTGATGGACATACCGCCTCCTCTTGAGAGCGTATTTATACATTCCATAAAATAAACTAACCGAAGCCGTACAACCTTCTCTGGTAATTCATATTTTAGTGTTACGGCATACTACTATGCTGATACGTATATCCTATTTTTTAAAGAAGAGGAAGTGCGCCGGAGCTTCCGGCCGCCGTCCGATTGTACGGCGCATCCAAATGAGGTAGCGAAGCCCTTCAGGGTTTCGCGTCTCGCGCTTGGGTGGGGTCCAAACCCCTCCCAAGCTTCCTCCCCGGAAAGAAACCGAAGCCCTTCATGGCTGGGTCGGGGCTATATGGCCTTTCGGCCGGGGTCTCAGACCACAAAGAAAGTTCTGATAAAAGGACGCGCCCGCCCGGCCGCTTGACCTGTATCGGACTTTGCCCTAGGGTGTTTATAAATATAAACGATCATTGTCGTCCAGGCGAAAAGGAACAAGCGCCGGCACCTTTTCGCTCGCAACCCGGGGAGCCCATGCATGAACGAAAAACTCCTGACGAAACTCCGCATTCTCGCGGCATCCGCCAAATACGACGCGTCCTGCGCCTCCAGCGGAACGGATCGGAGGAACACTCCGGGCGGCATCGGCAACGCCGCCGCCGCCGGTATCTGCCATTCCTTCACCGACGACGGCAGATGCGTATCCTTACTGAAAATTCTGTACACCAATCATTGCCTGTTTGATTGCGCGTACTGCGTCAATCGCCGGAGCAACGATCTGCCGAGAACGTCCTTCACTGTCCGGGAATTGGTGGAACTGACGCTGGAATTTTACCGCCGCAATTACATTGAAGGCCTGTTCCTGAGTTCCGCCGTCGCCGTCAGCCCGGATCACACCATGGAGCGTATGATCCGGGTGGTGCAACTCCTGCGCGCGACGCATGCATTCAACGGATACATTCATATGAAGAGTATTCCCGGCGCAAGCCGGGAACTGGTGCTGCAAGCGGGTCTCTATGCCGACCGGCTGAGCGTGAATGTCGAAATCCCTTCGGAAAGGAACCTCAAACGTCTGGCGCCGGAAAAAGACCATAAACAGATATACGAACCCATGCGCCATATTCAGCAGGGGCAAATCGAAAACTTCGAAGAACGCAAAAAATCCCGCCATGCCCCGCGCTTCGTCCCTGCCGGGCAAAGCACCCAAATGATCATCGGCGCCAGCGACGAGCGCGATACGGACATTTTGAAGACATCCTCCCTGCTGTACAGCGGTCTCGGCCTGAAACGAGTATATTATTCGGCTTTTATACCGGTCAACGCCTACGATACGCGCCTGCCCGCCGTATCCGCCGCCCCCCTGGCACGGGAAAACCGGCTGTATCAGGCGGACTGGCTGATGCGCCTGTATCACTTCAGCGCCGACGAACTCGCCGACGACGCGCACCCGTATCTTGATCCGGAAATCGATCCCAAACTGGCATGGGCCCTGCGCCACCCGGAATATTTTCCCTGTGACGCAAATACGGCCGACTACAGCCGGCTTTTACGCATCCCCGGCGTCGGCCTGCGGTCGGCGCAACGCATTATCGCCGCGCGGCGTCATTGCCGGCTGGATGCCCGCGAATTAGCGCGTATGGGGGTGGTCATGAAGAGGGCGAAATACTTTTTGCGCTGCAACGGGACAGACGCGCCCGGCATACAGGAAGCCGGACCGGCAACAATCAGGAATATTCTCCGCGACGGAAAAAAAAACCTGAAACGGCCGTGCCAGTTCTCCCTGTTCGCCGCAGGGGAGACCGCCGCCGCCCACTGAAGGGGAAAATCCATGGATGTCTTTCTGTACGACAAAAGCTTTGAGGGATTGCTGAGCGCGGTATTCGACGCCTTCGCCCTGAAACGTTTTCCCGGGAGGCTCGCCGTTTCCGGAGACATCCCGCTTCTGCCGCTCCATTACGCCCATACGGTGATTACCGGCGCGGACAAGGCGGGCAGGGTCTTTCAGGGTCTGCGGAAAAGGCTGTCGCCTCGGGGCCGGGACAATCTGATGCTGGTTTGGCTGTCGGAACAGCCCGGCAGCGACACCCTGCTCTTCCGCCATATCTGCGCGATCTTCAATGACGACCACGCCGACGATACCGCGGCCGCCGCTGCCGGCCTGGCGGCAAAGGTCGCTGGAGAACGGCATCGCATGTACGGCTTCGCCCGCTTTCAAAAGACCGCCGAAGGCGTCTACTTTTCTTCCCTTGCGCCGAAATATAATGTACTGCCCTTGTTGCTGCAGCATTTCGCCGACCGCTTCGGCGGTCAGCAATGGATACTGTACGATACGGCAAGAGCTTACGGCGCGTTTTTTAACGGCCGGGAATTTCAGGAGCTTTTTCTGAATCCGGAACATCTGCGGGATGGACAACTTCATAATGTCTCGCCGGCCGAAGATGAAAAACGTGTTCAGACTCTCTGGAAAAGCTATTTTAAGGCGATCGCCGTTCAAGAACGCCTCAACCCGGCATTGCAACGCCGCTGCATGCCCCGCCGGTACTGGTGCCATCTGACGGAAAAACAGGAATAGAGCATTGTCAGAGCGACAATCCAAATGAGGTAGCAAAGCCCTTCAGGGCGGGGTCGGGGCTATATGGCCTTGCGGCCGGGGTTTCAGACCACAAAGGAAGTTCTGATGAGATGCGGCGCGGGTTATCTTTCGGTCCTTTCGGGAGTCCGCGCGCGTTGTTCTTTATCCATGAAACTTTTGACAAAAGGCACATACTGGTGATCCGTCACCCGAATATGGTTGAGCAGCCAGCTTTTTAAAAATTCCAGCAACTCTTCGCCCACCTGGGTTTGATCGACGGCAAACTGCTTTTCCGCCGCGTCGATTTTCTCCACAAACTTTTTATGCACCTGTTTGTGCTGCGTCGCGTCCGGATAGCCGCTACGGGTAAAATACTTTTCTTCCGTATTGAAGTGGCTGACGGTATAGCACTTGAGGTTGGAGATAAGGTCCTTGCCGAATTCCTTGATGGTCTGTTGCTCAAGGACGCGGTGGAGGGCGTTGATATAGGTGCAGAGCATCTTGTGCTGATCGTCAATGAGCGAAATGCCTGTATTGAGATCGGGCGTCCACAGGATCAGAGGGGGGCGTTGTTCGACGGGGGTTCCTTTTTTCACGGCCAGGCGCAAATCATCCATGATCTCCATATCGCTCGAGATCTTCACCAGGTCAGCGGTAAAATACTGCATTTGATCCGCAGTGTTTCCCGCCACCAGGGAAATCTTCCCCAACGTCTCGCTGGTACGCGTGCTGTAGCCTTTCTCCTCTTCCACCGCTTTGACGATACTGTCGAATTGAACGACCAGGGCATCCACATCCGCTACGATTTGCCTTATGGTTTCGCCTGCGGAATTGGCTTTTTCCGCGCTGTTCACGATGATCTCCGCCGCTTCCGAGACGACCTGCTTGTTGGTGTTGGCGGTGTCCTGAATGTCGCCCACCGCCTGATGCACTTCCGCCGTCGCCTGCATGGTCTTTTCCGCCAGCTTGCGCACCTCGTCGGCAACCACCGCGAATCCCCTTCCGGCCTCTCCAGCCCTGGCGGCTTCAATGGCCGCGTTCAACGCGAGCAGATTGGTCTGATCGGCGACCTCGCTGATTACGCCCATGACCCTGTGGATGTTATGCGTCTTTTCATCCATTTTCACCATGGCGTCACGCAGGGATAAGGTGATGTCCTTGACATGGACGATGTCGTTTACCGCTTCGCCCAGTTGCTGCGTGCCCGCCAACACTTTGGTGCGGGATTCGTCGGCTTTGCCCGAGGCGATATGTATGCTTTGCGCTACATCCTGCACGCTGTCCGTGATTTTTTCCATCGCATCGGCGGTGTCCTTAAGGTTAAAACGCTGATCTTCCGCCCCTTCGCCCACAGCCGCGACCATGCAGGAAAGAGAGCGGATCTCCTTGGTCAGGGGTACGAGTATTTTAGAGAACGTATCCGCCCGATTTTGCTCTTGCGCTCTCATCCGGGCGGCGTTTTCCCGGGATTGCGTCTCAGCGACGCGGTTTTTCTCCAGAGTTTGTTCCAGAAGCTTCATATTCGCGTCCGCCGTCCGGATCGCGGAATCTTTTTCCTGCACGAAATCATTCAGACGCGCCAACGCCTCATGCAGCGAAGGGTCCGTGTCCTCCGGGAAAGAGCCTCCCGCCGTTTGCTCCGATCTTTGGCGCAGGGTCAGTAGACGTTCCGCTAAAACAATCTGCCGACGTTTGCGGGCGTTTTGCTCCAGCACCAGCAGCAAAGAGCAGGCCAGAGCGGCGAGACACGCCACTATGGAGCACAACAGGGGAGGAAGGGCGTTCAACTGTCCGATCTGGGGCAACAGACAACTGACGGCCAGAAGGATCAGACAAAGCGGCAGCCAATATTTCATATGCATAACGGACTCCTGTCGAGGCATGTTAAACGACGGTTTGATGCCTTAATCGCTCCGGCGTTTGCTCTCAACATTTTTTCCATGATTACTCTGAATGAAAAGACTATGCAACCATGGCGCGACGACTTTAGAGCATTTTCATGTTACCTTTGAAACACCCAGAGTGGAGTGACGTGAAACGCCACATCCGTCGTTTACGGCGGAAAGATGCGTCCAGACGCTTACATCGCTTACATATCCTGTCTGATCCGGGAAATCAGCCCCATGGCGCCGGCATCCTCGACAAGTTCGACAAGGTGCACCCGCCCGCCGCCGGCAACGACGGTTTCCGCGCCTTCGACCGTCTGCGGAGTGTAATTGCCGCCCTTGACCAGCACCTCGGGCATAATCTTCCCGATAAGGGCGCACGGCGTATCATCGTCAAAGAATACGACGGCATCCACTTTTTCCATGGCCGCAATAAGCAGGGCGCGGCTTTGCGCGTCCTGTACCGGCCTGCCCGGTCCTTTCAGGCGGCGCGCGGAAGCGTCGCTGTTCAAAGCCACGACAAGACGGTCGCCCTGGGCCGCCGCTTCGTTGATAAGGCGCACATGGCCCCTGTGTAGAAGATCAAAGCAGCCGTTGGTAAAAACGATGCTGTCGCCGGCATTGCGCCAGGAGGCGAGCATGTCGAACAGGCATGCCTCCCGCATAATTTTCGGGCTGCTTTCGCCGGGCGCAAGGAGCGCGTCGAATTCTTCCCTGGTGATGGGGCTTGTGCCCGCCTTGCTTACCACGACGCCCGCCGCCATGTTGGCGAAATCCGCGGCCTCGGCCCAACCGAGGCCGGCGGCGAGGCATGCGGCAAGCACCGCGACGACAGTGTCGCCCGCGCCGGAAACGTCAATCACTTCCCTGGCTTTGGCCTTGATGTGCAAAGGGGGGACGCCGTTTTCAAAAAGGGCCATACCCTTGCCGCCGCGGGTGACCAGCAGTCGCTCGAACTGATAGCGCGCGCGCAGACCGGCGGCCTTGGCCTCCATTTCGGCGCGTCCGGAAAAGACCCCGGCCTCCGCCTCGAATTCCTGCGCGTTGGGGGTGACGCAGGCCGCCCCGGCATAGCGCCGCCAATCGTCGCCTTTAGGATCGACGCACACGGGAATGCCGCTGATCGCCGCCAGGGCGATGACTTCCTGCGCGAGACAGCGTTCGCCCGGCATACGGCGCAAAACTCCCTTGGCATAGTCGGAAAGTATAATCGCCCGGCATTGCGGAACGGTATCGCGCAGCACGGACGCCAGCGCGGCGTAGAGTTCTTGCGTGAGTTCGGCCGGTTTTTCCTGATCCAGACGCAGCATCTGCTGGCCCTGGGCGATGATGCGCGTCTTTCGGATGGTAAGGCCGCCGTCCGCGGCATGCAGGCGGTGGCATACGCCTTCCCTGTCAAGCAACTCCGTCAGAATCGCTCCGGCCGCGTCCCTCCCGCACAAGCCGGCCAATATGACCCGGCAACCGAGCCGGGCGAGATTGCGCGCCACATTGGCGGCGCCGCCGGGCACGTGCCGGCGGTCGCGGACGACGGCCACCGGCACCGGAGCTTCCGGAGAAATACGGCTGACCGAGACTTCTATGTATTCATCCAACATGACGTCGCCGAGCACCAGTATCTGTGTCGCGGCAAAGTCCAGGCGCGGCCTGCGTGAAGAATCGTGCATCGCATCTTCCTTGCATAGCGGGTATCTTGTTTGTCGACGGTTCACTCCGCAAACGATACGGGATCACCGGAAAGGTAGGCGAAGGTCACGCCGGACGTCAAGCGGGAATCTCCCTGAAGGGAGAGCGTTCAGAGCGCGGAAACCTGAGAGACGGGACAGTCTCGAAGCCTGCCGGAACATGCCGTCCGAGTCTTGCCAAATCGCCGTCGGAGAGATATATCTTACGGGATACCCATGCCTGAATGACGGCACGGACCCCATACGCGAGACCTGATCATGCAGACCGTGAGCATTGCCGCACCCGCCTCCAAATCCCTTTCCCACCGATTTCTCATGGCCGCCGCTCTGGCCGGAGGCGCCAGCCGGCTCAGCCACGTGCTGGAAAGCGACGACACCGCCAGAACCCGCGAGCTTTTCACGGCCCTCGGCGCGCGTTTTGAGCGGATCGGCCCGGGGGAGTTCTCCGTTACCGGCATCGGCGGTCCTCCGCGCTTCCTTTCCCAGGAAAGAAGCGCCGCGTCCCCTCTTTCCTGCTATGTGGGAGAATCCGGCACCACCTGCCGCCTGGCGACGGCCATTCTGGCGGCGGGTCTGGGGAGTTTCCGCATTCACGGAGCCGGGCGCATGCACGAGCGCCCCTTGGCGGATTTGGCCGCAACCCTGACCTCTCTCGGAGCAAGCGTACGGTATGAGGGCAAAGCGGGTTGCCCTCCCCTGGTTATCGACGCCCGCGGATTGGATTCCTCGGCCCTGCCCGGCGAAATGGCGGACGTAAGCAGCGATGAGTCCAGCCAGTATCTTTCCGGTCTGCTCTTGGCCGCTCCTCTGGGCCGGGGGCTCACCCTGCGCTTGATCGGCCGCAAGGCGGTATCCTGGCCATACGTCAGTCTGACCCTGGATACGCTGGAACGTTTCGGCATAGCCTTTACCGTGCAGACCTTACGCGGCGAGACATGGGACGACGCCGACTGGAGGACGATAACCCGGGCTGAGCCGTACACGTTGCGCTTCTGTATCCGGTCCGGCGGCTACCGTGCGGGCGAGTACGCCGTGGAAGGCGATTGGAGCGGAGCGTCCTATTTTCTCGCGGCCGGAGCTGTCGGCCCCAAGGCCGTGCGCGTGAGCGGCCTGAACCGGGATTCGCTGCAGGCGGACGCCTCCCTGATCGGCATCCTGGAACGCATGGGCGCCCGTATAGCGTGGACAAGGGAAGAGGGAACCCGGCATGTCACCGCCTTTCCCTCCCCCCTGCGCGGCATTGATGCGGATATGGGGCACTGCCCCGACCTTGTGCCCACGGTCGCGGCTCTGGCGGCCCACGCCAGGGGAAGGACCGTCATCCGCAACGCGGCGCATCTGAAGATTAAGGAAAGCGACCGCCTGCAGGCGCCGGCGGAAGCGTTGCGTAAAGTCGGCTGTGTGGTCGCCGTCGGCAGCGACGGCCTGACGATTGATCCGCCCGGCGGCGGTCCGCGGGCTCCGGACGGCTCCGAACTCTTCTCGGCCCACAACGATCATCGCATTGCCATGAGCGCGAGCCTGCTCGGCCTTGCCGGCATGGACGGCTCGGGAGGTTTTGCCGTGCCTTTGGATGAACCTTCCTGCGTGGCCAAATCTTTTCCGTCTTTCTGGCGGCTATGGGAACAAGTGCGGGCATCCAAATGAGGTAGCGAAGCCCTTCAGGGCTTCGCGTCTCGCGCTCGGGAGGTTTTTTTACCCCTCCCCAGCTTTCCGCCCCGGAAAGAAACCCCGCCCTTCATGGCGGGGTCGGGGCTATATCCGGCCTTTCGGCCGGGGTCTCAGACCACAAAGGAAGTTCTGATGAACGGCCGATACGCCGGGGATACGAAAAAAGATACGCCGCTTCCGGACGGGGGGGGCGCGGGGCCTTCTCCTTTGCGTATCACCCTGATCGGTCACCTCGGGCGTATGGGCGCCATGCTTGCTCAACGCTGGCGTAACGCCGGATACGAGGTGCGCGGAGCGGATCGGGAGGCTGCCCGACCATGCCCTCCCCCCTTGTCTCATGCGGCGCCGTTCGTCGGGCATACGACACTACGCGGCTCCGCCCCTTCCCCGCATACCCTGGCGGAAGCCGTGCGCGGCGCTCATGCCGTGGCCTTGTGCGTGCCGGCCAAAGCGCTGTCCGGACTGCTGGATGACCTGGCCTCCGCCCTTGACCCCGGGCAGATTCTTTTTGACATCACTTCGGTAAAGATGCTGCCCATGGAAGCGATGGAAGCGGCGCACCGCGGGCCTGTAGTGGGCACGCACCCTCTGTTCGGCCCCAATCCGGCGCCGGAAGATCTGGCGGTAGCCGTCACTCCCGGCCGTCGGGCCGGCGAAGCGCATATCCGGCTGGTGGAAGACCTGTACGCCGGTTTCGGCTGTCGCGTCTTCCGCACCACGGCGGAAGAACACGATCGCGGCGTCGCTTTTGTCCAGGGGCTGAATTTTATTTCCAGCGCGGCCTACCTTGCCTCCCTGGCCCGGCGCGACGATGTGCTCCCCTTTCTCACTCCGTCATTCCGGCGCAGGCTGGAAGGCGCGCGCAAGCTCCTGACGGAAGACGGCGATATGTTTCAAGGAGTTACCGCGGCCAATCCCATGACGGGAGACGCGATACACACCTTCCGCCTGTTTCTGGATCTGGTGGAAGGAGGAGGATTGTCCGATGTGCTCCGGCGCGCCCGTTGGTGGTATGCGACGGAGCGTCCGGACGCGCCGGAAGCGGGAAGGGGCGATGCAAAAACAGGGTAGGGCAATTGCAGACCGAATGCCGCAATGCTCCAATGTCTTTGGAAAAAAACATAAGGAGTTGCTTTCTTGCATATATTGCTATACGTATCTCGAACGGGCCGTCTTTACAGACTGAGTAATCGCTGTTTTTTCCAGACTGCGCGGAAAAACGGCAAGTCAGGGAGAGAATGATCGTTGATGAATCCTTTTTTCAAAAGCAGTGATACCGCGTTTGCCCCCAAACAGTATCAGGAAACCATGCCGAAACTCGGGCTTGAATTGAACACCCGGGTATTTGTCAGGCTTAACCCTCTGAGCCGCCGCAGTGTCCCCCTCCAGGGAGAGTTTCTCGGCATCTCCCATTATGACTTTTTAATTCTGCGCCTGCCTTCCGTTCCCGGACTGGTAAAAAAACTGCTGCCCCATACCCGGGTTGAAATCCGCTATCTGATGGAAGGCGCGGTCAATACCTTTACCACGGAAATCATCACCCACTCGTTCAAACCCACCCTGCTCCTCTATACCACCTATCCGGATCGGATGAACATTCTCGAAACGCGCAGAGATCAGCGCGTTTCCTGCGCATTGCCCATCACCCTGATTTCTCCCCAGGGCAACGCTGTCGGCGTCATCTGGGACCTGAGCATGGGCGGATGCCGCATCGCCGTTGAACTTAAAGGCCAGTCCAACGTGCGTCAGCTCGCCGCCAACGACACCATCGTGCTGCAAGCGGCACTTTCCGCCGACGGCCAGCCCGTACGGGGCATCGGAATCATCCGCAGCGTGGCAATCGCCGGCAGCCGCATGTCGCTCGGCTTGTCCTTTGATGCAAACAACAAAAATTTCATTGACGCTCTGGCCGGCTATCTTGATCTGGTGCACGTGCTTGACGATTAACGCGCTCCGCGCATGACCGCCTCCTCGGGCCGCCGCGCCGCGCCGTGAAAACGGACGCGTCCGGCTCCTCCTGAAGATTATCCGCCATTGGGCGTCGTCTTTCTCCCCATCTTTTCCAGACGCTTTTGCAGCATGTCCAGATAGTAATAATACACCGGGGTGAAATACAGGGTAAGCACCTGCGAGAGCATGAGCCCGCCCACGACGGCCAGGCCGAGAGGCTTGCGCGCCTCCGCTCCGGCGCCGTGCCCTATGGCAATGGGCAGGGTGCCCATGATGGCGGCCATGGTGGTCATCATAATCGGTCGAAAACGCACAAGGGCTCCCCGGATGATGGAATCAAGGGGGTCCGTCTTCTGTTTGCGTTGCGCCTCCAGGGCGAAATCAATCATCATGATGGCGTTTTTCTTGACGATGCCTATAAGCATGATAATGCCCACAAAGCCATAGATATCCAGTTCCTTGCCGAAAAGGAGCAAGGTGGCCATGGCGCCCACTCCGGCCGCGGGCAGACCGGAAAGAATGGTCACCGGATGGATGAAGCTCTCGTACAATATGCCCAGCACAATGTAGATGACGGCGACGGACATAGCCAGCAAAAGCCACATGCCCTCAAAGGAGGAGCGGAAGGCCTGGGCCGTGCCCTGAAAGCTCGTGCTGACGGAATCCGACAGCGTCTCGGCCGCCAGAGCCTGCACCCGCTCCACAGCCTCTCCGAGAGCGGCGCCTTCGCGCAAATCAAACGAGATGGTTACCGACGGCATCTGCCCCAGGTGATTGACCACCATGGGACCGACCCCGGTGGAGGTATCCACCAGGGTGGATAAGGGGATGAGCTGACCGGCGGGTGATCGCACGCGCAGTAAATCAAGCGTCCCGGGCTGCTCCCGGAATTTCGGCTCAAGCTCCAGGATAACCTGAAAATCGTTGGTAGGCGCGAGAATAGTCGAAACCTCGCGGGTGCCGTAAGCCAGAGACAAGGCGCGTTCTATCTGTGTGGCCGTGATCCCGAGCGCGGACGCCTTGTCGCGCAGAATATTCACCTTTACCTCCGGATTGGAAAGCAGCAGATCGGTGGCCACGTTCTGCAGGATAGGCAGGGCGGCCATTTTCCGGTAAAGGGCGGCGGCATCCCGGTACAGCAGACCCATTTCCGGGCTTTGCATGGTAAACTGATACAGGCTTTTCGTGGAGGCGCCTCCGATACGGATGGGCGGCGGCAAGGACGCGTAGGTACGTATGCCCGGCACCTCGGCGAAGCGGACGCGCAGGCGCGTGACGATCCGGGAGGCGTGGGGGCGCTTCTTTCTGTCCGTCAGGCGCAACATGATGAAGCCTTCATGCGTGAAGCTCTGCCCGCCGCCTCCGCCGACAACCGACATGTAGTGCTCCACGTCCGGATCGGTCTTGACGATATCCACAAGCTGGCGCTGATGCGCTTCCATATTCGCAAAGGAACTCCCCTGCTGCCCCTCGGTGCGCACGATGATCTGGCCGGTGTCTTCTATGGGCAAAAATCCCTTGGGCGTCGAAACAAACATGATGGACGTGGCCCCAAGCACCGCGAAAGAAAACAGCAGGCACGCGAATGTATGACGCATGGCCGCCCGCAAGGTCCGTTCGTACAAACGCACGGAGGCGTCAAACAGCCGCTCGGTCGCGCCGTAGAGCCCCGCCTGACGCTTGCCGTGATCCGGCGGCCGCAGAAAACGGCTGCACATCATCGGGGTCAGACTCAAGGAGACGAAGCCGGAAAACAGGATGGACACGGCGATGGTGACGGCGAACTCGTGGAAGAGGCGGCCCACGACACCGCCCATGAACAGCACCGGAAGAAATACCGCCACCAGGGATATCGTCATGGATACAATCGTGAACCCCACCTCCTGCGCGCCGTCAAAAGCCGCCTGCATGGGCTTTTTACCCATTTCCATATGGCGGACGATATTTTCCAGCATGACGACGGCGTCGTCCACCACAAAGCCGACGGACAGCGTCAGGGCCATGAGGGAAAGGTTGTTCAGGGAAAAACCGGCCAGGTACATCATGGCAAAGGTGCCGATGACGGACAGCGGCACGGCCAGACTGGGGATGATCGTCGCCGAAATATTGCGGAGAAAGACGAAAATCACCATGATGACCAGGGCGATGGTCAAACCCATGGTGAATTGCACATCTTCCACGGAATCGCGTATGCTTTCGGAACGATCGTACAGCACGGTGAACTGTATGGAAGCGGGCACCTGCTTGCGCAGTTCGGGCAGCACCTTTCTGATCTCGTCCACCAGACGCACCGTATTGGCGCCGGGCTGGCGTTCGACAGCCAGAGTAAAGGCCCTTTGCCCGTCGAACCAGGCCGCCCGGCGGTCGTTCTCCACACTGTCGATGACCTTGGCCACCTCCTGCAGACGCACCGGCGCGCCCCCGCGCCACGCCACTATCAGGGGTTTGTATTCCTCGGCCCGCATCAGACCGCCCGAACTCTGCAATGTATATTCCCGCACCTTGCCGCTCAGGGAGCCTACCGGCAGGTTGGAATTACCCTCCTCCAGCGCCGTGGCGATTTCATCAATACCTATGCCGCGGGCCGCCACCGCCTCGGGATCGACCTGCACGCGCACGGCGAACTTCTGCGATCCGTACACCTGCACCTGCGATACGCCGTTAATCGTGGAAAGGCGCTGCGCCACCAGATTTTCCGCATATTCATTAACGTCGGAAAGTCGCATGGTCGACGAGCTCATGGACAAATAGAATACCGGCAAATCCGCCGGATTGACCTTGCGGAAACTGGGGGGCGCGGGCAGATCCGCGGGCAGCCGGCGCATGGCCGCCGAAATGGCCGTCTGCACGTCCAGAGCCGCCGCGTCGATACTCCTTTCCAGGGCGAATTGCAGCGTAATGCGCGTATTGCCAAGGTTGCTTGAGGAAATCATGGATTCCAGGCCGGCAATCGTGGAGAACTGCTTCTCCAGAGGCGTGGCGACCGAAGATGCCATGGTTTCCGGACTGGCGCCCGGATAGCCGACAGACACCTGGATGGTGGGAAAATCCACCGTGGGCAGGGCCGCCGTCGGCAGCAGCCGGTACCCCATGAGCCCGGCCAGCAGAATGCCGACCATAACCAGAGTGGTCGCCACCGGCCGGCGGATGAATATCGCGGATGTGTTCATAGCGCGTCAATATGCCTCGGCAAGACCTTAGAGCATTTTCAGAGTGAACATGCTCTATCCCCGTACCATGGAAAAGGGCCGTCGCGAACGCCGAGGCATCCGCGTCACTCGCTTTTTTTACCGCCGTCCGCGGGGGGCCGGTTTCCCATGTCCATGGCGAGAGCGCCGGGAGAAAGACCCAACTGCCCTTCAGTGATGATAATATCGCCGTCGGCAAGGCCGGAGGTGACAACGACAAGATCGCCGGACGCGTTTTCCGTGGATACGTTGACCAGCGAAACGCGGTAGCGATCCTTGCCTTCGGGAACGGCCACGTAAACGTAGCGGCCCGATATTCCCTCCTGGACGGCTTTTTCCGGCACGACCACGGCGTTTTGAAGCGTTTCCATAACGAGAGAAACGCGAACGAACTGTCCCGGCCAAAGCCGGTTGTCTTCATTGGAAAACAAGGCCTGCAGGCGTATGCTGCCCGTGGTGCGGTCCACTTCGTTGTTCACTGCGGTAAGGGCGCCGCGGATAGCGGAACCGCCGTCCCCCTCAGGCAAAACGTCCACATGCAGCACGCCCTCTTTAAGACGCTTGAGAATGGCGGGAAGAAAACGCTCGGCCACGCTGAAGTGCACTTCAGCGGGCCGCAGGGAGTTGATGACCACAAGCGTACGCTCGTCGTTCGCTTTGATGACGTTGCCCAGACGCACGAGAATATCGCCGAGTTTTCCGGCGACCGGCGCGCGCATCACGGAGTATTCGCGGTTAAGCTTTGCGCTCTGGACGGCGGCCTTATCCCGTTCAATATCCGCGTGTACGGTTTTTTCGGCGGTGGCAAGCTGATCAAAGGATTCCCGGCTGATCACCCCCTGCTTGAGGAGACTGGAATAACGGACGACATCCTGCTTCGCTTTATCAAGCAAGGCGCGGTTACGGGCCAGAAGGGCCTCGGCTTCGGCCACCGCCGCGTCAAAGGGACGCGGATCCAGACGGAAAAGAACGTCTCCCTGCTGCACTTCCTGACCGGCGGTCACCGGCACGTCAATAATCTGTCCGCTGACCTGCGGTTTAACCTGAACGGAAGAAAAGGCTTCGACATTACCCACCGCCTCGAGAATGCGGGGCATATCCTGTGTTTTCGCAACGCCGATGCGGACGGGAATCACCGGCCCCTCCTGCGCGGGGCCTTTGGCGACATTATCGCAGGCGGCCAGAAAAACGAGCGGAAAAAATGCACAAAGGAGAAGAGAAAGCGGAAACACGCGGCATTTCTCCGGCAAAAGGCGCAAGCGCCGGCACAAGCCGAATACGGCTCCATATCCCGGGCGGCCCGCCCGCTCCCTGAAAGCTTCAGGGGAGCGGCAACAGAAAAGAAAGATCCGTATGCTCATTGCGGATATCCGCTTATGCAAGATGGCAATAACGCGCTCAAGCCGCGCAAGGGACACGCATAGCCGTTCTTCCGCTCCTGCCGTCCGGAAAAAACTCCCTTGCGGCGCAAAAAGAATTTCCGCGCACAAGCGTATGTACTTCACCTATACGACTTATGTAAAGAAACTCTTTTTTCCTGCGCGAAGGGAATAGGCGCGGATGAACACATGCCGGCGTCCGCGCGTTGCGTCTTCCCCCTTGCTTCTTGATTTCCCGGCCTCTCGCGCCAGCGTGAGGCCGGGAAATCGTACGGGGGGGATCAGTGTGACGAGGGGAGTGTGTTCCCGTCAATCACGGTTTTACGCGGCTAGTTGCGCGTAAAGTTGTTTGGCGTTGTCGTTGGACGGGTATTCGCCAATCAAAATTTCCAGATGCGTTTTCGCTTCATCTTCGCGCCCCACGGCCAACAGGCAGGCGGACAGGGCGAAACGGACGGCCTCCGTGTCGCCGAGATCAAGGGCCGCTTCCAGATACGGGATGATCTCCGGCAGACGGCCCAGCACATGGGCCAACTGCAACAGGCTGTTCACCACCATCATATTGCCGGGGTTATAGTCCAGGGCGGCGGAGAAATTCGCGAAAGCCTCGGCATACTTGCCCTGTTCCACCTCGATCATGCCGAGGCCGGTCAAGGGCTTTTCGCCCGGCTCAAGGGCATTGGCCTTAGCGTAGAGGGTATGGGCATCGTCAAGCCTGCCCTGGCTCACGGCAATGGCGGCAAGGCCCATGTAAGGTTCGGCCACGCTGTCGTTGCAGGTGACGGCCTTGGTGTAATAGCTGTGGGCTTTATCATATTCGCCCATGAACAGATAGCATTCGCCCAGTTCCTTATTGATTTCGTAATCCGGGTTATTCATGATCCCCTCCTCTAAGTAATATATGGTTCCCTGTTCAGACAAATCAAGCCGCGGTGATTTTTTCCGGCGCACGGCGGCGACGATTCTGTTTGAGCAACTATCATGCCAAATGGATTTACCGGATATTTCCCCCGCGTCATTTTTTTTACGCCCGGCGCGAAGCGCTCTGCGCCATACCGCATATTATGGAGGCAAAGGCATCGTTAATGCAATATAACATATTGTATTAAAACAATATATTGAAACGAGCCGCCCTTGTTGCCACTGTGCCCGCAACGATTTCCTTCACCGGGCAATAGCGGACGGGATCGCGCTCTTACCGGTACAGCTCAGTCGTTATCCAAGACTGAGGGAATATTTTGCCGCCCCGCCGGCCTCATCAGGAATACTCCCCCGCTTCCAAAAAACCGACGCTCTCTCCATGCTTTATGATATAATTATAGATATAATTCAATATGTTATATAAATGGAACAATTATTGCTTACAATTTCGCATTTGGCTGGGAAATATTTTCCCGCTCCGCACAAACTTTGGAGGGAACCGGTGTGAAAGGCCTGTTTGAATCGGACCTGAACCTCATGGGCAAAGTCCTTGACATGCAGTTGCAACGTCAAAACGTGATCTCCAGTAATATGGCGAACGTCAAAACCCCCGGCTACAAAGCCCGCTCGCTCAGCTTCGAGGACGAGTTGCAGGCCGCTCTGGGTATTGACGCCAGAGGCAAGATGGCCCGCACGGACGCAAAGCACATGCCCGCGGTCTTTAATGCCGAGGGATTCGGTCCGGAATGGGAAAAAGCGTTCAAACCCCGCGTAGTGCACGGCGAAGACCGGGTGGATATTGATAAGGAAATGGCCGTCATGGCCAAGACGAATCTGCACTATTCGGCGCTGGCCTCAGCCCTGCGCAGCAGGTTTGAAGGATTGAAACAGATTATTACGGAAGGGCAGAAATAATGGACTTCATCACCGCACTTGACATGAGCGCCTCCGCCTTAAGCGCGGAACGGACGCATATCAACATCATCTCCATGAACCTTGCCAACGCTAAAACGACGCGTACGCCTGACGGCGGCCCCTATCGCCGGCGGAGCGTCGTCATGGAATCCGTGGAAGTCGACGCGCCTTTCAAAAAACATATGGAAAGCGCCCTTGATCGTGAAATGCGCGGCGTACGCGTGCAGTCCGTGGCCGTCGATAACCGCCCCGCCAAGATGGTATACGAGCCCGGGCATCCCGATGCCGATGAAAACGGCTTTGTGGCGTATCCCGACGTTAACGTCGTGGAGGAGATGGCGGCCCTCATGACGGCTCAGCGCGGTTATGAAGCCAACGTCACCACCGTGGATTCCATCAAGCAGATGTATAACAAAGCTCTTGAAATCAACCGCTAATAATGACCGGAGCGCGAGTGTATGACTATTCAAACGACAGCCCTGCAGGCGTACGGTAACGCTCTGCGCAACTTTGCCCAGGCGGAAAAGAAAATACAATCCGGCGGCCTCTCGCCGGAAAAGGCGTCGGCGAACAATTTCGCCGACGTGCTGGCCCATTCGCTCGAAAAGGTGAACAGTTTGCAGGCGGAACGTTCCGTCATGACTGACGCCTTTGCCTCGGGCCAGAGCCAGAACGTGCATGAACTCATGATCACCATGCAAAAAGCCGGTCTGGCGATGAACATGACGGCAGCCGTGCGCAATAAGATTATGGAAGCGTATAAAGAACTGACGCGTCTCCAGTTTTAGGGCATTTTTTCACTATAACGATCACGTCATATTCCGGAGGAAAGGTCCATGCCTGCCATCTTCGCCACTGCGAGCGACTACATCCGCAATTTCTGGTCCGGTGCCACCATGTCGCAGCGTGTGTTCATCGGTGCCCTCTCGACTTTCGTGATTGCGGTATTCGTCGGCCTCATCGTCTGGTTCAGCCGACCCGAGTTTGCCACTCTCTACAGCAATCTGAGTCCTGAAGATGCCGACCGTATCGTCAAGTCGCTGGAAGCCCAAAAAATCTCCCATCGTCTTGAACAGGACGGCAGAGGGACTATCATCCTGATACCCCAGGATAAAGTGCAAAGCCAGCGTATCAAGATCGCCGGAGAAAAACTGGTTACCGGCCAGGGCGTCGGTTTCGAAATTTTTGACGACGTGAAGATGGGGCTGCCGGAATTCGTGCAAAAGATATCGTATCGTCGCGCCCTTGAGGGAGAACTGGCCCGGACCATGGGCGAATTTCCCTCCGTGGAAAGCGCCCGGGTCCATCTGGTGATCCCCAACCGCAGCCTGTTTATTGAAGAGCAGCAAAAACCTTCCGCTTCCGTGCTTGTAAAGCTCGCTGGCGGCAAAAACATGGAAGCCAGGGATGTTCAGGCCGTCGTCAACCTGGTGACCATGGCAGTGGAAGGGCTGGATAAAACCCGGGTGTCCATTGCCGACAGCAACGGCAAGGTTTTGTACCAGCCCGACGAAGAGGGCTCCCTCAACGGCCTTACCCGCACCCAGTTCGATCACAAGCTGCTTACCCAGCAGAATATCGAACGCCGTATTGAAGAATTGCTCATGCCCGTGGTGGGTGCCGGCAGGGTCATCGCCAGGGTCAACGCCGAACTGGATTTCAGCCAGAAAACCGTCCGCAAGGAAATTTACGATCCGGAAAAAACCGTTGTCCGCTCGGAAATGCGCAGTGAAGAGAGTACGCAGGGCCGGGCCTCCCTTGAAGGCGGCGTGCCCGACCCCAATTTTCGCGGCGACGGACCCAGCGGCACCACGTCCAACCAGCAAGCCACACGGGAACAGCGCACCACCAACTTTGAAATCAACAAGGAAGAGCACAGTATCGTCGGTACGGTGGGCATCATCGATCGCCTGACCGTAGCCGTCATCGTGGACGGCACCTATGAAAAGAACGCCGACGGCGTCACGGCTTTCAAGCCGAGAAGCGACGAGGAACTCAAGCGCATCCGCCAGCTCGTGTCCAATGCCGTCGGCCTGGACTCCGCGCGCGGCGATACCCTTGAGGTAAGCAACATCGCCTTCGGCGCCGTGGATATGGACAGCGCGCCCAGCACGGCCTCCATCATCACCGAATACGCGATGCGCCTCGGCAAACCCCTGCTCAACGCCCTCCTGGTCTTTCTCTTCCTGATCATGATAGTGCGGCCGGTGGTGCTGGCGCTCATCCGGCCCAAGGTGGAAGGTCGTATGCTGGAAGGGCTTGAGGGACTGCCCCAGTCGGATGAACGCCTCGCCCTCGTGGAAGAGGACGATGAAGCCGTGGCCGCCACCGCCATGCTGGAAAAAATTGAAGATATCAAGGCTCATTCCCTGCAGTTGAGCGAACAGAATATCGAGCAGGCCATCGGTATCATCAGAAGCTGGCTCAAAGAGCCCGCCAAGAGCGGTTCCGTACCGGCACGGGCGGCGTAAGCGAAAACGCCGCCCCGAGAGAAAGGGCGGGAGCTTTTGTGAAAGGCTCCTTCCTTTCTCCCGCCTCCGCACTTCATACTTTTTTGAGATCCGTAACGATTACGTATGTCCGCGCGCCATTCCCGGCCGGGACTCGACCGGATGCGGGGCTCCCCGCCCTTACTCGACACGGACCCCGTACTCGCGTATAGAAAAAGCCGGCGCGCGATCCGGGGCGTCGCGTAAAAATGCCCGGCAAAGGCTATACTGAAAGGCCCTTGCCGCCGGAAATAGTCGCAGGCGGGCTTTGCCCGCCGTTACACGACTGGTTGAAGCGTTACCTGCTATCAAGGAGCAGCAGTATGGCAACAGATTCTCCCCTGTCCGTTGAAGGCGCGAAAAAAACAGCGGTCCTTCTTCTCACTCTCGGCGAACAATTCGCCGCGGAAGTGTTCAAGCGCATGGAGCGGGAAGAATTGGCCGCCGTCTCCAGGGCTATGGTTGATCTGGACACCGTGCCCAAAGAAACCGTGGAGGAGGTCCTGCGGGAGTATTACCACGCCCTGATTACCGGAAGGGAAATGATCCGGGGCGGCCAGGACGCCGTCAAACGACTGCTTCTGCCCAATGTTGACAGCGATACGGCTAAATATGTCACCGACTTCCTGAATCTGGACACCGGACCGCAGCCTTTCCGCGAAATCGGCAAGGTCAGCCCCAAACTGCTGGCCCAAATTCTGCGCAACGAACACCCGCAAACCCTCGCTCTTATTATCGGCAATCTGGCCAGCGATCACGCGGCGGACCTGCTGACCAATTTACCCGCGGGCGCGCGCACGGAAATACTCATGCGTCTGGCGAAACTTGAGGCGGTGCCGGAGGAAATGCTTATGGCTGTTGACAAGGTGTTGCAAAGCCAGCTTATCGCCATGGGCGGCAAAGAAGGCAGAAAGGTGGGCGGGGTCGCCTCCGTGGCGGAAATCCTCAACGCCGTCGATCGCTCCACCGAGGAAGAAGTCCTGGCGGAAATCGAAGAAGAATCCCCGACCATGGCCGAGGAAATCCGCAATCTCATGTTCGTGTTCGACGACGTCAAAACCCTTGAAGATCGTTCCATCCGCGAGCTTCTTAAAGAAATTTCCAACGAGGACCTCACCATGGCCCTGCGCGGTGCCTCCGACGATATGAAAGAACTGTTCTTCAAAAATATGTCCGAACGCGCCGGCAACATGATTCGCGAAGATCTGGAAATCATGGGGCCGACCCGTCTTGCCGACGTGGAAGCGGCCCAGCAGAATATCGTCAAGATCGTACGCCGTCTGGAAGGCGAAGGCCGCGTCGTCATCAGCAGGGGTGGAGGCGATGTCTTTGTCTGATTCCAAAAAAGACGACGGCAAGTGGGGCACCCTTTTCTCCCAGGGGCGGGAACGCCTTCTCAGCGGTCTGGAGCGCAACCGCGCCGCTTCTTGGACGGCCGCCGACGAAAGCGCCTATTTGGACAGGGTGAAAGAAAAAGCCGAACACCTGGCCGCGAGCATCATCGCCGAAGCCAGAGCCGAAGCGACGCGCCTCCAGGAAGCCGCCAAACAGGAAGGATTCCAGGCCGGCATGGACAACGCTCAGGCCGAACTTGACAATTTCCGGAACACCATGGCCGAATCCGTCTCTTCCGTACTCGGCGCCATTGAAGGCCAATGTTCGCATATCTTCGATCAGTGGCGCGACGATATCGTCAACGTCTCTCGTCTGGCGGTCGAAAAAATCACCGCCATCCAGCTTACGGCCGAACGCCGGGCCGTTCTGGAGTCTCTCCTTGTCGAGGCCGTGAGCCTTTTGGAGAAACGGCGCGAAATACTCATCCGCGTTAACGCCGAAGACGAGCCTGTCATCGCCGATATCCTCGCCATCACGCAGTCGCGCTATCCTGACGTCAAAAGCTGGAGGGTCCGGAGCGACGACAATGTTTCCGCCGGAGGCATGGTGGTTGAAAGCGAATCCTCTCTGGCCGAAGGCCGTCTGGAGAGCAGACGCGCCGCCGTGGAGGAAGTGTTGGGCCGTCTGAGTCTTGCCGAATGTATCCCCGCCCCTGTCTCGCAGGATGCCGGCGTCCCTGCCGGCGGCAACGATCATGAGTCCTGACCCGCAAGACGCCGCGCGAATGCTCTCCGCTCTGCGTCCGATCACGGCATACGGCAAGGTGGGCAAAATAGTCGGCCTGGTGGCCGAAGGCAGCGGCATTAAGGCCCCTCTCGGTTCCCTCTGTCATATTCTGCCCGAATCCGTCCGCGGTGACGGCCTTGGAAACGAACAGGACGACGGGGCCGTGCCCGTCGAGGTGGTCGGTTTCCGTGACGGCAATCTGTTGTTCATGCCTTACGGAGATTTGCGCGGCGTGCGGCCGGGCAGCCTGGTGCGCAACTCAAGCCTGCCCCCGATCTTCCCTGTGGGGTCGAACATGCTGGGGCATGCCTTTGACGCCTTCGGCGTCCCGCTGGACAAAAACTCCTGCCCGCCGCTCCCTGACGCCGCCCCCCTGTATGCTGACCCTCCTCCGCCCCTGCTGCGGCCGCGAATCAGCGACCCGCTCGATGTGGGCGTGCGCGCGATTAACTCCCTGCTTACTCTGGGCAAGGGACAGCGCGTGGGCATCATGTCCGGATCTGGCGTGGGCAAATCCACTCTTATGGGCATGATGGCCCGCTATACCAGGGCCGACGTCAACGTCATAGCCCTTGTGGGCGAGCGAGGCAGGGAAGTTCTGGAATTTATGGAAAAGGATCTCGGCGCTGAAGGCATGGCCCGTTCTGTCCTTATCGTCGCCACCTCGGATCAGTCCGCCCTTATCCGCATGCGCGCCGCCCACGCGGCTACGGCCGTAGCCGAATACTACCGGGATCAGGGCAAGGACGTCCTGCTTATGATGGACTCCATCACCCGTTTCGCCATGGCCGCGCGCGAAATAGGCCTGGCCGTAGGCGAGCCGCCCACCACCAAAGGCTATACGCCTTCCGTATTCGCGCAACTCCCCAAACTCCTTGAGCGCGCGGGGAGGAACGAACGCGGTTCCATTACCGGCATTTACACCGTGCTTGTGGACGGCGACGACTTTAACGAACCCGTTGCCGACGCCGCGCGCTCCATACTCGACGGGCACATCGTCCTTACAAGGGAACTGGCCGACCAGGGGCACTTTCCGGCCATCGACGTTCTGCGCTCCGTCAGCCGCCTGCGCACCGACGTCTGCCCTCAGGATGCCATGGAGAACGGACGCGTCGTCATCTCCCGCCTGGCCACCTTCAAACGCGTTGAAGATATGGTCAATATCGGCGCCTATGCCCCGGGCTCCAATCCCGACATAGACAAGGCCATATCCGCTCTCCCCCTCATCAACGCCTTTCTTCGCCAGAACATTGAAGACAGGCATTCTTTACAGGACAGCCTCACGCAACTCTCCCTGCTCGCCCGCTCCTAGTGTTGCGTCCTTGAAATAAATACATATAGTGGACTCCAGACAAGGAGTTTGTTATGCGGCCATGTATCCGAGTTGCATTGAGGTAGGCTGGAAAAAATGGACGCCATAGTTCATACTTATTCGCGTATGGATACCCAACTGGTGTTGAGCGCGCTGACAAAGGCCGTACGCTTTCAACGTCCGGCTGTCGGACTGCTCCTGCACTCGGATCGTGGTAGCCAGTAGGGAGTTGTCGGGCTGTATCCGGCCTGGAGGCCCCATGCATCCGACCACAAGGAGCGTAAAATGAACATTCTCACCCTGCCCGTTCGCGCGATACAGGCGAAATGGCTCCGTTCGCTTTCGCTCACGGCCGTTTTTACCATCGGCCTCGCCTCCATGCACGGGCTTTACCAACTGTCCGGCATTATCGCCGACTCCATGGAAAAAAAACTGATCAGCTATGGAGCCAATATCCTGGTGACCCCCCGTCAGGAAACATTGCAGGTAAGCTATGGAGGATACTCTCTCGGCAATGTGGCGATGGAAGAACACCCGATCAGGCTTGACGAAGCGCTCGGAGCCATCGACAGGATGCCGTTGCGCGCCAACGTCGCCATTGTCGCCCCCAAACTGCTCGTCATGACCCGCATATTCGGCCGGGCCGTCGCGCTGGTGGGCGTGGATTGGGAGCAGGAACTTCAGTTGAAAAGCTATTGGGAAATAGAAGGCGCTTTTCCCGAACCCGGCAGCACGGACGACATCATCGCCGGCAGCGCCGCCGCCCGCGAACTCGGCCTGGTTCCGGGGCAGATACTCTCCCTGGACGGCAAAGAGACGCATCTGAGCGGCGTACTCCGTACGACCGGCAACGACGACGACGCGGTGCTCTTTGTCCCTCTGAATCTTGCCCAGAGTATAGCCGGAAAAAAGGGGCTTATCTCTTTTTTGGAAGTCGCCGCTCTATGCTCGGGCTGCCCCATTGACGATATCGTGCAACAACTGCAGGCGGGTATGCCGGACACCGAGGTTCGGGCGCTGGCCCAGGTCGCGGCAAGCCGCATGTATACCGTGCATTTCGTCCAGACGCTCGCTTTTTCCGTCAGCCTGGTGATTCTGATAACGGCCTGCGCCATGCTGGTCATGTCCATGCTCTCTTCCGTGGCGGAACGCCGCCATGAAATCGGCATTATGCGCGCGACAGGCTTTTCCAGAACGAACATATTCGTGATCTTCTCCTCCGAGGCCGTCGGGATAGGCTTTTTCGCCGGCCTGCTGGGCTACGCCCTGGGACAGATGATGACCGAGTATATCCTGCGCGCCCTGCAACTGGCGAACGGCGCGACATTGGCCTTTGAGGCCGCGCCCCTTGCCGCGCTCATTCTGCTTTCATCCGCGACGGCGGGGGTTTCCGCCGCTTTTCCGGCATGGCGGGCTACCCTTGTCGAACCGGCTGAAGCCCTTGTCTCCCTGTAATTTTCATACCCATGAGGTACGGCCATGATTGAGGCCAGATCCATCATCAAACGCTATGCCGGCACTGAAAAACCCGCCGTGGACCATCTTGATCTGGATGTGCGCGACGGCGAATTTTTAAGCATAGTCGGCCGTTCGGGTTCAGGAAAATCCACCCTGCTGCACATCCTTTCTTCTCTCATCAAAGCGGATTCCGGATCGATCATGTTCCGCGGCCTGGACATACGCGCCGCCTCTGAAAGTCGGCGAAACAGTCTGCGCGGCAACGATTTCGCCGTGGTGTTCCAGCAGCATCACCTCCTACCCCATCTGTCCGCCCTGGAAAACGTGCTGCTGCCGTTCTGCAACCGTCTGTCTCCGGTAAACGCGCGGCAAATCTCCGCCGCAAGGAATATGCTCAAACGGGTCGGACTGGAGCATAAGGAGGATTCGCGTCCGGGCAGGCTGTCGGGCGGGGAACAGCAGCGCGTGGCCATCGCCCGCGCGCTGGCGCGCGGCGCAAACGTGCTGTTCGCCGACGAACCGACCGGCAGCCTTGATTTCGCGACGGGAACCTCGATTATCGATTTTCTGCATGAATTGAACAAAGACGGACTGACTGTCGTCATGGTGACGCATAATGACGAGTTTGCCCAACGCTCGGAGCGCGTGGTCAGGATGGCGGACGGGATGATCGTCTCGTAGCGCGGAGCCATCGCCGCAAAAGGAAGTTCCGAAATGAAAACGCGCTAAAACAGATTGCGCAAACGCGCATAAGCGGCTCCGATCAACGGGCGGGAATACACACGCAGGCGGCTGATCAGCCAAGCGCCGCTCTTGCTTTTCGCTTTAAAGCGGCATATGCGTGGGGTCCGCAACGGCGGGTTCGGGCCCTCCCCGGTGGTGAAGAGAAGGGAAAACCCCGCTTCCCGAGCCAAGGCCTCGGCCTCCGGACAATATTTTCCCCAAGGCCAGGCGAAACTTCGCAGACTGTGGCCAAGAACGGATTCAAGATCCTCTTTGCCCCCGGCTATTTCCCGCCACATACGATCGCGGCGTTCGGTATCGTCCTCAAAACGCCCCATATTGCCGGCAAAACTCTTTGCCAGCGCCTGCAATTCCCGCAGGTTCCCAGCCGAGGCAAAAAAGGCCAGCGCCTCGGCATCGGATTGCGGCACAAGACGGCGGATGCCCTCCAGCAGATCCGGGTTGGGCAGAAAGGCCCGGTGCCGCAAGCCGGGAACAACCCGAAAAGCGGGCAAGCCCCAGAAATGGCCGTGTTCCGTCAGATAAAAGGTGCGTTTCTGATCGCCGGGCGCGGCGAAGCCGGTGAACTCCGGCCCCGCAAATACGCCGAAATGCCCACGCGAGTGCGAGGCCACGGCAATGACTCCGCTTTCTTCCATGGCCCGGACTTCGGGCCGGTTGCAAAAAATATCCTTACGAATGGCGAAGCCAAGGGCATCCTCCCGTATCGGCCTCCTCACCTGCGGCATATCCTTCAATTTTCCCGCCAATAGGTCCTCTATGGGCACCCGCGGCGCATCAGCGGCTTCCAGCCTGTTCGCAACGGCGAAAACCACGGCCTTATGCCCGTACGCGCGCAAAACGGGCAAAGCGTACAGACAGTTATCCAGAAAGCCGTCATCAAAGCTTACCAGCAGCGATTTTTCCGGCAAGGCGCGACCGTGCAGAAAAAACTCCTCCGCTTCGGCCAGATCGACTCCCCGCCAACCTTCTTCCGCCATAATGCGGCAATGCTCTTCAAAGAGGCTCGGAGAAACGGTTATGGCGCCGGGGCTGTCATTGACGTAGTGGTGCATGAGCACAGGGAGGCTCTTTGCCGCGGAGGCTTGCATCATCAGAACTTCCTTTGTGGTCTGAAACCCCGGCCGCAAGGCCATATAGCCCCGACCCCGCCCTGAAGGGCTTCGGTTTCTTTCCGGGGCGGAATAGCTCGGGAGGGGTTGGGACCCCTCCCGAGCGCGAGACGCGAAGCCATGAAGGGCGTCGCTACCTCATTTGGATAAAATTGCCGTACGCTTTGCTCTCATCGTGATTGTCATCGCGCCGCATGGCAACCGCCGCGCGTGCTTGACTCTTACCGAATGGGCATTACTTTTGCAACAGACAGGATCGGAACTGACCCGTTCCCCTGCCTGATCGCGAAGGAGAGTACAAGGCATGAGCGTGCAATATAAGGATTATTATAAAACACTGGGCGTCGGCAAAGACGCCTCCGCGGATGAAATCGGCAAGGCCTATAAAAAGCTGGCCAAAAAATATCATCCCGACTTGAACCAGAATGACGCAAAGGCCGAGGAGCGCTTCAAGGACATCAACGAAGCCCATGAAGTGCTCAAAGATCCGGAAAAGCGCAAACTTTACGATCAACTCGGCCCCAACTGGCAAAACGGGCAGAATTTCCAGCGTCCGCCGGGATTCGATAACGTACGCTTCGAATTCGGCGGTTCCGGCGGGAATTGCAACGCCTCCGGTTTCAGCGATTTTTTTGAAACCCTGTTCGGCGGCGGCCGGGGCTTCGGCGGCTCTCCTTTTGAAAGCGGCGCGTTCAATTCTTTTTCTCGGCAGCCCCGTAAAGGGCGGGATATCGAAACCAGCCTCTCCCTTTCTCTGGAAGAGGCGTTTCTCGGCGGCAAAAAAAATCTGAGCCTTACAGGCGTACATGGAACCCCGCCCCGTTCGCTTGAAGTGAACATCCCGCCGGGAGTGAAAAACGGAGCGCGCATCCGCCTTTCCGGGCAGGGGGAATCCAGCGCGGGCGGCGGACCGGCGGGCGACATGTATCTGAAAGTGAGCATCCAGGCTCACCCTGATTTTCTTCTGGATGATGAAGACGTCATTTACGATCTGCATCTTGCCCCCTGGGATGCGGCCCTTGGCTGCAAAGCCACTGTTCCGACCCTGTCCGGCAAGGTGGAGCTTGCCGTCGCGCCGGGCACAGGCAGCGGCAAAAAACTGCGCCTTCGTGACAAAGGCCTGGGCAGCGGCAAAAACAAAGGGGATCAACTCGTCCGCATTGTCATAGACATTACCGCCCCCGCCGACCCTGAAGCCAAATCCCTGTGGGAGAATCTGCGAGACATATCCGCCGCGAAAAAAAGCGCGGAATGACGGCGCATATCTATATGAAATAATGCATGAATACTTGCGGAACGCTATTATCCCCAAAAAGAATCCCGTGTTGAGAGGTGCATCATGGATATGAAACGCTTTACGGAAAAATCGCAGCAGGCTGTTCTGGCAGCTCAGGATCTGGCGTTACGCATGGGCCATCAGCAGGTGGACGCCGAGCATCTCGCCCTGGCCCTGGCCACTCAGGAAGGAGGTCTGGCTCCGCGCCTGCTGGAAAAAGCCGGAATAGCGCCCAAAGATTACACCGCCGCCCTTGAACAGGAACTCGGCAAATTGCCGTCGGTAAGCGGCCCCGGCGCGCAAAACGCCCAGCTTGCGGTCAGTCCCCGGCTGCACCAGATGCTGATCCGCGCGCATGAAGCGGCCGTACGCATGAAAGACGACTTCGTCAGCGTTGAACATATTTTCTGTGAAATGGCCGCGGAGTTGCCTGCCTGCATTCTTGGCCGGGTAAACCGGCAGTTTGCTTTGACCAGAGATAAAGTTCTCGCGGCCATGAACCAACTGCGCGGCTCGCAGCGCGTCACTTCGCAACATCCTGAAGATACCTACGAAGCCTTGGACAAATTCGGTCGGGATTTGGTAGAAGAAGCGCGCAGGGGAAAACTGGACCCGGTCATCGGACGCGACGCCGAAATCCGGCGCTCCATTCGCATCCTCTCCCGACGCACCAAAAATAATCCGGTACTTATCGGTGAAGCCGGAGTGGGAAAAACAGCCATCGTTGAAGGGTTGGCGCACCGCATCCTGAACGGTGACGTACCGGAAGGCCTCAAAGACAAAATGCTTTACGCCCTCGATATGGGCTCTCTTATCGCCGGCGCCAAATACAGGGGCGAGTTTGAAGAGCGCCTCAAGGCCGTACTCAAAGAAGTGCAGACCTCAAGCGGCCGGATTCTGCTGTTTATTGACGAACTGCACACCATCGTGGGCGCGGGCCGCGGTGACGGCGCCATGGATGCGGGCAACCTGCTCAAGCCGATGCTGGCCAGAGGGGAACTGCACTGCATCGGAGCCACTACCCTGGATGAATACCGGAAATATATTGAAAAAGATCCGGCCCTGGAACGGCGCTTTCAACCCCTGCTCGTGGAAGAACCCTCGCAGGAAGACGCCATATCCATTCTTCGCGGACTACGTGAACGTTTTGAACTGCACCACGGGGTGCGCATCACCGATGCCGCCGTCGTCGAGGCCGTTTCTCTTTCCGCCCGCTATATCAGCGATCGGCAACTGCCCGACAAGGCCATCGACCTCATTGACGAAGCGGCGGCCATGATCCGTACGGAAATAGATTCTCTGCCCACAGATCTTGATGAAACCGGCCGCAAGATAATGCAGTTGGAAATTGAACGCGAAGCTCTGCGCCGCGAAAACGACGCCGCCTCGCGCGAACGTCTTGAAAAATTGGAAAATGAGCTGGAAAGCCTGCGCGCCAAGCATGCCGCGCTGCAAGGACAATGGGAAAAGGAAAAAAACGGCATCAACCGTGTCCGCGCCCTGAAAGAGAATATCGAACGAACTCGCCGCCACATGGAAGAAGCCGAACGAGCCTATGACCTGAACAAGGCTGCCGAACTGAAATACGGCGTTCTGCAGCGGCTGGAAAAGGAACTGGCGGAAGAGGAAAAGAACGGCGATACGGAAGATGCCTCCCGCCTCCTCAAGGAAGAGGTGCGCCCCGACGATGTGGCGGAAGTTGTGGCCCGCTGGACCGGTATTCCCGTTACCCGGCTGTTGGAGTCGGAACGGGAAAAACTGTTGCGCCTGCCCGAAATGCTGCACAGGCGCGTGGTGGGACAGGACGGCGCCGTCACGGCCGTCTCCGAGGCGGTTCTCCGTTCCCGCGCCGGTTTGTCCGATCAGGGGCGTCCCATAGGCTCCTTTATTTTTTTGGGGCCCACCGGAGTCGGCAAGACGGAATTATGCAAGGCTCTGGCCCAGTCCCTCTTTGATACGGAAGACAACATGGTCCGCCTGGACATGAGCGAATACATGGAAAAACACGCCGTATCCAGGCTCATAGGCGCCCCTCCCGGCTATGTGGGGTATGACGAAGGAGGGCAGCTTACCGAAGCTGTCAGACGCAAGCCTTACAGCGTCGTGCTCTTTGACGAGGTGGAAAAAGCTCATCCGGACGTGTTCAACGCCCTGCTGCAAATCCTGGATGACGGCCGCCTGACTGACAGCCAGGGCAGGACGGTGGATTTTCGCAACAGCATTATCATCATGACTTCGAACATCGGCTCCTCAGCCATGCTTGAGGGGATCAGCGATATTGGAGAATTCAAGGACGGCGCGCTCGATCAGGCCATGCAGGAACTACGGGCGCATTTTCGTCCGGAATTCCTGAACCGCGTGGATGAAATCGTCATTTTCAAGCCCTTGATGCTTGAACAGATCGTCAGCATTGTAGAGCTGCTTATCCAGCGTCTGCACAAGCGTCTTGAGGAACGTAAAATCACCGTCAGCGTCAGTCGCGAGGCCAAGGAATGCATCGCCAAAGCCGCCTATGATCCGGTATACGGCGCGCGCCCCTTGCGCCGCTATATCCAGCAACATCTGGAAACTCCGTTGGCAAAATCCTTGATCTCCGGCAAGGTGCGAGACGGCCAAAGTATAGCATGCATCCTTAAAGAGGGACAACTGATCTTTGAGACGGGCGCATCCAAATAAGGCAGCGAAGCCCTTCGGGCCTCCGCGTCTCGCGCTTGGGAGGGGTTTGGCCCCCTCCCGAGCTTTCAGCTCAGACTGTGGGACTCGCGCCCCCCATGCCCCCCAGTCCGCGCCGGGCAAAAGCCCGGCTGCGTCCTTTCCGGGAAAAAAACCGAAGCCCTTCAGGGCGGGGTCGGGGCTATATGGCCTTGCGGCCGGGATTTCAGACCACAAAGGAAGTTCTGATGATAAAGGTTCCGCTTTTTTCAGGGAACAGCCGTCTTTCCCCATTCCTGCAATGGCTATGAGCCCGCTTGCCGACTTGTTGGAACTTTATGTCAACCGCGATGCCGCAGCACCTTGGCCGGAACGCCGCCGACCACGGTATTTTCGGGCACTTCGCCGGTGACCACGGCGCCCGCGGCGACAACAGCGCCGGAACGGATGTGAGCGCCCGGAAGAATGACGCAGTGGGCCGCGATCCAGACGTCATCCTCAATAATTACGCGTGAAGGCTGATGCCCCTGGCGCACAATGGGAATATCCAGGCGATCGAAAGTATGGTTCGCCCCCTGAATGAGGCTCATGGGGCCGATGGCCACATTGCTGCCGATGGAGATTTCCGCGTCATTGGCGTTGACGGAAGAAAAGTCACCCAAAAAAACGTTGTCTCCCAACGATATCTTTCCACGCGCCGCGTATAGGGAAGAATAGCGGTTAAGCCCTACCCCCCTGCCCAGCCGGATATGTCTGAACCCCTGTACCACAACGCCCACGCCTGAACGAAAAGGACCGGCCCCGGCAAAGAGGTGACGGTACAGCAACATCCGCAGAAGGCTGCCCAGACCGCCGGGTATCCAGCCCCAGAGGCAACGCCAGCATTCCTCCCACTGCAACAGCATGCGTTCAGTCACGGTCATAGAGCATTTTCACTTTAAGAAAACGCTGAATAATGAAGTCAAGCAAGCTTTATTATGCAGCGTTTCCATAAATGATCACTGAATATTTTCGATTTTTATAATTCGTAATGATTGCTGTTCCTTTTTGAGGAAAACAATCAAACGAGGTGCATTAGGGAAAGTTGGCTGAAAGGCGAGATCATCTATTTTCTTCTCATCTTGAATCTCCATGGTTTTCACCCAGTTGGGATCAGGATTGGGTGGACATTGCGCGCCAGTCGTCGCTTTCCGACGTGCTGGCGATTTCGTGCGTTTTGATGACCTTTCTGTAGGTCATGAAGACGTCTTCCAAATGGGTGAAATGCGCCATGTTCGG
>JAITHT010000080.1 GCA_031279825.1 Desulfovibrio sp. | reverse complement strand
TCTCATTATGGTACTATAGAGCTTTTATGGTTTTTAGAGAATGAAATTAATTATTCTATATTTACTATAATGAGTGATATAAGCGGATTATCATTAACCTTCATCCTATGCGTGCTTATTCCTATAGGCGTAATAAAAGGAATACTGCGTTGCGGGGAGAAAGATAGTCAGGGATAGGCCTTTTGACTTTTACCGTAGCGAAGGGCGTCGCGGTGGCGCATCTCCGCGTCGGTGCTTTGAGGAATATCCGTGTAATACAGCGCGCCGGGAGTAATGCCCGTTTCGTCCACTACGGCGGCGAAATCGCGCATGGGGCCGAAGCAGGCTGGCGGCAGCGGCGCGATGCCGTAAACAATCACAAGGAGAACAATCAGGCACAGGATAAGGCGGGCCGTTCCGGAGACTATGGACGATCCCGGCGATCCTGACGGGAGGCTGTTTTCGCCGTTCATTCGGCACTCGGACGGCGTCGGCATGGGTACTTCTGTCCTCTAAAGCAGATTAACTTTGAAACGTTGCACTCGTCGCCCTCGGCGAAAACAGATTTCGCCTACTCCTCGTGCATACAACCGGCGCTTACGCTGCCGGTTGCCAGAGCATTTTCAAAGTGAAAATGCTCTGGCGGATCAACGCTGAAATGCTGCTGTACTCGTTTGTGGAGCTGTGCCTCAAACCCCGCATGGGGAGTCTTAAGGGGGCCCGGAGCCCCCTTAAGAAAAATACGCCAGCGCTTCTTTAAATCTCAGCGGTGATTCCCGGGAACATTATATAGAACATAACGTAGGCCATGACGAGGGTCAGTATCAGGTTCAGGGTCTGCCCGCACACATACAGGATAATGGGTTTGCCTCCCTTGAAATAGTGGGCGAGTTCGCGAAAATTGGTACCGAGCCCGATGGAGGCGAAGGCCAGGACAAAGCACCAGTTGCGTACGGGCGTGGCGATACCCCGCGCCAGGCCCTCGTTGACCAGGGCGTTGGACAGGTCGGCCCCCAAGCCGCCGCTGACGAGGGAGGCCAGAACGGACGCCGCTAGAAAGCCTATGACGAATTTAGGAAAGCGGTTCCATATTTCGCCGATGCCCACGCTGCGTCCCACCATGCCGTTTTCCGTAGGTTCGACCCGGGTTGTCCAGTACACGGCCACGCAAAAGGCCGTTACGCCGATGAGCACGTTCTGGATCATCTTGATTGTGGTAGCCACGTACATGGCCCTGGGTCCCAGAAAAGCGCCCGCCGCGGCCACCGCGCCTGTGGAATCCACTGTGCCGCCTATCCAGGCGCCGCCGAGCACGTCAGGTATGCCCACGGCCTTGATAAAGGCGGGCATGGCGACCATCATGATGGCCGTGAAGGTCAGGGAAATGCCGATGGCCAGGGTGAGCTCCTCTTTTTTGGCCCGGCAGGCCGATGCCGTGGCAATGGCCGCCGAGGTGCCGCATACGCTCATATCGGCGGAAATGACGATATTCAGCGTTTTTGAAGGAATCTTCAGCACCTTTTGCCCGAAGATATAGGTGGAGACAAGCACGATCGGGGTCACCACCCAGGCGACGAAGATACCCGGCGTGCCGATGGCGATGATTTTGTCCATGAGCACTTCCGCGCCCAGCAGCACAAGTCCGGTCTTGATGTAATACTCCGTCTGCACGCCCGGTTTGATGCAGGCGGGCGTGCCCACAGTGTTGGCGATGATCATGCCGATAATAATGGCCCATGCCTCGCCGCTGACGCCGTAGTGGCGCATGACGCCCTGCTGGCCCATCATAAAGGCCAGTAAGGCCACCACGAATACCCCGGCGAAACCGATGGCGAAGCGGCTCGGATTCTGGCCCATGGCGGCCGCTCCGATGCCGAAGAACAGTATGCCCACGACCAGAAGGACGGCTAGCGTGGGCGCAAGGTTGAAGGGTTTTTGCTTCGCTTTGTCCGCCGCCTTGGAAGCCGCGCCGCGCGCCGTGCGCCAGGCCGCGATGGCGTCTTTGGCCTCGGCGTTGCGGTCGGCGTTTTGAAACTGCGCTTCCGCCGCCGCCGCCTGGGCTACCTTTGCCGCCGCCAGGAATTCTTCCGCTTTGCCTTTAGCCGCCGCCGCCGCCGGCGCGGCTTTTTCATTGGCTGCGGAACTTGCGGATTCCGCAATATAGAAAGCGTCCAGGGGACTGTTCGTCCAGGTCTTCGGCGTGGCCAGATATTTGGCTAGGATCTTGCCGGCGGCGCTGTCGCGCGCGCGCATGCCGTTTTTCGCATCTTGCGCGGCGTAAAATTCAACGGTGCGAAAAGGAGCTTTGCGCGCTTCCTCTTCCATTAGCCTGCCGGCCGCGGCCGCTTTTTCCGCGAAATTCGCCGGCGCGCCGTTGATGAACAGACAATATCCCGCAATCAGAATAATGAACCCCAGCCAGATTGCCCAATAATCCTCTTTTTTCCATAGATCGGACAAACGCGCTCTGCCGTCGTCAACGACGATATCATGGTCTGTTTCTTTCATACAAACGTCTCCTCCCAACAATATAAAATAAAAATCAGGAACTATGAGAGCATTTCACGTGGAAATATTCCAGAATATATTCGCGTGTAGCTGAAATGTCAATAAAGTTGCCTATGCCGCGTTATTTTCGCGCGCTACGCCGAATGGAGCGTCTCACACAGTTGCCGCGATCTCATCTGACGACGTCGCTGAAGACGGCATTTCGTTATTTCAGATTTGCAAAGCAAGAAAATCGGCAAGGCGTCCGAAACGTTCCTGAAAAGAATACAGAAGATTAAGACGGTTCAAACGCAGAGCGTCATCGTCGCACATAACCATAACTTGCTTAAAAAACCCATCTATAAAGGGATGCAAGGCACCTAATAAAGAAAAAAGCTCCGAAAAACGATCTTCCTGCCACAATGTCTCAAAAATAACCTCGGAACGCTCCAGTTCCGCAGCCAAGGCTTTTTCCGCATCTTCAACAAGCAACTCGGAAAGATAGCAGCCCGTGAGCCCTTGTCCTTCTTCCTGATTCTGTTTACGAATGACGTTAGCTGCCCTTTTGAAGGTCAGCACGCTTTGCGCATAATCAACACGTTTAGTGAAGTCGGTTAAAGCGGCGAGACGGGCTGAAACCGCCCAAATATCGTGAAACCCCGCCTGCAAAACGGCTTCAACCAGCAAAGCGTCCGCACCGACGGCAATAAAATGATTTTTAAGTCGCAAAGCAAAAAATTCTTCAAGACGCGGCAGTGCCTGCTCCGGTAGAATCTTCCACTCACGTTGTCCGTATTCTTGCATAGCTTTGCTGAACAAAGCAGAAAAGTTGAAACGCAGCCCTTTCTCCAAGGCGATGCGGGCGATGCCTAAAGATGCACGCCGCAAGCCATAGGGGTCGGCTGTGCCTGTGGGAATCATGCCGAGACCAAAACAGCCGACCAACGTGTCCGCCTTGTCGGCGATGGAAACTAAAGCGCCGCACAAAGACGCGGGAACAGGGCTGTCCGGGCCGGAGGGAAGATACTGCTCGGAAATCGCCTGAACTACCCCGGCGGATTCCGCAAAATGCGCGGCGTATATGCCGCCCATGACACCCTGCAAGGTATCAAACTCCTTGACCATGGCGGAAGCGAGATCCGCCTTGGATAATCTGCCGGCCCGCATAGCGTCTTCCCTCAAAACCTCTTTCTCGGAATCGGCGCATTGGATGCTATCAGCAAGCCAAGAGCACAACGATTCTATACGGCGGGTCTTATCGCCCATACTGCCGAGAGGGGCTAAAAAAATCACGGAATCAAGGGCGTTAAGCCAGGAAGGGAAACCGGCGGCCAGATCCGTCTCCCAAAAAAAGCGAGCGTCTTCCAGGCGAGCACGCAGTACGCGTTCCCAACCTTTTTTGACTATTCCTATATCCTGGGGGGTTATGTTCAGTACCGTAAGAAAGTAAGGAAGCAGGCGGCCATTTTCACTTTCCATGCCAAAACTTTTTTGATGGCTCTCCATGCTGGTCAACAAAACTTCCCGCGGCACGTTAAGATACACTGAGTCAAATGAACCGAGAATAGGTACCGGATGTTCGCATAATCCCTGTACCTCATCCAAAAGCGACTCCTTCCAAAGAACAACTCCTTGTTTAGCTTCGGCAAGGATATTGCCCTGTTCCTTAATAATACGGTATCTGTCGGCGCGTTGCGCAACAACTCCGCACTGTTGCTCCATAACGGCAAAATACTCCGCGGCATCGTTTACGGGAAAGGGACCGGAACCATGCACACGGTGCCCGTACGTGAAAACGCCAGATGACAGCCTGCCGACAACAAAAGGCACAAGCCTGTTTCCCAAAAGAGCGAGAATCCAACGCATAGGGCGAGCGAAGCTGAAATTTCCGCTTCCCCAACGCATGCGTTTAGGAAAGGCCAGATCGGAAATAACCGCAGGACAGAGAGACGCCAAAATATCCAGAGCCTTTTCACCGCCTGCGCTTTTACGAACAGCCACATATTCGCCTTTTTCCGTTTCAATGGTAAACGCCTCCGCCAAGGTGACGTTCTGTGCCCTGGCAAAGCCTTCGGCAGCTCTGGTCGGGCGTCCTCCCATGTCATAGGCTGCTTTGAGGGAGGGGCCTATAATCATATCTTCCCTGATGGCGGCGCTTTCGGCAAGACGGCTGATATGCAAGGCCAAACGGCGCGGTGTGGAGCAAAACGTACAATCGGCAAAGGCAAGGCCAGCTTCTTCAAGGGCAGCAGGAAAACGGACGGACAGTTCTTTTTCGGCGGAGAGCAAAAAACGGGAAGGAAGTTCTTCTGTACCAATTTCGAGAACAAAAGCAGGCATAAAGATATTCCTCAATTTGTAGCATTTCGCGCCCCGATGCCGGAGCATTTTCACCTTGAAAATACTCTGCCGACCGGCGGCGTAAGCGCCGCTTTCACGCACGAGGAGTGAGCGAAACTTGTTTTCGCCGTCAACAACGAGTGCGGCGTTTCAAAGGGAATCCGCTCCGGAAAAACAAGGGGGCAAGGCCGCCTTGCAAGCCTCTTGCGCGGCTAGTGTGCTGAGTCATAAATTCACATTACAAATCAGGACACTAGCCGTCGGGCCGTATTGCCCGGCGCGCCGCCGCGGGCGGCGGGAGCAAGCCGAAAATCACGTTTTTCGGCTTGCGATCGTCTCAGAAATTTGTAAGCAAATTTCTGAGACACCAGACTAGTGTTTACTTGCAAAAGTAAACACTATAAAACCCTGGAGGGTTTTACGCCGCCGAAGGCGGTGTAAGTCGGCTGGAAACCATGCTTTTCAGCCGACGATCCTGCAAAAATTCCGCAAAAAATATAGTTTGAATTTTTGCAATTAGGCACTAGGATTACGCAGGTAAATCCGTTACGAAACGGGCCACCCTGTTGCATTCGTGAATTACTTCAAACACATTGATGAAAGACAGCGTACGCGGTCCACGCGGACCCATCCGGCTTCTATGCTCGCAACATAGGGTACATCATGCCTTTGCGTTGTTCAGCATACAACCTGGCCACCATAGAAGCAAGATTTCTTACTCTGGCGATATATCCTGTACGTTCTGTAATAGAAATGGCACCGTGCGCATCCAATAAATTGAATGTATGCGAAGCCTTCATGACATAGTCATATGCCGGCCAGAGCAAGCCGCGCTCTCCCAGCCGCAAGGATTCTCTTTCAAAATCATTGAAGTGCCCCAAAAGCATATCCGCATCGCTGACTTCAAAATTAAAATATGACTGTTCCACTTCGTTTTGGTGGTAAATTTGGCCGTAAGTGACCTGTTCATTCCAGGCCAAATCGTACACGGATTCCTTTTCCTGAAGATACATGCAGAGGCGTTCGAGCCCATACGTCAGCTCAACGCTGACAGGATCAAGATCGATACCGCCAACTTGCTGAAAATATGTGAACTGTGTCACTTCCATGCCATTAAGCCATACTTCCCAGCCCAAACCCCAGGCTCCTAGAGTGGGAGATTCCCAATCATCCTCCACAAAACGGATGTCATGGCTTGCCGGCGCAATGCCCAGCGCGCGCAAACTTTCAAGATACATCTCCTGTATAGTATCAGGAGAAGGCTTAAAAATGACTTGAAATTGAAAATAATGTTGCAATCTGTTGGGATTTTCTCCGTAACGACCGTCTGTCGGACGACGCGAGGCTTCCACATAAGCGGCACTCCACGGCTCGGGCCCTATAACCCGCAGAAACGTCGCCGGATTAAAGGTGCCGGCACCGCATTCCACATCAAAGGATTGCTGCAGGACACACCCTCTTGATGTCCAAAAATTTTGCAGAGTCAAAATAACATCTTGAAAATACATTGTTTTTCCACTCCACCAAGAAGGCCGCAGGGCCGTTTTCAGAACATCAGTTCCGTGGTTCACAACGAGCGCTTTCAGAGCATGTTAACTTTGAGACCCTCCATTCGGCGTAGCCTGCGAAAATAAGCCTATGGGCGAACGGCGCGCGAAGCCGCCGCAACGAGAGCAATGGCATTATGAAATTGCTCTAAGAGCAAATTAACTTTGAAACGTTGCCCCCGTCGCCCTCGGCGAAAACACGTTTCGCCTACTCCTCGCGCACGAGAGCCGACGCTTACGCTGCCGGTTGCCAGAGCATTTTCAAAGTGAAAATGCTCTAATCTAATGCCTGACAAAATGCCCATTTTCCCAGTGAATGCCTACATGGTATTGAATAAAACCATCTATAACCCTGGCGCATTCCCGTGCCACGGAAGGCACAAGCTGCAGTTTTCCCCAGGAAACGGGCGGCATCACATGCGTTTTCCCAAGAGCCTCCAATGCTTGCACACTCAAAGCAAGACGTTGCCCTAGTTGCAAAGAGGAACAGGCATGACAAAAAAAAAGTCCGTCTTTAAGAAACAAATACGCTTTTTCCTGTTGAAAAAGCTTGCCGCATAACATGCATTGCCGCGTTTCCAAAGCGTAGCCTTGATCAAAAACCAATCTGGCCCTGAAAAAAAACGGCAATAGACCGGGTAAAGACTCCTCTTCTTCCAACAACTGTAACGTTTGATGAAAAAGGAAATAGGCGGCCTGTGCTCCATCAATAGTTACTCCGAAAGTCTGTAAAAAAGCGGCGCAATTGGCGGCTATGCCTAAACGCGGAGGATCGCTACGCAGACGCGGCACGCCTTTAATTAATACTCCCTCACACAGCGCCAGATAAGCGCCATGCCCCGAAGAGACAGCTTTTATACAGACTTCATTGAATATGTCCAGACAGCCGATAAAGCGCCTGCGGCTGCGGCTCCCGCCAAAAGCAAAGGCTGTCAGGACTCCCCGCGTGGGAGAAAGAAAACGTATCCAAAGATCCGATTCCTTGAATTTTCCCACACGCAAGAGCAAGACCCGTTCAGAAAACTCCATATCCACCCCGGCATACAATATCGGCATCCATATACGCCGCCCATTACTACAAAGTAATTTCATAAATAGGCCAATGGCCTGTTTATGAGGATCGCTTCGCCGAAAAACGCGGTTTTCGGCTTGCTCACGCCGCTTGTGGCGGCGCGCCGGACTTTCGTCCGGCTAGAGATAGGATGATTGAACCGTCATACTGAAAGGTCTGCCCAATCCTGCAACGCGTGGGTTATGCAGTAAAAAAACGGCACAGAGCCACAATCAGTGAGGGGCAGACTATGAGAAGTATACGCTACGTTGGCTTGGACGTCCATAAGGCTGATATTTGCATTGCGTATGCGAGTGGAAATGAAGAAGTCCGTCATTACGGAACGATAGCGGTAGTGTCCAGAATTTTTCGCACATTTTGTAGTAGCCAAGTAATGTCAGTTTTGGCGGTGCCTTGAGGAGTCGGCACTGGACCAAAATGCACTGGCGCTGGCTGGAGGCGCTGAGTCTTGTATACCCAAAGCCTTTAAGGCAGATCAACTTTGAAATCTTGCACCCGCCGTTTACCGTTGTCTGCTAACTCCAGCTTTACCGACGTGAAGGAGGGTGAACAACTTATTGGAACAATACTCTCAGAGCATTTTACTCTAATGGCGGCGTCCTGAAACGTTTCGTTATTGAACAATGACGTCTATTCACGTAAGCGGGGGAAACGCATCGCCACACGCTGCCCTGATCGGCCGGGTTTGCCGATATCCTGTCCGTTATGCACCATAGTCACCCCTCCGGCGTTGCCGAAAACGATCTCAAGCGTATTCTCATAGATGATGACAAGAATTTCCTGAGGCTGCATGGTATACTCCCGCCCTTTCACTCCATCGGCTTGAAAGGTTATCCAGCAAGGCTCTTCCGCTATAATCCGCAACTGTCTTTTTGAGTTTATGGCGCCAGAAGCGTCAACCCCCGCGGAAGCGGGGGCAGCGGCAGTTACAGAGTGTGTTTGCGGCGCTTCAATTCGCGCTTTGCCGTCAGGCACTCCGGTATGTACGTTTTCCGTTGACGGTGGATGAGGAACTCCAACCGGAGGGGAAAGTGCGTCCCCTTGCGAAAAAGAAACGCTTCCGTTATGGAAAAGCGCCGGTGTTGCGGACTGCAGGGCAGATTGTTGACCTTCATTCTGTTTGCTGTCAGATGAGGGCGCCGTTAAAGCGGAGAAAGGCATTTTAACAAAATTGAAAATAACATCTCCATAATTTTTCGCTACATACCACCCTCCGGCGACAATAAGCGAAATAATGCACGCAAAGATAAGCAGAATCGCTATATTTCTGCTGTTATTAGAGGGGACTTTGAGGATACGGGTTCGGGGGCCGGGCTCGTTGCGCGTTTCATTCAAAGACTCCTGAGGAAATAGTTCATCCAGATGAGCGTTCAGTTCAAGGGGATCATAGCCTACAAGCAATCCAAAAGTCCGAATGAAGCTTTTCGTGTACACCGCATGAGGCAAATCGGTGAAAGAACCCTCCTCTATAGATTTCAGTATGCGCACGGAAATCTTGATACGCCCCGATACGTTCTCAATGGAAAGATTTGCAGCCACGCGTTTTTCCCGTATGGCTTGCCCCAATTCCTGTAGTGTCATCGCTGCCCGCCTCGATAGTTACATGCGAATATCAAGTACAGCCTTACTGCGTAGCTGACTGGTGTACTCCTTGAAACGCTCTTCAAGACGAGGGGCGCGAATGATTTCTTCTATTAGCGGCGTCGCTTCCTGTAACGTAAGCGGTTTTGCATCCTCCACACCGTCACGCCTGATAATCACAAATCCGCCTTGGGTTCTGAGCAATGGAGACATTTGTCCATCTTTCAAAGAAGACAAAAGTTTTTGCATATCCTGGGGAAGCCTGTCCCACGCAATACCGACAACGTGTCCTTTCTGTTCAGCGGATTGATCCGCCGAATATTTTGCCGCCCCTTCCTCAAAGCTCAGCGTGCCGGAAAGCAGCTGCTGGTAAATACTTTGCGTATTTAATTTTTCCGGCAACATGATGATCGAAAAATTCGCGACTTTTTGTCCGGAGAATTCAGATTTGTGCTTTTCGTAATATTCCTCGACTTCTTCTTTCGTCACGATAATTTTACGCACTATCATAAAGTTGCTGACACGCTGCCGCAAAAGAGTATCAGCCAAACGCTCCTTAAGCAACTCCCGGGTAGTACCTTCTTTTTTCATCTGCATTGCAAATTGTTCTGAACTCATGCCGCTACGGGCAATAATCTTTTTCAATTCCGCCTCAACCTCGCCGTCACTAACCGTAATTTTATAACGCTTGGCTTCCTGACGGATAAGAATATCATTAATCATGGAATCAAGTACCTGAGATTGCAACTCGGGCACACGCGGATCATCAGGAGCAATTCTCTGACGGGCGAGTTCCGCACCTAAATGCCTGCGTAGTTCATGAAGTGTAATCATTTCTCCATTTATCACAGCGGCAATTTTATTAAGCGTTATTTCAGATGCTTGTGCTGCAATAAGGAAAGACAGACTTACAAGAAACGTTACCGCAATTTTACAAAAGATAGACAAAGCACGTCTCCTGCAAATTTGTTTAATGAAGCTACGCGTAAAACAATCGATAGCTGAACAAAAACAAACAATTGCAACACAGCAACCAAGTAATGAGTGCTCTTTACTTTCTATACCAGTTAGCGTCAAAAGGCAATAATGACATACGTGCCGACAATACGCTCAAGAAAACCGCGCAGAAGAGGCGGGCGACGAAGGTACTCCCGCACTTGTCTTTATATCAATGAGAGGTAGCGTTATGCCGCATGAGCAAAGGCGTCCCTGATTCCTCCTCGGAGGCATGTTCGAGAAAAAAGGAAGACGCAAGGCGAATGTTTGCGCGAGCAAGGCGCTGTTCCATCCACGCAGCGTAAAGAACCCGCATCTTATCCTCAACCAGGGCATGTTCCACCCGTTTAGCCATTTCAGTGGGTTCAAGCATAGTCGCAGAACTTTTTTCAATAAGCACAACGGTACGAAATCCGTCATCAACGGCTTTTACCCGCGAGCCTTGCCAGATTTCCAGGGGGACGATCTCCTTGTACAAATCCTCAGGAAGACGATCTTTACCCATACGCACATCATGAACGGAGATCAAAAACTCCTTTTGTACGGTCGTGGCATTCCTGTTTGCTATAAAACTGTTGCGGGCATTCTCCACCGTTTTTTTATCAAGACCGGAGATCTGGATGAAATGCCATTGTTCGGGAATAAAAAAATCATCATTATGCGTGGTAAAATATTGATGTACCTCATCAGCCGTAATAGTTATTTCCGGCCTGAGCACCTGGGCTAAAAACTGTTTGATTACAAGACGTCTACGCAGAGATTCCCGCCATTCATCAAAATGTATGCCCTCTTCCATCAACATTTGTTCAAAAACACCTTCCGGATAATCCTTGCGGATACGCTGTTCTTCCATATCCAATGAATCCGGCTCCGGAACAAATTGCTTATTCTCCATATACTGACAGATAATCAGTTCCTCAATAATCTGATTAATAACATACCTGTACTGAGCCCGTATCTCAACCTCACTCCAATTCTGCGCTTCGGCGGAACGACCGGCGAACAGGTTGATCCTCCGAGTCTCCATTTCCCGGTAGGAAACGGCCTGCCCATTGACTGAAGCGACAACGCCGGACGTAAGAGAAGGGTTTTCACAACCCCATAAAGCCGGCAGGCAAAGCAAAGGAAAAAGGAACGCCCGCAGACGAGAAGAAAAAAAGTATACCGCAGTCTTCATAGAATGATCGCTTGTTTGCCTCTGCCGTGACGATACTTCATTCCTGCTTCCTTTACAACAAAAGCTTCTCCCGTACCTCTTCCCATACGTGATCGGGAGAGATACGCGTCATGCAATGGTGATGCTTCAAAGGACACGATATCGGGCCGTGCAACCCGCAGGGGCGACAGGCAATAGGTGTTTCACACACAGAAGACGTTAATCCGCGCGGAGAAAAACCCAAAGAGCGGACTGTCGGCCCAAATAGAGCCGTTACCGGCACATGCTGACTCCAGGCCAGATGCATGGGACCTGAATCATTGGTGACATAACAGGACAGCCGGCTGATATACGCGGCGAACAACGGCAGAGAAAGCCTGCCGGACAGGTTATGAAGACGGGATTTTTCGTTTCTGCCTGACTTTGCCGATATGTGTTCGTACACGGAAAGCGCGATATCCTCTTCCCCGGGACCGGCGAAAAGCAGCACATCGGCGCCTGTCCGCAAAGCTCTGCGCCCTATTTCCGCAAAATAGGAGGCGGGCCAGCGTTTAGTCGCCCAGACGGAACCGGGATGTAAGCCGAGTACGGGGCCGCCCAATTCGGCGAAGAAAGATTCCGCCTCCCGGATTTCTTGCCGGCCAAGAACGATTTCCGGCCAATGCGATTCCGGACCGGGGCCAAGAGGGCGCAGCAATTGCAAAAGGCGCTCTATTTCATCCAGTCGTCCAAATTGACGGTCAACGACGTGCGTGTGGCACAAACCGGCAAGGGCCGATTGCCGGTAACCGATACGCACCGGCGCGCGGGAAGCCATGGCAAGCAAAGAACTGCGGAGGCTGCCGTGGGCCGATATCCATACATCATACTTTCGCTTGCTCAATTCGCGCCCAAGACGGATGAGACCGGCAAAGCCCTTTTCTTTTCCCTGCTTGTCATAGGTATATACAGAAGAAATTATGGAATTCCGGACAAATAATGCAGCAAGCCCCCCCCCTCTCACATAAAAATCCAGAACGGCTTTGGGATACCGCAGGCGCAAGCTTTGCAACAGGGGCAGCGTAAGCACGGCATCACCCAGAAAGGCGGTATTCCAGACCGCTATGCGCGTCATGCCTCATCCTCTTGCCTAAGGAGGATAAGACCGCGTTCAAGCAAGGTAAAATCGGAAATAATCAGTTGAGGATGGCCGGGACTTTCGGGCACAAACTTGCTCACCTCGGACACGGAAGATGAAGGAATCCCGAGACGGGCCGCTACGCTCAAGCCCTTGCCTGTGAGCACCAAAATCCTGCCGGCAAGAGCGGCATGCGCGGCAAAGCGCATATCCTCCTCTTTATCCCCGATCATGCAGCAATCTTCCGCGTTAAGACCGTAACGTCGCTCAAGAATTTTCCACATGCCCGCAGCCGGCTTACGGCAAAAGCAGCCATCTGCCGGTGCATGCGGACAAAAAAGCATATCAGCGAAGCGAACGCCGTACGCGGCAAGCAGTACGGCTAAACGTTCGTTGCAGGCAAGCACAGATTTATAGGAAAATATTTTCCGGCCCACACCGGATTGGTTGCTCACAAGAAAAAAACGCAGCCCCTGCCGGGCAAGAGAGGCGAGGGACTCGCCGACGCCGGGCAGAAGTTCCACGCCGTCCGGATCCGCCAGATAATGCTTGTCTTTAATAAGCGTGCCGTCCCGATCAAGAAGCAGAGAAGAAAAAGTCGGCATGGGGGATCCTTGATTCATGGCCACCGTGTGCGTTTGTGGCATGAGGAACGCTTTTTGGCAAGAACTCCTCTTGCCATCCGTGCAAGGGCATACTACAAGTGATTTCATACATAGCCCAATGGCCTATGTATGAGGATTGCTTCGCCGAAAAACGCGGTTTTCGGCTTGCTCACGCCGCTTGTGGCGGCGCGCCGGACTTTCGTCCGACGTTAGAAGTCAGTTCATAGTGAATTATGAAATGACTTCTAAATATGCAACAGTCATTTTACACTATATGTCTGCGGACGCTCGTCTTATTTCCCGACGATACAACCCTTAACGCCCCGGTAATACTTGCATGGCCGTACTCCTTTTGACCATTGCCGTTTCCCTGTCGATTTCTTTTCTCTGTTCTTTTCTTGAAGCCGCTTTGTATTCCATACCTTGGAGCCATATAGAAAATATGCGCAAGTCCAGGCAAAAAGCCGGAAAGAAACTTTTTATCTTGCGCAGCCAAGTGGAACGGCCCATTGCAGCTATTCTCACCTTGAACACAATCGCCAATACCGCCGGATCAGCCATTGCCGGCAGTCTTGCCTCCGCTGTTTTCGGCGAGCAGTATATGATTGCATTTGCCGCGGGATTCACCGTCCTTATACTGCTCTGTTCGGAAATCATCCCTAAAACCCTCGGCATGTCCTATTGCCGACACGCCGCCGTTTTTCTCGCGTACACGGTCGACGCCATGGTTATCGCGCTTAAACCCCTTATTGCGGTTTCCACATGGATAGCCAGGCTGGTGACGCCTCAAGAAAAAGGGCCGACCGCTACTGAAGAGGACATTTACGCTATTATCAGTATACTGCGCCGTAGTGGCCGCCTTGAACCTTACGAAGAGACCTCCATCCGCAATATTTTGGCTCTGGACAGCAAATCGGTGCGCGATATCATGACCCCGCGCACGGTGGCGTTCACGCTGCCCGCCGATATAGCGGTCCAAGAGGCGCAAAAAGTTGACGGATTCTGGCATTTCAGCCGTATTCCTGTCTACGGCGACAACAATGAAGATATTGTCGGCCTGATATCCCGCCGTCGGGTACTTGAGGAACTTGCCGATGATCAGCACGCGCGCAAACTTTCCGATATTATGCACCCTATTCATTTCGTTTTGGAATCTCTGCCGCTGGATAAGTTGCTGTTACGTTTTCTCGATGATCGGGTACATATTCTCGTGGTATTGGATGAATTCGGCGGTATGGCGGGTGTCGTCACTCTTGAGGATGTGCTGGAAGAAGTGCTCGGCCGAGAAATTGTTGATGAGACGGATGAAGTGCCTGACCTGCGCGAACTTGCCCGGCAGAGACGTCGCCGTCTGCTTGACTCCCCCAAATACTAAACCGCCGAAACATGTGCTCTACGGCGAAAACAGCACCGCAGAGCACCATTATGCCGACACTGCGAGTATCCCTTGCGGCGGCATCTTGTATTATTAAAGCGGAACGGCTGTCGTACGCATAAGGCTATTCGATTGCATACGACAGGCAAGTGTGGTATCGTACGCAGGAAGATATAAAGACCAAAAAAGAAAAGCCGACTTCCGAATCGCTCATGTGTTTTTTCCGGTGATTCTCAATCTTCCCAAGTACAAGGGTGAAGACGTATGTCTGTGACAAAAAATAGCAAAGTATACGCGGCCGCTCTCATACTTTTCCTCTCCGGCGTCGCATACCTGATGTTTGCCGGCATTTCTGAAAATTCGGTATATTTTCTCAATGTCTCTGAAGCGCTGACTATTCCTGTGGATCAAGTACGCTCCGCCCGTCTCTTCGGTACAGTCAAAAAAGAAGGCATTGCCAGGATGGAAAACGATTCCGGCATACAATTTCAACTTGAAGACAAGGATGATGCCGGTAAGACGCTCCATGTCACTTTTTCAGGAATCGTACCCGATACATTTAAGGCAGGGGCGGAAGTCATTGTGGAAGGTTCTTTTGCAGATGCCGGCAAGATTTTTAAAGCAGAAGTCCTTATGACCAAATGCCCGTCAAAGTATCAAAAAGAAAACCGCACATAAAATCCCCCTCTGCCTGCGATCAACAGGGCCGTGCTGCACATGCCGAAGCAGATTACTTTGAAACGCTGCTCTCGTCGTTAACGGCGAAAAGAATTTTCGCTTACTCCTCGTGCGCGCAAGTCAGCGCTTACGCTGCCGGTTACCAGAGCATTTTCACTTTGAAAATGCTCTCATACGCTCAAAAACCGCATCTGCCGGCGGATATCTTTAATTTCGTTTCCTCCCCACTTGCCGGATTACGGCATACCAGCGACGTGCGTTTCAAGAAAAGCAATGCCTCGTGAGGGAAAAAATCTCCCTTAGTTATATTGCCTTAACAGGGATACTCAGGCTATAGTATTCCTTTGCCCTCATCTCCATGAGAGCCTCATTCGGTATTCAGGAGACCCTATGTATTCATTCGCCTCTCAGTTACTCACCCTTTCTTTCCTCATGGCTTGCCTCCCCCCCGCAGGCATTGCCTTGCAAACCCTGATGCTATTGAGAAAAAACAGTTCATCCGCCACAGTCCCTCTGGAATTGTTTACCAGAATAACCCACTTTCTGATTACCGCCTGCATGAGCGTCAGCGCGTTCATTCTCCTGCTGGCCTTCATCAAGTGCGATTTCACACTGGAATACGTGGCTCAATATTCCGATACAACTCTGCCGCTGTTTTACAGAATGACCGCTTTCTGGGCGGGCCAGTCCGGCTCCATGCTATTCTGGGCGTGGTCCGTAGCCATCGGCGGAACACTTTTCATGTGCATGCCCTCCTACAAAAACTTACATACGACCACGCGGTTATACTATTGCTTGTTCTTTTTCTCCATCATGGCTTTTTTTCTGCTTATTCTTACAGTCTGGAATAACCCGTTCATTATGCTCTCCCCCTCGCCTGTGGACGGGCGGGGGCTCAATCCCCTGCTCCAAAATCCCGGCATGATTTTCCACCCTCCCCTGCTTTTTCTCGGCTATGGCGGCTTTGTGACGCCGGGCTGTCTGGCGCTTGCCCAAGCCATCAACGGCAAAGCGCATGCCCCGGACAACGGACAACGCGAAGAAGCCTACTGGTGGCAGGCTTCTCGCCCGTTTATTTTCGTCTCCTGGTCATTATTGACCGCCGGAATTGTCCTCGGAGGATGGTGGGCGTATATGGAACTGGGCTGGGGAGGTTATTGGGCGTGGGATCCTGTAGAAAATGCGTCACTCATTCCCTGGCTTGTAGCCTCCGCCAGCCTGCATACGGCCGTCATGGAAAGCAGACGCGGCAAACTGCAGCGCACCAATGTTTTTCTCATGGCCTGCACTACCGTTTCAGCTTTTTTCGCCACCTACCTCGTGCGCAGCGGGGTGGTGGAATCCCTGCATGCCTTCGGCGACGGCGGAGTGGGGACTCCGTTACTCGTCTATACCCTGAGCTTTCTGCTTATTGCCGCCGTGATAAGCCTGTATTCCCCAAGCCCCCGACATACATCCCAATCTTTGGAAAATCTCACCAGCAAAGAAGGTTTGCTCATCTTTGCCGTTTGGCTCCTCCTGGCCCTTGCCTTCATTATTCTGGTGGCTACCATATGGCCGGTCATCATTGATAAACTGCGCGGCATAGCGAACTTTTTTCCGGAATTTCTACGCGCCGGACTGCCGAACAAGCCAATGGGGTTGGAACCGGAGTTTTACAACCGCACGTGCCTGCCGCTGTTCTCCCTGCTCAGTGTGCTCTTGCTGTTCTGCCCTTGTCGCAAATGGCAAATACCGAATCAGGGGAGCGGTTTTTCTCAACCGGCAGCATGCCTCTGCTCTTTTAGCGTAACTCTCGCCGTGGCCGCCGGACTTTACCTAGCCGGCATCCGCCAGCCTACGGCCCTTCTGGCGGCGAGTTGCTCCATGGGAGCCATAACCGGCATCATACTGCTGTTCGCCACCAATAGAGCCTTGCTTAACCTTCGCTCCTCCCTTATAGCCCACGGCGTCCATATCGGCCTGCTGATGATGGTGCTGGGCGTGGCATTTTCCGGACCGTACCAGATTAAACAGACTCTGGAACTCGGCAAACAAGAAGAAGGCGCCGTCGGCGAATACACGGTGCTTCTCAAAGAACTGTACGAGGGCAAGGGACAAATCAACAGGAACGGCAGACCGAATTATGTGTTTTTAGAAGCGGAACTGCTCGTTAAAGATAAAAAAGGAAATATTGCCGGCACGCTTGCCCCCCAACGCCGACAGTACGCCAATTTTGAAAACCAGACCTATGCCGAAGTAAGCACCCTTTTCAGTTTGGGGAAAGAGCTCTACGCCACCCTGCTCAGCGTGGACGGACAAGGGAAAGCCGCTCTGGCCGTGAATATTAATCCTCTGATCAACTGGCTCTGGATCGGCGGCACGCTCATGTGCCTGTTCCCCCTGTTCAGCCTTGCCCGCGCACGCCGCAAAAAAATCGGCGAATATGATGAGGAATCGGCTCTTGAACCTGATGCGGAACAATAACGGATGCGTTTCTCATGCTGCTCGGCCTGGACAATGTGACCCACTTCTACGGTCCCCGGCTTATTTTCAGGGATATCTCCCTGAGCATACGATCAGGAACCGTCACCCTGCTCACAGGCGCCAACGGCACCGGGAAATCCACACTGCTCAAGATCATGGCCGGCTTGCTCCTCCCTTCCGCCGGCTCTGTGTTTCGAGGCCGACGAACACCGGAGGGCAAGGCGGCAGTCGGAACGAATGCCGCAGTTACGGGCGAAAACGCTCCGGTGTTTGCGTACCTCGGGCATCAGACTTTTTTGTATCCGGACTTGAGCGCCCTTGAAAATTTACGCTTCTGGACATCCCTGTATCAGCGTGCATGCGCGGAACAAGACTTTATGGATGTCTTGGAACGCGTGGAACTTGCCCATGTCGCCGAAGAAAAAGTCAAGAATTTTTCCCGAGGTATGGCGCAACGATTGAACCTCGCCAGAATTTTTTTATCGCGGCCTGATGTTTTTTTACTGGATGAACCTGATACGGGCCTTGATACCCGCTCCCGATCCATTCTGTACAGGGAAATCGCCGACGCAAAAAATACCGGCTCCGCCATCGTCTGGATCACCCACAATCCGGCCGAGGATATCCATCGCGCCGACATGCTGGCCATCCTGGAACATACAATGCTATCTTTTTACGGAACAACACGGGATTATCTGGAACAAAACGCCATGTCGCCGCGGCATATGTGCTCCGTTTCTCATCCCGTCCACGAAGGTGGCATGTGTTAAAAGCCTCCCTGCTCATTTGCCGCAAAGATCTTATCCTCTGTTTTTGCAGAGGCAACGGCCTGCTGCAGGCTGTTATTCTAGGGCTCTTGCTTATTTTTGTTTTCAGTCTGTCCCTGTTGCCCGGGCAACGCATGACGCCTCAAGGAGCGGCAAGTATTTTCTGGCTTGCCTCGGCTTTTTGCCATGTACTTATTTTCAGCACCGTATATGCTTATGAAGAAGGCAACGGGCAACGGCAAGGACTGATCCTCGGTCCCGCGCCGGTACAGTGCGTCTGGCTGGGCAAGGCCATGGCCGGTCTATGCGTGCTGTTCGCAGCGCAAGGGCTGTTTCTGCCCGCATCCGTCGTTTTTCTCAGTCAGACGATCTCTGATTTCTGGCCATTGGGATTGGGTATCGTTCTTTTAGCCGACATCGGCATTGTCACCGTGGGTTCACTCCTCGGCGCCCTATCCCAAGGAACGTCCTCCCGGGAGTCTTTGCTCAGCATTATAGTGTTCCCTTTGCTGATTCCCCTTTTCCTGAGCGGCATACGTATCGTATCTGTGATGTTCAGCGGCATTCCTGCGGAAGGGGTAGTGTCCTGGTTCGCCATGACACTGGCCTTCAACGCTATTTTTATAGCTGCCGCCTTGTTTCTGTTTCCGGTGATTTACAATGCCGAAGAGTAACTTTTACTATGAAGCAAATCGCATCTCAATACCGATAATTGCAAAAGAAATGCCGCAACTTTTCTGAAATAACGCTTTCTTTCCTGAAAATATCCAACAATGCCGGGATGCGCGCAACGTGAACAAGCAAGACTTTCTTACACACGAACATACCCTTGCAATGGTGTCCAAAGAAACGGCCTATACGGCACTCTCCCTATTGTCCTTTGTCGGCGGCCTCGCTCTGGCGCTTTGCCAATGGCTCATTTTTGTCTATGCGCCCATTGAAGCCACCATGCGCCTGCCGCAAAAAATTTTCTACCTGCATCTCCCCTTGGCCTGGTGGGGGCTATTCAGTTTTTTTATAGTATTTGCCGCAAGTATAGCCTATTTGTGCACCCGACAATTTCACTGGGATGCTCTTGCCGGCGCAGCGGCCGAAATCGGCGTCGTGCTCGCCTCTCTGGCCCTCGTCACCGGCTCCATATGGGGTAAGCCGGCATGGGGAGTCTGGTGGACCTGGGATGCCCGTCTCACGACCACTCTGGTCATGTGCTTTATCTATACCGGCTATCTCATTATCCGCACCATGGATATTCAACCGGAAAAACGTTCCCGAATCGCTGCGGTGGTGGGCATACTGGCCTTTCTCGACGTACCTCTGGTTTTTTTTTCCGCGCGGTTGTGGAGCTATATCCATCCGCCCTCCATATCCCTGGAACCGGAAATGAAAACCACCGTTTTCGTCTGTATTCTGGCCTTCGCCTTCATCTGGATCGGACTTACCACCTTTCGCTGGAAACTGGCATGCGATGAACAGCGAGTTGCTATACTGGCCGCTGCACGACTTTTGCGGCAAGATCACCGGGAAATTTTGCAAAATTAAGGATGCGCATCATGGATAGCTATGATTGGATAATGTACGCGGGCATGGTTGTCTGGGCCGGACTTGGGACATATCTTTGCTTTCTCGCCCGCAGACAGGCTGCCTTGTCCCGGCGTATCAGTCAGATGGCCCGTATTATGGAGGAGGATACATGAATCGTCCGGTTTCTTTTACCGTTATTTTTGCGGCACTGTGTATTGTAGCCGCCTTGACAGCTATGTCCACTACCTTCTTGTTCAAAACCAAACCGTCTCTCATCAAAGAAACCATTAACAGAGGTATAGCCGAGACGCAGCAAAATCAGGCGCCCTCTCCCCCGGATGGTAAAATCCTCGCGCTACCCGCGGAGAAAGAATCTCCGGCCGTCTCGGAAGAACAGGCCGGTGAATTAATGGATCTGATGCGTAAACTGCAAACTGCGCCGAATGATGCCGATGTGCTGTACCGAATCGGTGATATCTTTATCGCCTCCCAGGACTGGAGACGGGCGGAAGTTTTTCTTAACCGGGCAACCCTGAGCCGTCCTCAGGACATAAAGCCGCGCTACCTGTTGGGTATCAGCCAATATCAGCAAAATAAATTCGTAGCGGCGGCTCAAAGCTTTGAAGAACTGATCTCTCTCAAAGAAGACCCGGCGGCCATGTATAATCTTGCCATTATCTATAAATATCATATAGGCAAAAACACCGAAGCAGAAGCCTTGCTGCGTAAAGTAATCTCCTCTTCCGAAGCCGATGCCGACACTGTCAGCAAAGCCAAGACGGAACTTTAAAGTATTTTCACTTTGACAATGCTTTAGGGCGGAGACATCCGTTTGGCACAAATGAGGATGTACCATGGATGCCATAAGTTTTATCGCGGAAAGAAAAATAGAACAGGCGATCGAAGACGGAGTATTGGATAATTTGCCCGGAATGGGCAACCCATTAAATTTCGAAAATCTTTCTCATCTGCCGCCGGAGTTGCGAATGGCCTATACTATTCTGAAAAACGGAGGCTACATCGAAAAATTACCGGATGTGGGAAGATGCGTCAGTGCAGGCGAATTATTGGAACATTGTCCTGACGAAGGGGATATCTATGGAAAAATGCAACGTTTGAACGTCTTGTTACGCCGAGTCAAACGCGCACAGCAAGAAAACGCGCCGGGAAATCACGGCTGCGCCACTCTGCCGGAAGCCTGCGAGATCCCCTATCTGGAGCAGTTAATCAACCGTATACGGCATTCAAACGTTTCTACGAATACCGGTATGCCGTCATCCGCGCCATTTACCCCTTCGACGCCTCAAGTATAGAATAGCGTATCGTAAAATCCGCCTGTTCCAGCCGCAATAACGCCTTTTTTTTATCAATGCCTCCGGCATACCCGGCAAGACTGCCGTCGGACGCGATAACCCTATGGCAAGGGATCAACAGGGAGACGGGGTTACGCCCCACAGCGCCGCCGACAGCTTGGGCCGACATGGAAGCCGGTCCTCTCGACGCCGCTATTTGCCCGGCGATAGAGCCGTATGTGCGGACCTTTCCATAGGAAATACGCTTCAGGATATCCCAGACCATTTTCTGAAAAGGCGTCCCGTCAGGCGTAACGGCGATGTCCAACGCGGGATTTGCTCCGGCGAAATAGCTTTCCAGCCAAAGACGCAGGGAAATGAAGACAGGAAGATCCGGCCGCTCAGTCCAGAATATTGTCGTCCGAGGGAAGTATTTTTGCCCGATAAACCAGAATCCGCTGATGTTCGCGCCTTTCGCCGTCGCGACGGCGCCGCCCAGCGGAGTATTGTAACGACATGCGCATAGTGTTTCTTTATCGCGCATCTTTAACCTCAATCGTACGGAAGGCCGCACGCTTTTCCCATCGGATGATGGACAGAACTTTTTTGCGCCGGTTCGGTCGTTATAATACGAGCGATCCGTACATTTGGTGTATACGCGAATAGCTCTCAAGGATCAATCGCCCGCTGTTTATACAGCAATAATATATATCGATCTGTACGGTCAAGGTAATCCGGGGAAGGCACATAGGGAGGAGGTTCGACATGTTCTCTGGATACGCGCAGGAACATGGCAACGTCTCCTTGTCGCCTCGCCTGCGTGAGCCACTCTTTTACCTCTTCTTTTCGCAGCAAACGCTCCCGGCTGTCCTGATAGCCCAGACCATAGGCCAATTCACCGGCGTCATGGAGCATCAGCAGATCGTCGCGTTTTAATTCCCACGCCAAAGCCGCCGCCATACCCACGTTGTTCGAAAGAATAAACCGGCTGTCCCGCAATATCTCTTTATTCCGATGAATAAAGGGTTGCGGTTGCTTGCCGGCAATCAGCACATCAGGCAAAAATGAGGCAATGAACAAGGCGGCAAGTAGAGGGCAGGCTGCGGCCCATAGCCAGAAACCGGAGCGCCGGAGCAGTGAAAGGAAGGCCGCCGCGCACCAGAACAGCAGTGAAACGGCGCCCAGCACCGGCTTAAACCACTCCTGCCGGCCAAAGAAAGGAGGTATGGGCAGCAAATCCAGAGTCAGGACGGCTAAGGCAAAAAGCCCGGCAATGCCGATGCCCGCATTGATGCCGCCGTTGCAAAGCACGGGCAGACGCCGCCCGCCACGAGCGCTGTCCTGCCCGTATCTGGCGAGCAGCAACGCCAAAGGAGCCATACAGGGCAAGATGTAGGTAGGCAGTTTGCCCTTGGCCAGGCTGAAAAACAGCAACGGCATAAACAACCAACTGAGGAGAAACACCATATCCGGGCGGGTACGGCTCTCCCGCAAACTCCACCGTATGCTCCCCGGAAGAAAGCCAAGCCAGGGGATGCTTCCGGCAAATACATACGGCAGATAAAACCAGAAAGGCGCCCTGTGCTGCGCGTGTTCTCCGGCAAAACGCTGTACATGCTCCACCCAAAAGAAATAATGCCAGTAGTCCGGTTCCCGCAACGCGATCGCTATGCTCCAGGGAGCGCAGAGCGCAACGGCAGAGAGCACGGAGAGAGGTCCGTAGCAAAACAGTTCCTTAACGCGCCGTTGCAGCACGAATATAGGGACGCTTGCCGCCGCCGGAATGACGAGGGCGACGAATCCCTTGGTCAGAAAGCCCATGCCGCAGGCTAAGCCCAGCAGAACATAGGCCCGGGCTTTGGTCCGCCGTGTGGACGCTCTCAAGGAAAAGTGAGAGCACAGAAGCGCGGCGCTCATCCATAACGTCAGCATGGGATCAAGCACGCTGTAAGTGCCGATACCCCCTACAAGCAGCATGGAAAGATATATCAGGGCGGCGATACACGCCGTTTCGCGCTCGCGCCACAGAAGCATGCCTAAAAAATACACCAGCACGGCATTCAGGCCGGTACACAACGCGGAACCGAAACGCACGGAAAAATTATTTTCACCGAGAGCAATCTGGCTGATGCTGTTAATCCAATACCCGGCAACGGGTTTTTCAAAGTAGCGAATTCCCAGCAAACGCGGCACGACCCAATCTCCGCTGCGCGCCATTTCGCGACTGATCTCGGCATAGCGGGTTTCGTCAGGCTGCCAGAGGTTCCTGCCGTGTAAGGGCACAAAGTACAGGACGGAAAAGAATACCACCAACAGGAGAATAGCCGGCGCGGCCGCTATTTTTGTCAACGGCCGCATGTCGTCTCCACATCAACCTGACGGCCCAGGCAACCTTCGCGGCCGGGAAAAGGCAAACAGGCGACCCGCCCCGACGGCAGTGATTCCGGATCGTCGGGGAGCAAATCGCTCAAAGGACAGAACATCAGTTCCTCCCGCGCCGCCCGCGCCACGAGGTTCTCAAACAGCCCGGCGCGGGAAACGCCCTCCACTTCGGCATGAACGGTGTATACCGGCATACCGGGAGACTCCCGCATTATTGCCAGAATATAGTCATTATATCCGGCTTCGCTTACCTCACGGCCGACGACCTCGTCAAAAGTCGGCAAGGTCGTCGGAATCTGCACCGTTCCGAGACGCCGGGGCGCAAGCAGCGGACGAAAAGGACCGCTGCCCCTGCAATCGCTGTTATAGCGGAAAGCAAAGCGCTCTTTGACCGCAAGCACGCGATCATCGGCGCGCCAGCCGGCAGCGGCCGAACAGTATATTTTTTGTCCCACTATCTGTTCCAATGCGTCCAGACCTTTGCGTATTTCCTCCTCCAGCCGCTTTTCCGACCAAGACGGCATATGCGTCTGCCAACCGTGGTGATCCCAAGCATGCAGCCCTACCTCATGCCCCGCGGCAAGGGTTTCGCGCATACGCTCTCCCAACGTCCTCCCTATCAGTCTGCCGGGCCAGGCCGTGCCGGCCAGGAGAACGCTCCATCCGTACAAGGACGGCGCGTTGGAACGAAGCATCTTCCACAAAAAGGCCGGACGAAACAGGCGCCAGAGGTGACGACCCATATTGTCGGGGCCGACGCTGAAAAAAAAACTGGCCCTGATTCCTCGCGAATTGAACAGCGCCAATAATCGAGGCACACCGTGCCTGGTACCGTTAAAGGTATCGACATCAACCTTCAGACCCACACGTTTCATGCGTTATCATCAAAACGGCCGACCGCCGCGCGTAAAAAGAAGTCCAGGGTTTCCTCAACGGTCTTGCGCAGCGGCACCCGCGGGCTCCAGCCGAGCAGACGGCGGGCGTTTTTGATGCTGGGCTTGCGGTGGGCCACGTCCTGATAGCCTTTGCCGTAGTAGTCGCCGCTCTCCACGGTCTGAAGCCCGGCAAAAGGAGGAAAAGAGCCGCGTAAAGGGTGTCTGTCGAAACACTCGAGCAGAATCAGGGCAAGTTCGCGGATGCTGGCTTCATTATCAGGGTTGCCGATATTAATGATCTGCCCGTCGCAACGCTTATCGGTATTGTCAATAATCTTGTACAAGGCATCTATACCGTCGTTGATATCGGTAAAACAGCGTTTCTGTTCGCCCCCATCCACCAGCTTAATGGGCGAGCCGTCCACCAAATTAAGAATAAGCTGCGTAATGGCGCGGGAACTGCCTATGCGCGCGGCGTGCAGATTATCCAGACGCGGCCCCATCCAGTTAAAAGGCCGGAACAGGGTAAAGGCAAGTCCCTCGCCGGTGCCGTAAGCCCAGATGACCCGATCAAGCAGTTGTTTAGAAGCGGAGTAAATCCAGCGCTGCTTATTAATCGGGCCGAGAATGAGGCGGGAACTGTCTTCGTCAAACTCCACATCGTCGCACATGCCGTAAACTTCGGAAGTGGAAGGAAAAATAATGCGCTTTTTATACTTGACGCAATAGCGGACGATTTTTAAATTTTCTTCAAAATCCAGCTCAAATACACGCAAAGGGTTGCGCGTGTATTCAATCGGCGTGGCTATGGCCACCAGAGGCAAGATAACGTCGCATTTCTTTATGTGATATTCAATCCATTCCGTATGGATGCCGACATCGCCCTCCACAAAATGGAATTCCGGGCAATCCAGAAAGCGGCTGATGGCTTCGGAACCGATATCCAAGCCGTAAACTTCGTAGCCGCCCTCCCTCAACAAACGTTCTGTAAGATGGTTGCCTATAAAGCCGTTGATCCCTAAAATCAGCACCCGGACAGGCCGTTTCCGCCGGAGCGCGGCGTCCGCCCTCCCCGTCAGGCGGCCTCCCTTCACCAGATTCATGCTCCGCGCCAGAAAAGTTCCTTGTCTGTACAAGCCGTCGTCACTCTGTCCGGCGAGTATTTCCAGAGCCCCTTCCCCGCAGGCCACTGTCGGCGGTTCCAAAGCAAGCAGCGTGCCCGGCAGTTCCCTATGCGGCGAGTCAAGAATGCGGCTCTTCCAGATAATCATCTTTTGCTGTCCAAACCAGGTAAAGGCTCCGGGGTAGGGTTCCGTCACCGCGCGGATAAGATTGTTAATCTCGCGCGCCGGCTTATGCCAGACGATTTCGCCGTCCGCGGGAGTACGGCGGCCGAAATAGGTGGCGTCCTCCTCATTTTGTTTCCGTAACGTCAGTGAGCCTTTTTTAATCTGCGGCAGGATCTCCGCCAGGAGTGCACGAGCCGCCTCATTCAATTTGCCGTGCAGGCTGAGCGCGGTATCTTCTTCCTCTATGGACACGGAGCGCTGCCCGACAATATCTCCGGCATCCGCCCGCCTGGTCATGGTATGGAGAGTAACGCCGGTTTCGCGCTCTCCATTGACCAGCGCCCAATTTACCGGAGCGCGCCCTCGATAGCGGGGCAACAGGGATCCGTGCAGATTGAATCCCCCGTTAGGCGCTATGGAGAGCGCTTCCTCTCCAAGCAGCTTACGATAATAAAAAGAAAAAAGAACATCAGGCTTCCACTGACGCAGACGTTCCACCCAAAGGGGATGATTGACGTCTTCCGGCGCGAATACGGGCAGGCCAAGCTCTGATGCCGTATGCGCCACGGAGGAAAAAAAGCGCCTTTCCCCCGGATCATCCGCATGGGTGAAGACCGCCTGGATCGTAAAGCCTGCTTCCGTCAGAGCGCGCAGGCCGGTGCAGCCAATATCGTGGTATGCGAAGACGACTGTTTTCATAGCATATTCCTGTTCACGCCCTGAAGCGGGGTTTTGCCTGTCACCTGCTGGATGAAATAACGGGGTCTGGCACGCACGTCGTTATAAATGCGCCCGATGTATTCCCCCAAAAGCCCCAGACCGATAAATTGGGCGCCGACAAACATGAAAAGGATGGCAAAGAGCATGAACACTCCCTCAGCCGCCCAGTCCGGCCCCAGAATACACCGCAGGACAACCAGAGTCACCGCCAGCAAAAAGCCGGAACAAGCGATAAGGCTGCCGAGCACGCTCAGCAGGCGCAATGGGGTTGTCGTCAGACAGGTGATCAAATCGAACATGAGATTGACCAGCTTAAGCAAGCCGTATTTGGAATCGCCGAACTTGCGCTCGCTATGGCTGACCCTGATCTCCACAGTCCTGCGCGCAAAGATGTTGGCAAGAATCGGAATGAAGGTGCTGCGCTCATGGCAGTCCAGCATGGCGGCTACGATATGACGGCGATAGGCCCGCAGCATGCAGCCGTAATCCTCCATCCCCTTGCCGGTGGCGCGCTGGATCAGACGGTTGATCAGGCGGGAACAGCCCTTGCGGAACAGGCTGTCTTGACGGTTGTCGCGCACTGTTCCCACGACATCGTATCCTTGCTCGGCCGCGCTGATCAAACGCGGAATTTCCTCAGGCGGATTTTGTAAATCCGCGTCCAGGGTGATGATCACATCCCCGTCCGCCTGGCTCAAACCCGCCATGACCGCCGCGTGCTGGCCGTAATTACGGTTGAGCAACACCGCGACGATGCGCCCGCCCGACCGTTCCGCAGCCGCCGTGAGAATACCGGCGGAATCGTCCGCACTGCCGTCATCCACCAGAATTATTTCATAATCGCGCTCCAGCAGCCGGCACGCGGCGGACGTCCGCTCCAGCAGTTCAGGCAAGCATTCCCGCTCATTATACACGGGAATGACGATGGAAACCTTGCGGACAGACGTAAGATCATGCATGCGGACTCCTCTGAATGGAGAGTAAGGCGTCAAGCACGCGATCCACGTCGCGTTCCGCCATATCCGGGAAAAGAGGCAGGGTGCACAGACGCATGGAATTCCATTCGGTATTGGGCAGAACCAGACTTGGATAGCGCTCGCGGTAATAGCGCTGCGTGTGAACCGCCCGAAAGTGCAGGCCGGTTCCTATGTTCACGGCCTTCAGGCGTTCCATCAGGGCATCGCGGCCTATCCCGCAACGCTCTTCATCCACCCGAATCATGAATAAATGCCAGGCGTGCTCATGGGGATACTCGGGCAACCCCAGAGGCAGGAAAGGAGAATCCTTAAGGCCCGCCAGATAGCGTTCCGCCAATTGCTTGCGGCGCCCGTTAAGTTCCGGCAGACGGGCGAGTTGCGTCACCGCAAGGGCTGCGTGCAGATCGGAAAGATTATATTTGTAGCCGGGCTCCATCACTTCCGCCTGCGGCCTGCGGCCCTGTTGCTCCCGATCGAAGGCGTCCAACCCCAGCCCGTGAAATTTCAGGCGGCGCACCCGATCCGCCAGCGCCCCGTCATCAGTGGCAAGCAGGCCGCCTTCCGCGCAGGTGACATTCTTTATGGCGTGAAAGGAAAAGACGGCCGTGCCCCGCGCGCCCACCCATTCGTCGCCGAAACGGCTTCCTACGGCATGGGCCGCGTCTTCAACCAGCGCGATGCCGCGCCGTCCGGCCACGGTCCGCAGAGAATCCAGATCAAGGGGAGCTCCCGCATAATGCACAGGAACAATTGCCCTGGTTCTGGGAGTAATGGCCGCTTCAACCGCCTCCGCGCTCACCATCAGCGTATCGCGATCCACATCGACCATTACCGGCTCGGCGCCGAGAAGCGCTATCATGTTGGGTGTGGAAACCCACGTCTGCGAGGGAGTGATCACCTCGTCTCCAGGGCCGACCCCGAGCGCGGCCAGAACCGCATGCATGCCGGCAGTGGCCGAAGAAAGGGCAACGGCATGTTCGCAGCCGAACTGTCGGCAAAAGGCCGATTCCAGATCGTGATTCCACGGACCGGTGGTTATCCAGCCGGAACGCAGAACCTGTTCAACCGCGGCCATTTCCGCATCCCCGATGGCTGGATGGGAAAAGGGCAGAAAAGATTCCATGACGATTTTCCGTAAATGTTGAAGGTGGTCGGCGATGCGCCGTCACTCCTATACTCCACCTCAGGCTTTTCCGCCAGCCCCCGTACGCCGGCCCGCACGCTTCCCGAATCCCTCAGAGCGCCTCCCTGAAGCATTTCGCTCCCTCCGGCGTTTAACGGCGAAACGTGTTCCGCCTGCGCCTTTCGGGAGATACAGCGCATAACTACGCATGCGCGCTGTGAAGCGTTGCAACATCAAAATACGCTACAAGTGATTTCATAAATGGGCTATTGGCCCATTTATGAAATCACTTGTAGCAAAAAGACTATCGCCCCGCGCCTTTGTTTCGGCAAGCAGAATTGCCCTCCAACAACATCAATAAAAAAACTTTACAAATATACCTCGCTCGGATAGGCTCACTGCGATTCGTACAATCGTAGCTGCTGACAAAGTCGGCATGTAAGCTGCAGGCAATGGCGGTGCGCCTTGTCTCCGCGGCAGTTTTTGCACGCCTTTCGACAGTAGCCGCCAAGACGGGTTCCGTCGTCGATCCGGGATACGTATTCCATAAATCCCAGTTAAGGAGAACGTATGATTGATTTAGATAAGACACTGCTGATACAACTGGCTAACTTTCTGGTTACCCTGGTAGCGCTCAATTTTCTTCTTATCAAGCCGGTGCGGCAGCAAATAGCCGATCGCAACGCTCTCACCGCCGACTGTCTCGCCGATATTGAAAAATGCAACGCCGAAGCCGCCGCAAAAGTCAGCGCTTACGAAAACGCCGTCAGTGAAGCGCGAAGCAAAGCGTCTCTTGCCCGTGACGCTCTTAAAGCCGAAGGACAGACTCAGGAACAGGCTACCATTCATGCCGCCCAGGCTGAAGCCCAGAGATATCTGAATTCCGCTAAAAAACAGATCGCTGAAGATACTCACAAGGCAACAGCCGCTCTTCTTTCGCAAGTTAACGCCTATGCCGCCAAAGCGCTTGATAAAATTCTCGGATAACCAACGGCAACGCCTTTACGACGTTATGGAGGGTTTTCGCGTGCACAGATTGAAGACGCTTTTCATCGTAGTTTTTCTTTTGCTGTTCACCGCCACTTTCGCGCTTGCCTCAGGCGACGTCGGGCAGGCTCACGAATTGCCGTGGAAGAACTTTGCCTATCGCATCATTAATTTTATCGCTGTTCTTGCTATTATTTATTATTTCTTCGGCAAAAAGATAGCCGCTTTTTTTAAAGGTCGCAGCGAGGGCATAGCCGCTGAAATAGCCACCCTTGAGGAACGCAAGCGCGAAATGCAGCAGAACCTCAAAGAGGTGGAAAAACGCATCGCCAATCTTGATCGGGAATGCCAAGCCCTTCTGGCGGAACACATCGCGCAGGGAGAAACCATGAAGGCCGCTATCATCGCCCAAGCGCAGAAAACAGCCGAACAAATCACCGTTGCGGCGAAAAAAACCGCCGACAATGAGATCAATGCCGCCATCAGCGCCATGCGCGCTGAAATGGCCGAACACATTGTCGCAGCCACGGAAACGCTGCTTGCTCAAAAGCTTTCTGCTCCGGACCATGCAAAGCTTATAGATAAATATCTAACAAAGGTGGTGATCAATTGACCGGCAATGTAGTAGCACGCAGATATGCCAGAGCCTTATTCGCTCTCGGCAAAAAAAACGGTCTGCCGGAACTGGAAAATTATGCCTCCGGCCTTGGAGCCATCCGTACGATTCTGCAAGAATCACCGAGTCTTGCCCAGTTTTTCCGCAACCCGATTTTTTCGCCCGAAGAAAAAAAACAAACAGTGGCGCAATTAATCACCAGATTGAAGCTTTCAGGCGTCGTTGTCCACTTTTGTTTCCTCCTGGCGGAAAAGGATCGCCTTCGCGAGTTGGACCGTATCGCAACCGTCTTCGATCAACTACTTGATGCGGAAAAAGGGGTCATTCGAGGAGAATTGCTCACGGCAATCCCGATGGACGCGGCAAAACAAACCGCCATTGTCAAACAACTCGAGAAAAAAACCAAGCATACGCTTATGCTGTCATTCGGGGTATCCCCCGAAATTCTTGGAGGCGTGGTGCTCAAGGTAGGCGATCAGGTGATGGATGCCAGCCTCCGCGCACAACTTTCCATCCTCAAAGACACCATCAAGAGGGGTGAGTAGGGCCATGCAGATTAAAGTCGAAGAAATCAGCAAAATTTTAGAGAGTCAAATCCAAAATTACGAACAGCGCGTGGAAATGAGCGAAACCGGCACCGTACTGTATGTCGGTGACGGTATTGCCCGCGTCTACGGGGTCAGCAACGCCATGGCTATGGAATTGCTTGAATTCCCGGGCGGCCTCATGGGCATGGTGCTGAACCTTGAAGAAGACAACGTGGGCGTCGCCCTGCTCGGCGACGATACCAATATCAAAGAGGGAGATCCGGTCAAGCGCACCGGCCAGATATTCTCCGTACCGGTGGGCGACGCTGTTATGGGCCGGGTCCTTAATCCTCTCGGCCAGCCGATTGACGGCCTTGGCCCTTTGGGAAAAACGGAACTTCGCCCGGTGGAAATCAAAGCTCCCGGCATCATCGCCCGAAAATCAGTCCATGAACCCATGCCTACCGGCATCAAGGCCATTGACGCCATGACGCCAATCGGCCGGGGACAGCGCGAACTGATCATCGGCGACCGGCAAACAGGCAAGACGGCCGTGTGTATTGATGCCATTCTCGCCCAGAAAAATACCGATATCCACTGCTTTTACGTCGCCATCGGCCAGAAAAAAGCCAATGTGGCTCTGGTAGCCGACACCTTGCGGAAATACGGCGCCTTGGAATACACCACCATTATCTCGGCCACGGCATCCGAACCGGCCGCGCTCCAATATATCGCGGCCTATTCCGGTTGCGCCATGGCTGAATATTACCGCAACAGCGGCAAGCATGCCCTCATCATTTACGACGATCTTTCCAAGCAGGCCGTGGCCTATCGCCAGATGTCCCTGCTGCTCCGCCGTCCTCCGGGACGAGAAGCCTTCCCCGGCGACGTGTTCTATCTGCACTCCCGTCTGCTTGAACGCGCGGCGAAAATGTCCGACAGCCAAGGCGCAGGTTCTCTGACCGCCCTGCCGATTATCGAAACCCAGGCCGGAGACGTGTCCGCCTACATTCCGACCAACGTCATTTCCATTACTGACGGCCAAGTGTATCTTGAACCCAATCTGTTCAACGCGGGGGTTCGCCCGGCCATCAACGTCGGCCTGTCTGTTTCGCGCGTGGGCGGAGCCGCCCAGATCAAAGCGATGAAACAAGTGGCGGGTTCTCTGCGGCTTGACCTTGCCCAGTATCGTGAGTTGGCCGCCTTTGCGCAGTTTGGTTCCGACCTGGACAAAGGCACCTTGCAAAAACTCAATCGCGGCGCCCGTCTGGTGGAGCTTTTGAAACAGCCTCAGTACAAACCCATGGAAGATTATGAGCAGGTCGTATCCATCTACAGCGCCACCAAAGGCTTTATGGACGATATTCCCTTGGAGGCGGTCCGTCCCTTTGAAATCGCTCTGCTGGAATTCATGAAGGCTTCCAAAGCTGAACTTTTAAAAGAAATCAAAGAAAAAAAGGCTCTTGATGCCTCTATTGAAGAGCGTCTGCAAACGGCCATCAAGGAATTCAAGAAAGACTTCAAGGCGTAACTTCCGGAGGCATGAATGGCTTCTCTTAAAGATGTCAAGTTAAAGATCGGCGGGGTCAAGAAGACCAAGCAGATCACCAAGGCCATGAACATGGTCGCCTCCGCGAAGTTGCGCGGCGCTCAACAGCGCATTGAACGTTTTCGCCCCTACGCGCAAAAGTTCTTTGACATGCTGAGCAATTTGGGAGGGCAGTCCGAAGAGACGGCCCATCCTTTTCTGGCTGTTCGCGATGAGGTAAAAACCGTCGGCATTGTGCTTGCCACCTCGGATCGAGGTCTGTGCGGCAGTTTCAACGTCAACATTATAACCGCCGCTCTGAAAATCGCCAGAGAAAAAACAAAGGAGGGCAAAGCCGTCAAGTTTTATTGCGTAGGCAAGAAGGCGCGCGATGCCGTCAGAAAGCTTGGGTACGAGATACCCCTGGCCATCATAGGCCAGATGAACAGCTTTGACTTCCAATTGGCCGTCTCGGTCGGTCAGCGCGTTATGGATGACTTTCTCTCCGGACAACTGGATGAAGTGCTTATGGTTTACGGCGAATTCATCAGCCTCGCCAAGCAGGTTCCCGTGTCCCTCCCTGTTCTCCCCATTGCTGCGGATCACCGGGACGAACACGCGGAGGGAGCGGCAAAGAACTATATCTACGAACCGGCGGTGGAAGGCCTTCTGGCCGAACTTCTGCCTCGCTTCGTTAAAGTGCAGATATATCGCGGCCTTCTAGATACATCCGCCAGTGAACACGCCGCTCGCATGATGGCTATGGATAATGCAACGAAAAACTGCGACGACATGACGGCGGCATTGACCCTGCTGTATAATAAAACGCGTCAGGCGGCCATTACCAAAGATCTTATGGATATCGTGGGCGGCGTTGAAGCGCTGAAAGGCTAACAAGGGAGCATGACGGAAATGAGTGCAAACATTGGCAAAATCGTGCAGGTCATCGGCGCGGTTGTGGACGTGGAGTTTCCCTCCGGCAAACTTCCTAATATCCTGACCGCGCTCAAACTCAAAAATCCTAACAACGTGAATGCGCCCGAGCTTGTCTGCGAAGTGGCGCAACACCTCGGCGACAACATAGTACGCACCATCGCCATGGACGCCACAGAAGGTCTGGTGCGCGGCATGGATGTGGAAAATACCGGCGAGGCCATATTGGCGCCGGTCGGTAAAGCCGCTCTTGGCCGCATTATCAATGTCGTCGGCCAGCCTGTGGACGAACTCGGGCCTGTTAAGGCGGAAAAATATCTGCCTATCCACCGCGCGGCTCCTGAATTCACTGAGCAGAACACCAAGGTGGAACTGTTGGAGACCGGGATTAAAGTCGTCGATCTGCTCATCCCCTTTCCCAAAGGCGGCAAGATGGGGCTTTTCGGCGGTGCCGGCGTCGGCAAGACCGTTATTTTGATGGAAATGATCAACAACATCGCCAAACAGCATGGTGGTCTCTCCGTATTCGCGGGCGTGGGCGAGCGCACCCGTGAAGGAAACGACCTCTATCATGAGTTCAAGGACGCCGGCATTCTGGAAAAAGCCTCCCTTGTATACGGCCAGATGAACGAGCCCCCGGGAGCCCGCGCCCGAGTCGCTCTTACGGCACTTACCTGCGCCGAATACTTCCGTGATGAAGAGGGACAGGATGTGTTGCTCTTTATCGACAATATTTTCCGCTTTACCCAGGCAGGTTCGGAAGTGTCCGCCCTTCTTGGCCGCATGCCATCCGCCGTGGGCTATCAACCCACGCTGGGCACCGACCTCGGGGGTCTGCAGGAGCGTATTACGTCCACCACCAAAGGTTCCATCACCTCTGTGCAGGCTGTCTACGTTCCCGCGGACGACCTGACGGACCCGGCGCCGGCCACGACCTTCTCGCACCTTGACGGAACCTTGGTGCTTTCCCGGCAGATTGCGGAACTTGGTATTTATCCGGCGGTGGACCCCCTTGATTCCACTTCGCGTATTCTTGATCCGCAGGTCGTGGGCGAAGAGCATTATTTCGTGGCTCGCGGAGTGCAGCAGATTCTGCAAAAATATAAAGATTTGCAGGATATCATTGCCATCCTCGGCATGGACGAACTATCTGACGAGGATAAACTTGTCGTCGCCCGCGCGCGCCGCATCCAGCGTTTCTTGTCTCAGCCTTTCCATGTTGCGGAAGTGTTTACCGGTACTCCCGGTCAATATGTGAAGCTGGAAGAGACCATCAAAGCCTTCCGCGCCATTCTTGACGGCAAATACGATCATATGGGCGAAGCCGATTTTTATATGGTGGGCGGTATTAATATGGTTGAAGAAAAATTCAAAAAACGCCAGGCAGAACAATAAGGAGGGATCATGGCATCGCTCCAATTGGAAATAGTCACTCCCGACCAGATTGTGTTAAGCAGGCAAGTGGAGTATGTCGGAGCGCCAGGCATTGAAGGCGAATTCGGCGTATTGCCCGAACACGTCCCCTTTATCTCGGGTTTGGCCGTTGGTTGCCTGTATTACAAGGCTGACAGCAAAACTCGCTATGTGTTTGTCTCCGGAGGCTTTGCCGAAGTTTCCGACAACACGGTCACCGTGCTTGCGGAATGCGCCGAAGAAGCCGAGCATATTGATTTTGCACGCGCCGAGCGGGCGTTTAATCGCGCTACCGAGCGAATAGCCCACAAGGGATCTGATGTCAGTCTGCCCAGGGCTGAATTCGCCTTACGCCGGGCTACGTATCGCCTGTCTCTTAAAAACCGCGGTTGATACGTCGGCTCGTTTTACTCACATAGAGCATTTCCACTTTGAAAATGCCCCAGAGCAAAAAAGGGGCACCCGAAAGGGTGCCCCTTTTACATTATAGCATTGCCATCATCCGCTTTATTTCCGCAAACTTCATCCCGACCGGCACCGCGAAAACACTATCACCCATGGGGGTGACCGCCTGCGTAGTACAAATACACAATATCTCGCAACACAGGGCATTGGAATTCCGGGCTTTTTTTGTTGCTCCTTATACGACAAATGGCCTATACAGAAGCAATGCATAAGCCTGTCCCGCATTCGCAACACGCCGATGAAGGTGCGCCTGCCTTTACCGATGCCCCGGCCTTTGCCTCGTATCTTGCGAATCTCGGCCTTTTCCGTATGCGACCCGGTCTTGATCGCATGATAACGGTGCTCGAACGCCTGAAGTTGCGCCGGCCGCCCTATTGCCTTGTACAAATCGTGGGCACCAACGGCAAAGGTTCCGTCTCAACCATGCTGGCGGCTCTGGCGCGGGAACACGGTCTGTCCGCGGGTCTGCATACCTCGCCGCATTTTCTTTCGGTGCGCGAACGAGTACGACTTGATGAGGAACTTCTGGAAGAAAAACACTGGCTTCATCTGGCCAACACGCTTATGCGGCATGGGGCCGGCGATCTTTCGTATTTCGAGTTCGTCACCTGCCTTGCGGCGCTGGCCTTTGCCGAAGGCGGCGCGGACATCGCCATCATGGAAAGCGGACTCGGCGGCATCTACGACGCCACCACAGCCATGGAAGCGGATTTGCTCGTCTTTACGCCCATCAGCATAGATCATCAACACATTCTGGGGCATTCCCTCAGGGAAATCGCCGCGGACAAAGCCGGGGCCATCCGTCCGGGAGTCGCCTCCTTCACAAGCGGCCAACACCACGACGTCCTGGCGGAACTCACGCGCGTCAGTAAAGAACGCCACGCTCTCCT
>JAITHT010000076.1 GCA_031279825.1 Desulfovibrio sp. | reverse complement strand
CAAATCAATCTGCTCGGCGCGGTTTCCCTGGAAGAACTCCTGAAACCACGACGACGAAAAAACCATACTTCTTACAGTCTCAGCCTATTAAGATTGGTTGCTTAGCCGGACAGCAATGGGTCGATATCGTCGCCGCTAATGCAAAGCTTTCCAAAGCCGGACGCTAACAAGCCGTGGCCGGGCATTTTTATACATCAGAAGATGCATCAAAGGATATAGGGATTGACAAATTTGTCGATCCCACTGGCGAGCATGACGAGTTTTCGCGCCATTGGTGCGTCCATAGAATCGTGATCGAGCGCCGTAAATGTTTCATCATTATGGAAGCACACACGTGAACAAGCGATATGGGGTAGAATTGTGGAGCTAAATAAATCTGAAATTGTCATCTACCAGACCGGCGACGGGAAAACCCGCATCGACGTTCGGATGGAAAACGAAACCCTCTGGCTCACGCAAGCGCAGATGGCGGAATTGTTCCAGAGGGACAGGTCGGTCATCACCCGGCATATTAACAACGCTATTTTGGAAGGGGAAATTGATAAAAAAAGCAATGTGCATTTTTTGCACCTTGCCCATTCCGACAAGCCTGTTGCTTTATACAGCCTCGACATGATTATCGCGGTCGGTTATCGGGTGAAATCTTTGCGCGGCACTCAGTTCCGGCGCTGGGCGACTGGCGTACTGCACGAGTACCTCGCCAAGGGCTTCGCCATGAATGACGAACTCTTGAAAAACATGGGCGGCGGGCATTATTGGAAGGAACTCCTTGAGCGCATCCGCGACATTCGCGCCAGCGAAAAGGTGATGTACCGCCAGATTCTTGATCTGTACGCCACTAGCCTGGACTACGATGCCTCCATGCCGGAAACTGTTGCCTTCTTCAAAATCGTGCAGAACAAATTGCACTATGCGGCCAGCGGCCATACGGCGGCGGAAATCATTTTTGACCGCGCCAACTCCGAGCTACCCTTTATGGGATTGACGGTGTTCAAGGGCAGTCGCCCCGTGAAAAGCGAAGTGACTGTCGCCAAAAACTATATGACCGAAAAGGAACTTTTTGCCTTGCGTCGAATGGTGAACGCCTTTTTCGACATGGCAGAGTTGAAAGCGGAAACACAACAGCCCATGTACATGAAAGATTGGCTAGAAACGCTCGATACATTTTCTCAGAACTTCGGCATGGGTATTCTGGAAGGTGCGGGCAGCGTCAGTCATAGTGAAGCTGTGGACAAAGCCCACCGCGAATATGATACGTACCGCGCACAGCTTACGGATGAACTCTCAGATGTGGAAAAAGCGTACCTTGACACGTTGAAGCAAATGCAGAAGCAGCTAAAAAATGATGGCGCAGATTGAGTACGCAGTGCGTAGCGAATTGGAAAAGTCATATAAAACAGTATGATATGCAGTCAAAGGCAGCAGCAAATCCTGGCCCGCTCTTGGCGCTGGCCGGAAGGCTGTTTATAAGGGCATGACCCTTGCCCTGATCATGCTGGTGTGGGTAGGTCATTTTTGGGGTGTGCAGGGGAGAAATAACCGTCTGGAATTTCATACGGTTAAAAATGCAGACGGGCGGCTAAAAAAGAAACCAGCATTACCTCTGAACAGTGGCTAGCTGGTTTCATCCGTGTTTACGGGTTGCGGAACTTCCAAACGGTAGCTGCTCCCCGCGCAATTTTTTTGTTGCCTCCAAACGGTGGCAATAAAATATTGCTCATTTTTTCCGTTTTCGTCAAGTAAGGCGGCAATTTTTTTTGACCGGACTCCTACAGGGTAAAAACTCTTGTTACCGGAGAACGGCTCCTGAAGGCCCGGAAAACTTCCACGAGCGCGGCCTTGTGCCGGGATTCAGGTAATGTCGCGGAATCAGCGCGGATGGCAAGATTAAGCATAAGGTCGCATAATTGTAAAAGTTGGGTGGATTTGCTGTCAAGACGCAAGACACAATTACACTGGAAAGCTATCTTGAGCTTGCGCTCGAAGTCATACCCCTTCGGGGTAGTGTGATCGTCAATAAAAATGCCGTGATATGGCGCTGAATATACTCTAATGCTGTGCAGCGCGTTAAAAATTGATTTGTCAACACTGGAAGAAATCGAGGCGACCGTTATTCTTCCAAAAGAAGTATTCTCAATCTGCTCGGCGCGGTTTCCCTGGAAGAACTCCTGAAACCACGACGACGAAAAAACCATACTTCTTACAGTCTCAGCCTATTAAGATTGGTTGCTTAGCCGGACAGCAATGATGCCGGATATACGTTTGCATCCGATTCCAACTCACTCCATGAAGTAAAAAGCCCCTTGACTCCGGGGCGAGGCCATATAGGAAGGATTACCCCTCCAGCAGCATACCCTGGAAGAAATATATCAATTTTATAAAATAATATCAATATATTGTATTAAAATCCCGCGTAACGTTTTTGAATGGAGCGTCTCAAAATCAAAATGCTTTAAGGGGCTTGAATTTTCAGCCGAATCGGGTACATGTACTACTTTCGAGGATGCGAAATGTAGAGAATGATTTTTCGCAATGGAAATACTGCCTTTATGCGGCTTGATGCAACGGCGCGGTCGTTATCCTTCCGTTCCATACGAGAGTGACAGGGAAGAGCCTTGCGGAAGCGGCAAAGCGGTGCAATTCATGAGCGTATGCGCGTTTTATTTCGATATCGGCAATACCCATACTAAAATCGGCATCAGCGCCGGCGCTTCGTTCATTGCGTCATACATCCTGCCGAGTGATGAGCGGCAGACGGCCGATCAATTCGGCCTGATGCTCTTGGATATACTGCGGCATAGGCGACTGGCGCCCTCTGACATCAATGCCTGCGTCGCTTCATCGGTGGCACCTGGTATGAGCCTGGTGGTCAGTCGCGCTTGCGAACGTTTTTTAGAAAGACGCGTACTGTTTGCACCGGAAGATTTGCCCATTCCTCTGGACAATCGTTATTCCCTGCCGCATGAAGTGGGGGCGGACCGTCTGGTGGGGGCATATGCGGCCCGACGTCTTTTCCCCTCGGCCGCTTCAATTATTTCAGTTGACTTCGGCACGGCGACCACCTTTGACTGTGTTGAAGGCAACGCCTATTTAGGGGGATTGATCTGCCCCGGCATCCAGTCCTCGGCCGCTGCCCTGGCTTCCCGTACCGCCAAATTGCCGAGGGTCAGCCTTGAGGTAAAAGAGAAGACTCCCGTCCCGGGGCGCTCGACGGTAACAAGCTTGAATCATGGTTTTATTTTCGGTTTTGCCGCTATGGCCGAAGGGCTGGTTGCCCGTCTCGCCGGAGGGATGCAAGGCCCGGTGGCTGTAGTCGGCACGGGCGGCTTTGCCTCAACATTGGCGGGAGTGACTGATTGCTTCCACGCAATCCTCCCGGAACTCCTGCTTGAAGGATTGCGGCGTCTGCATGCGGAACAGACGGTCCCGTAAGTAGGCGTATCCGTATTATCACAAATAACCGTGATGGTGTTTCTGTTTTTTTCCGCGCGCTATTCACCTGTTACTAAGGAGATATTCATGAGTACGATAGTATCTGTCTGGGCACGGGAAATTCTTGACTCCAGAGGCAATCCCACAATTGAAGTGGAAGTCGGCCTTGAATCAGGCCATACCGGCCGCGCGGCCGTCCCTTCGGGGGCATCTACCGGCAGCCGGGAAGCCCTTGAACTGCGCGACGGCGACAAAAGCCGTTATGGTGGCAAGGGAGTGACCAAAGCCGTCGGGCATGTGAACGACGAAATCGCTGAAGCCGTTGTGGGCATCAATGCCCTGCACCAGGTAGAAGTGGACAACGCCCTGATTGATCTGGACGGCACGGATAACAAAGATCGCTTGGGAGCCAACGCTTTGCTCGGCGTTTCCATGGCCACGGCCAGGGCAGCCGCAAATTGCATCGCCCTGCCTCTGTATCAGTATCTCGGTGGAGTTAATTCCAAAGTCATGCCCGTACCTTTGATGAATATTATCAACGGCGGCGCCCATGCTCCCAATAATTTGGATATCCAGGAGTTCATGATTCTTCCCATAGGCGCATCCAGCTTTAAGGAAGCGTTGCGCATGGGGGCCGAAACCTTCCATACCCTGCGGGGACTGCTGGCGGCTGACGGGCATGTGACCAGCGTAGGCGATGAAGGCGGTTTTGCCCCCAATTTGAAAAGCCATGACGAAGCTTTCAGCTATATTATGAAAGCTATTGAAACCGCTGGCTATACGCCCGGCAGGGATATCGCGCTCGGCATTGATGCCGCCGCCTCCGAGTTCTATGCCAACGGCAAGTATAATCTCAAGGGAGAAGGCAAAACGCTCTCTTCTCAGGAAATGGTTAAATATCTCGAAGTCTTTACAAAAAAATACCCGCTTATTTCCATTGAAGACGGTCTGGCCGAGGGAGACTGGGAAGGCTGGAGCCACCTGACCGTCGCCCTTCGTGATCGTGTGCAGATCGTCGGAGACGATCTTTTTGTCACCAATCCGGATATTCTGGCTCGAGGAATCACGGAGGGAGTGGGCAACTCCATCCTGATCAAGCTCAATCAGATAGGCACGTTGACCGAGACGCTGGACACCATTGAGATGGCTAAGCAAAACGGTTACACCACCGTTGTGTCGCACCGTTCGGGCGAGACCGAGGATGCCTTTATCGCCGATCTGGCCGTCGGCACCAACGCCGGACAAATTAAAACAGGCTCCCTATGCCGGAGCGATCGGCTGGCAAAATACAACCAGCTTTTGCGCATTGAAGAAGCCCTTGAAGATACTGCGCTCTACTATGGCCCGACCATGGGAGAGCATTACGGCATCTCGGACGAGTAGAGTGTCCGTGCGGATTATTGACGGAAAAGCGACGGCGGCCGCCATCCGCGAGGAGCTTGCGGGGCAAGTGGCCGCGCTTGCCCCGGCCGCCGGACGTAAGCCTGGCCTCGCAGTCATCCTGGTGGGCGAGGATCCTGCCTCGCAAACCTATGTCCGCAATAAACAGCGGGCTTGCGACGAGATAGGCGTAGCGTCGGAACTGCTGCATCTGCCGCCGGATACGTCCCAACTCCGCCTGTTGCGCTGTATTGACGCGCTTAACACTCGTGAGGACGTGGACGGCATTCTCCTGCAACTTCCCTTGCCTCGTGGGTTGGAGAACCTCTCTTGCCTGGAGCGCATTCGTCCGGACAAGGATGTGGACGGCTTTCACCCGGATAATATGGGCAGGCTCGTATCGGGCCTGCCCGGCTTGCGCCCGTGCACTCCCGCAGGAGTGATGGAGTTGCTTAAGCGCCATGCCTTTTTCCTTGAGGGGAAGCGTGCCGTAGTTCTCGGGAGAAGCAACATCGTAGGCAAGCCATTGGCGATTATGCTTGGCGCCAGGACTGAATACGCCAATGCCACGGTGACGGTCTGCCACTCGCAGAGTAAAAATATCACAGAAATATGCCAATCCGCGGATTTTCTTTTCGCGGCCATGGGGCAGCCGGGGTTTATCCGCGGGGATATGGTCAAGCCAGGGGCCGTGGTGATTGACGTGGGGATTTCGGTCACGGAGCAGGGGCTGCGCGGGGACTGCGATTTCGCTTCCGTCAGCCGTACGGCCTCGGCCATAACCCCTGTGCCCGGCGGAGTCGGCCCTATGACCATAGCCATGCTTCTGCGTAATACGCTGGAGGCGTATACAAAGCATCTCGGGAGGATATGAGGCGGCAATACTCGCGCCCGCACGACCCCGGCAGTGCGTCGAGAACTTATGAAATCACTTGTAGAAACTTTCGGCGGCGTTGGGATGGCCCATCGGCGACATTCTGGACAGAGGCTCGTGCGGCCGCTCCATCCGGGACCGCTCTTGCCTTTCCGTGGAAAGTGCGCGTATACACAAATGTTATCAGAACTTCCTTTGTGGTCTGAAACCCCGGCCGCAAGGCCATATAGCCCCGACCCCGCCATGAAGGGCGGGGTTTCTTTCCGGGGCGGAAAGCTCGGGAGGGGTAAAAACCCCTCCCGAGCGCGAGACGCGAAGCCCTGAAGGGCTTCGCTACCTCATTTGGATGTGCGCCATGAAAGAAAAACAAAGCCTGCTGGCAGAATGTCTGCGCGGATTGGAAAGCGTGGCTGTGGCCTTTTCCGGAGGGGCGGATTCCTCCTTTCTGCTCCAGAGCGCCTATGACGCATTGGGAGATCGGGCCTTTGCCGTAACCGGCTGTTCCTTAAGCTTCCCTCAACGGGAATTAAGAGCCGCCCAGGAATTCACCCATACCCGGGGTATCCGTCACTATCTGCTGGATTCAGAGGAACTGGCCCTGGAGGGTTTTTCCCAAAATCCTCCAAATCGCTGCTATTTGTGCAAAAAAGAACTTTTCAGTAAAATTTTCAGACTGGCTGCCGAAAAAGGCGCAACCCACGTGATCGAGGCCTCCAACATGGATGATGAGGGGGATTATCGCCCCGGCTTGCAGGCATTAGCCGAATTAGGCATACGCAGCCCCCTGCGGCTTGTCCGTCTGAGTAAGGAGGAAATTCGCGCCCTGTCCAAAGAAATGGGGCTACCCACATGGAACAAACCCTCTTTTGCCTGCCTGGCTTCCCGTTTTCCTTACGGGGAAACGATTAATCCGGAACGTTTGGCCCGTATTGACGCTGCCGAACAATTCTTGTTAGATCAAGGTTTTGAACAGGTGAGGGTACGCTTCCACGAGCAAGGGAGCTTGGCCCGCCTGGAGTTGGACGAGCGCGGCTTTGCTGCCCTCTTGGCGGATCATGCGTTGCGCGGGCGTATCGACCAGCGCCTGCGCGAATTGGGCTTTATATATAGCGCTGTGGATCTGAGCGGCTACCGTGCCGGCAGTATGAACGCCGTCCTCCCTCTCATGCAGGGAGCGTAAAGAGTATCCCCCGCCTCCCCCTTGATCAAGGCGCGCTTTTTCCCCACGGGCTCCCAATTCCAAAACAACCTTATTAACCTTGCGAGTATTCGGAATTGGATCGCGGCAGGATATCGCGCCAAAAATTGTAAAGTAGTGCTGATGCCTTGCCGGAAGCGCGGTTTCGGCAAAGCCTCAGCATAGATGTGGTGGGACGCTGTGTCCAGAGCAGATTAACTTTGAAATGTTCCAGCACCGCTACGGAATACTCTATGGCAAAATCTCGCATTCTCCTGCTCGGCGTCGGCAATATCCTTTACGCGGATGAAGGCGTAGGGGTACACGCCGTCCAATATCTTGAATCCAACTACCGTTTTTCAAAGAACGTCAGCCTCATGGAAGGCGGCACTATGGGCAAGCTTCTTATGCATGCTATTATGGACTGTGATCGTCTTATTATTATGGATGCCGTCCTTGGCGGTCAGGAGCCCGGTTCCATTTATCGCCTGAAGGACGAAGGCCTGCGTAAAAGCTTGGGCTTCCATGATTCGCAACATCAGGTCGATCTGGTAGATACGTTGATTAGTTGTGAACTCATCGGCAACCGTCCGGAGGCCGTGGTCATCGGTATGGAGCCGGCGGACTGGAAAAGCTTGCAGATGGAACTGACTCCTCGCTGCCGAGAACAATTGCCCAAATTTATTAATCATGTACTGGAAGAATTGAAGTCCGCAGGCGGAAGAGCGCAGCCGCTTGATACTACGCAACGTTAATGTTATAGATTCAAAAAAAGGGAGGGGCTGGCCGTTTCTTCCTTATTCCCGCCCGGTTGCAGCCATTGTGGTCAAGGCCATTCCCTAGGGGCGGGTTTTCTTTACGACAACCTGTCCTTACTCGTCTGGTGACGCGTTCGCTGTAGCGTTCCGCAACTTTTCACATGTCGAGATCTCTCTTTTTGGGCGGGTTTAGACTATATCCCCAATATACGGATTGCGCGCAATGGAAAAAGACGCCAAGGAAGCGCTCCAGGTAACTAAAGAAATCATCGTGAAATTTATTGAGACCAGCCGAGTCTCCCCCGGCAATTTCGCCGAGATTTTTCCCGCCGTCTATCAAGTAGTGGTTGCAAGCATCGCCACGCATGCTGATACCCGCAAACATCCGGGGAAAAACCCATCCCCCCTGATAAAAGAGCAATGACAGCGCCTCAACTCCCGCCGTGCGCCTCTCGTGAAGACAGCGTGCCTGCTCCTACGTCCGGCAGTGACGCCGGCAAGATTCGCCGTACTTTCGAGCGCATTGCCGGGGTCTACGATCTGTTAAACCGTGTCTTCAGTTTCGGACTGGACGCTTTGTGGCGTAAGCGTCTGGCTGACGCGATTACCCCCTTCCCAGCACACGGGACCTCCCGGATTCTTGATTTAGCCGCCGGCACCATGGAGGTCAGCCTTGCCCTGATGCAGCGTTATCCTCGCCATCATGTGCTGGCCTTGGATTTTTGTCTCCCTATGTTGCTCAAAGGATTGCCGAAAATACACAAACATGTCGATTGCCGCTCTGGTCGCAAAGGCATATATCCTTTGGTCGGCGACGGCAGACGTCTGCCTTTGCCAGATGCCTCCGTGGATGCCGTAACCGTGGCCTTTGGCCTGCGTAATATTCGTCCGCGCGAAACCGCCTACGCGGAGGCGCTACGCACTCTGACTCCCGGCGGCAAATTGTGCGTGCTGGAATTCGGCAGCGGCCGAAACAGGATCTTTCTGGGGCTGTATAACCTGTACCTCGCTTACGTATTGCCCTTTATCGGGAGTATGGTGTCCCGAGATAAGGAAGCCTATCGCTATTTGGCAAACACGGTGGCCGCCTATCCGACAGCCCCGCAACTTGCTGAAGAAATGCGCCTGGCCGGTTTCGTCAACGTAAACTTTCGTTTTTATTCGGCAGGCATTGTTTGCCTGCATATCGGCGAAAAACCGCTATGAAGCACTCTCTCTTTGCGGCGGCTACGGCGCGAAACGCCGCCTACCCCGGGCCCGGTGGGATGCATAGTCGCTGTGAAGCGCCGCGCATGGCTTTGTATTCGATTTCCGCATACCAATTGCATGACGCAATTGGTATGCGTCGGCTTCGCCGGAATAGGAACGGCGCAGCTTTGCCGCAAATTCCATTCCAGGACGTTTATATAAATTCATTTCTGTAACGGATGCTCAAGCATGATGCTGCACTTTGACGATCTGACTGCCGGTCGCGAGCGTATTGCCGTTATCGGCCTCGGCTATGTCGGCCTACCCTTGGCAGTGGCCCTGGCAGGGCATTTCCCGGTAATCGGCTTTGATATTTCCTCCGCCAGGATACAAGGATTGCAAGGGGGGCATGATCGCACGGGAGAAGTGGAAGACGCCGCCCTGGCCGCTGCCTCCATAACCTTTTCCTGCCGCGATGAGGATCTGACTTCAGCGCGCCTACTCATCGTGGCCGTCCCCACCCCCATAGATCTTCACAGAAACCCGGATCTCAGTCCGATACAAAAAGCCTCAGCTCTCGTGGGCAAAAGGCTTACGCAAGGCGCGGTCGTCGTCTATGAATCCACTGTCTACCCAGGCGTGACCGAGGATATTTGCGTGCCCATCTTGGAACAGACCTCCGGACTGGTCTTTGCCCGCGATTTTACTGTAGGCTATTCTCCGGAGCGAATTAACCCCGGAGATAAGACCCATACGGTGGAAAATATCGTCAAAGTGGTTTCCGGCAGTACGCCGCAAACTCTGGAACTTCTTGCCGATGTATACGGCAGCATCATTGCTGCGGGCGTGCATAGAGCATCGTCCATTAAAGTAGCTGAAGCGGCCAAGGTCATAGAAAATACGCAACGGGATCTGAATATCGCTTTGATGAATGAGCTTGCCCTGATTTTTGATCGCTTGGGCATAGATACTTTTGAAGTACTTGAAGCCGCCGGCACCAAATGGAATTTTCTGCCCTTCCGCCCCGGTTTGGTAGGCGGGCATTGCATAGGGGTTGATCCGTATTACCTCACCTATAAGGCGCAGGAAGTAGGATACCATCCGGAAGTCATTCTGGCGGGACGACGCATTAATGATGGCATGGGCAAATATATAGCTGAAAAGACTGTCAAAATGCTCATTAGAGCCGGCAGCCGGGTAAACGGTGCCAGAGTAGGCATTTTTGGCCTGACCTTCAAGGAAAACGTGCCTGATTTGCGCAATACCAGGGTAGTGGATATCCGCAATGAACTTGAGGAATACGGAATCCGAGTCCTGGTGCATGACCCCCTGGCCGACGCCGGCGAGGCGATGGAGGAATACGGGCTTGCCTTGACCTCCTTTGACAACATGCGGGATTTGGATGCGGCTGTTTTTGCCGTCAGCCACAAAGACTACGTTGCTTTAGATAGTATCGAGTTGCGTTCGCATTTCGCCCATCCCGATAAGGCTATCATTCTCGATATTAAAGGGATATGGGAAAAAAAACAGATCATCAGCGCCGGATACTCTTATTGGCGTTTGTAATGGCGCGCGTCCTGCCGTTTTCGGTTGCCCGTGCGAATCTCAGAGCAGATTAACTTTCATTTTATATATCCACAAGACTCAAACCAGTCTTGTGGTATCTGACGATGTGAGCATAACGGAGACGTCGTGCGATTGCTGCTTGTGTGCGCCACGCCTATGGAACTGCGGGCCTGCTTGGCCCTTCTTCCCGTATCCGGAAAGACAGTTCCGGCAAAGATGCCGTCCTCCCTTGACGGCTTTAATCCACGCGACCGTTTGGATGTCCCGCCTGCGTTACGTCTGCAGTATTGCACCCTTGAACCACTGGTATGCGGCATCGGCCCCGTGGCCTCGGCCCTGGCTGTCGGACACCGCCTCGGCAGGGTACGGGAAGGACAAAGCGACGATTGCTTACAGGGCATTCTCAATATGGGAGTCGCAGGAACATATGACGCTGACGCGGCTCCTGTGGGCAGCCTTGTATTAATTACGGAAGAATCTTTCCCTGAATACGGCGTGTGGCATCATCAGCAGAATGACACCCATATGCCCTCGCCTCTGCCTTTCCCCCAGGCTGAGATTTCCGGACGCGAAATCTTTACCCGTTTGGTGCTTGAACCGGACAGAGCCCTTGGCAACATGGGCATGAACTGGAATAGTGAGTTACCGCGAGGTGCCGGCGTTACCGTAGCCGGGGTATCCGGTACGCCGCAACGTGCCGGATATATCGCAGATCTCGGGAGCGGACTTGTGGAAAATATGGAAGGATTTTCCTTGGCTCTAGGCGCGGCTGCGGCGCGTATCCCCTTTGTTGAACTGCGGGCCATATCGAATAAGGCGGGGCAGCGGCCTCCTCATGGATGGGATATGACCGCCGCTTTGGCTGCCCTTGGACAAGGAATGAAGTATTTGCTGACCCCGCTTCTGTGCGGCAATGCAACCGCACGGGATGCTTCTGCCTCACCCTAGGGAGTGCTAAGGAAACGCTGAATAATAAAGCCTGCTTGACTTCATTATTCAGCGTTTCCTTAATGTTTTGTGCGCACAGGGTCATTTTTTGACGCAATATAAACCAGCGGACCAGCGAGGGCATCATGTTCGCGAGCGCCGATAAACTGTGGTATTTCATCAAGATTGATGGCGGGCCGGATTTCGATGTGTATTCGTTTTCCGGTCAGGAGGGAGTGAGTTCCCTCTATACCTACGACGTTGAGCTTGTGTACGACACGGCGAACGCGCCCGTCAAGGAGCTTATCGGCAAGAACGCCTGCCTGACCATCAAGGACAAATTCAAAGAATCGCGGTACGTTCATGGGGTTGTTCGCGAGATGCGGCAACTGCTTACGGCGAATAAGCGAACACATTACCGCTGCACGATAGTCCCGCGTCTCTGGTTTCTTACGGAGACAAGCGATCACAGGATTTACCAGGACAAGACCGTCGTGGACATCATCACGGATCTGCTGATCGAGCAGGGTTTCAGCGGCGACTCTTTTTCTTTCAAATGCACGCCGCCGCCGGCCCGTGAATACTGCGCGCAGTATCATGAATCGGATTATTATTTTATCGCTCGTTTATG
>JAITHT010000084.1 GCA_031279825.1 Desulfovibrio sp. | reverse complement strand
AAGGTACAAAACGAGAGTAAATGAGGCAATTTTTACCGGATTTTCCCCCTTTTTTCGGAAATTTTACTGCCTGAAACAAAGCCGCCCCGCCACCGGGCAATTGTTCAGCGGTTCCTTATGAAATCACTTGTAGAAAAACATGGTGATTTTCGCTTGCAACTTCTTCAATTTTCGGTGAATGTATCCCGCGTGGATGGGGAAGGAGTTCTAGAGCAGATTAACGTTGCACTCGTCGTTGACGGCGAAAACAAGTTTCGTCCACTCCTCGTGCACGAGAGCCGACGCTTACGCTGTCGGTTGACAGAACATTTTCAAAGTGAAAATGTTCCAGGACATGTTAACACTATAGAATTTTTGTTTTCTGGCAAGGAAGATGAGTCTGCCATGAGGGAATATACTCTTACACGGTATTTGACCGAGATGGCAGACACAATCTGACGCAGCCAGAGGGCAAAAAGGCATAGAGTTAACATGCCCTAGCTTGCCAAGGTCGGAGTCGCGGGTTCAAATCCCGTCTCCCGATCCACACGGAACCTTCATCCTCCCTCCTTATTTCATTATTGTTACCTACCGATTTTTTTTTTTGCACCGTCGCCTGTGGTTAGGCAGCGGTATGGTGCCTTCCATGGAGATTCCGCATGATCCGCCTCTCCCCCTGCCTAAAAAGTTATTCTCAGGATCAGGACAAGGCCGTTGAACCGGCGCAGACCATCGCCCGCGTGCGCGAGCGTCTCGCCGCCCTGCCCCTTGCCATCCTTGCGGAAACACGGCGCATTGACCACGGCCGGCTTGGCATTCCCGTTTATCTCAGCATCTGCGGTCCTGACGCCAAGGCCGTTATGCCCACGCGCAAGCAAATGGGTAAAGGCGCCAGCCCAATGCAAGCGGAAGCCTCCGCCCTGATGGAACTGATGGAGCGCTACGGCTTCTTTACGTTCTGGCAACACCTGCCGGGCGCCGTACACACCACATGGAGCGAAGCGGAGCAGCGTTTCGGCCGCACCCTTATGCCCCTGGAGGAGATAAGCAAAGCCTGCCATGATACCCTGCCGCCGGCTGAGACAAGACGTATCATGGATTTACGGTCCTGGATTTTTATGCCGGCAACCCGTATTGCCGACGGCAGCCTGTGCCATGTTCCTTTGGATCTCTTCAAGCAACTCGGCGAATTCAACGGTTCATCGGCAGGTAATACGGATGTGGAATCCCTTCTCCAAGGCGCTTGCGAACTGGTAGAGCGCCATACCTGCTGCTTGGCCGATCGCGATCAGCCTATCCTGCCAACCATAGACAGTTCGCCGGACAAGGCCGGCGACCCCGTACTTGCGGAATTGCTGCACAAATTTCAGCAAAACGGCATCACGCTTGTACTTAAGGATTTCAGCATGGACATGCCTGTGCCGACCGTCGCCGCTCTGGCCTACGACACGACGAATTTCCCCGGTAAATCGGAAATAGTGTTTACCGCGGGTACCGCCTCAAATCCGGTCAAGGCGGCGGTACGCGCCATTACCGAAGTGGCGCAACTCGCCGGCGATTTCATAAACGCCTCCTGCTACGAGGCCTCCGGGCTGCCCAAGTACGCCGCGCTGGAGCAGGCGGACTGGCTGCGGCACGGTCCGCTTGTCCCGTTAAGCAGCCTGCCGTCGGTGGAGTCAGACGATATCTTTGACGAACTTCGCGCTCTGGCTGAGGGCTTGCATTCTCGACAATTCACCCTTTACGCCGTTTCTACCACTAATCCCGACACTCTGGTGCCTTCCCACTACAGCTTCGTTCCCGGCTTCCGCTTCAGAGAACGCGACAAAAACACCTCCCTCGGCCTGTTCGTCGGACGCATGCTGTGCGAGGAAGCCGACTCGCCGGGAAAGGCCGCCGCCTCACTGCAGGTTGTGGCGGATATCTATCCGGACGCGCATTTTCTGCCCTTTTTCAAAGGGATGCTCGCACTGCGGGCGGACAATCGTCTTTCCGCCCGCAGGCTCTTCGCCCAAGCGGAAGACATACAGCCGGGAAGCGACGCCAAAGCTCTGGCCGCATTCTACCATGCCTATGTCTGCACGTTGGACGAGGATTGGAGCGGCGCGCTCCCGGGTCTTAACCGAGCGGCGGGACTTTGTCCGGATATGAAGGAATTTTTAAACCTGCGCGGCGTCTGTCTGTTCAAACTGCAACGCTACGAAGAAGCGGCGGCTGATTTCAAGGACATCCTCACGCGTCTCGACAAAGGCTCTGCCGTGGATATCCAGAATCTCGGCCTTTGTCACAAATTCATGGGCAACCTGGAGCAAGCGCGCCATTATTTAAGCGCCGCCCTTACCCTGGACCCCGGACTGGAAAAAGCCGGAGAGCATTTTGCAACGCTATTGAGGTAGGCTGGAAAAAATGGACGCCATAGTTCATACTCATTGAGGAGGGATTATGGCAAAAGCACCACGGGGCCGTTATACGCAGGAATTGAAGCAACGAGCCGTGAGCATGGTGGTTGACGATGAATTTGGTGTGGCGGAAGCGGCACGCAGACTGTCACTTTGCTCAAAAACACTGTCTAACTGGGTCAAGCAGTATAGACAAGATAAGCAAGGGTTCCTGTCCAAGCCCTGTGCGAGCGAACAGGATGCGGAATTGTCTCGTCTACTTGTGTGAAATTTGGCGGTGCGGCTACGGGCGCTTGTCTTTGTGGGAGAGGTAAAGGCCGTGGCAAAAAACACCGACAACGGCAAGGGTAAAAAGTGTCCATACTGTAGTCATTGTTTATCCTCCAGTTTTTTTTGTGAGAAACAAACAGGCTCCGTAGCTAATCAAGCCGATTATGACGCCATAAGGGCTTTCCTGCAGGATGCCGCCAACAATGCCCGCGACACTCATTTTTTCCAGCCAGTCGGCATGACGTTTCATCATATCGTCTTCCTCCCTCACTCAATACCGATTTTTTTCTTTTCTGTCCATTGGCGGCCCGGTCGCTCTTCACGCCTTTGCTCTCGACCGGCATCCCCAACCGTGCCTTGTTGGGGAGAATATAAGTAAAAATCTTATTTTATGTCAATATAAAATAAGCAAAAAACTTATAAAAAATAATCAAATATTTTCCCATGCTTTAATTAAAATCCTTATAGGGTCCTCTTCCAGCGCTCTGCACATGGCCCTGAAATCTCCAAGTTTAAGCCGCTGACGCTTGCCGTTTTTTTCAACTCGCAAGGCTCTTATACGCATATGCGGCGCGGCATCATCCGGGAAAGCCCTCCTCCCAAGCTCGGCCAAGGAGACTTTTTTTTGCTCACGGATAGTGTCAAGCATATCAAAAGCCAATATTTCGGATTCCACTTTTTCTACCTCTCTCATGGCGTACCTCCTTTTTATCTGATAGCAAGAATTTTGCTTTCATAAAGGAGGATAAATTTCCGCTTGCAAGCGTCAGAAATTTACTATAAGCAAAATCCATACAGCATTCAAGCTCTTTGACAACTTGCCCCGCCGAATGCCCGAAGACTTGCGGCAGGCGCTCCACGTGGATAACGGGAAGCTGCCGCGATGCCGGGATAGGGATTGAGGATCAAATCCTCTCGCG
>JAITHT010000027.1 GCA_031279825.1 Desulfovibrio sp. | reverse complement strand
AAGGAGTTTGTTATGCGGCCATGTATCCGAGTTGCATTGAGCGAAGAGCAGGGATCCACTCTGAAAATGTGGGCAAACTCAGGAAAAACAGAACAGCGCCCCGTTCTTCGTGCAAAGCTGATTCTTCTTGCGGCTCAAGGGGTGGGAGTGAAGGCCATGCAGGAACACGTCGGCCTGAACCGGCAAAGTTGTCTGAAATGGCGCAAGCGGTTTCTCAAGTTGGGCGTTGACGGCCTTTACGACAAAGCGGGCCGGGGACGTCGGCAAAAAATAGCACCGGAAGAAAGAACGGGAGTTATCGCACTGGCTTACAGCACTCCTGTTGACGGGAGTACGCGTTGGAGCGTGCGAAAACTTGCCGAAGCGACCGGGTATGGTAAATCAACGGTACAGCAAATTCTCGCGGCAGGCGCCATAAAACCGCACAAAATCAGGTACTGGTGCGGAAAGAGCCCGGATCCTGAGTTTGCGGAAAAGCAAGCCGCTATAATCGGCCTTTACTTGTCTCCGCCGGAGAATGCTTTGGTGCTTTGTGTTGATGAAAAGTCGCAAATTCAAGCGCTTGACAGAACCCAGCCCGTATTGCCGATGCGGCCTGATGATCCCGCCAGGCTAACAGCGACTATACAAACGAAACGGCACAACCTGCCTCCTTGCCGCTCTAGCCGTGCACGAAGGCGCGACAACAGGCAAATGCGTAGATAGCGCCAACAGCCTGGAGTTTCTACGTTTTTTGAAACGCTTCTACCGTCAATATCCAAGTCGGCAACTCCATGTAATAGTGGACAATCTGTCAACACACAAACAGGAAGACGTGCGCAAGTGGGTAGCCAAAAGAAGGCGCCTGACGCTCCATTTTACGCCGACTTACGCCTTCTGGCTGAATCAGATCGAGATATGGTTTAATATTTTCACGCGTGACGTATTGCGCGGAGGAGTCTGGCCGGGCAAGCGGGCCTTGGTGGAGCAGATTATGTGCTACATCAAAAACTATAACCAACTTCGGGCCAGGCCATTTCAGTGGACATATACCGGCAAGCCCCTGGCCGCTTAAATATCTACGAATTTCATGGACGCAACACTAGCTGGGAGGCATAAAACCTCCCTGGAACGAATCAAAAAAGCCATAATGAGAATTGCTGGAAATCCGATCAAATGCTGGACGAACACGCCAATGTGGTATATAATACAAAAGGTAATAACTCAAACTCACCATAACCGCGACAAGATATCCTCATCAGGATTTTCATCTGTCATACGCCGCCCTATTGCATCCATTCTTCTCATTGCGGTGTTCTCCTGCAAAACTAATCAAGTATTATTTTGTTGGATTTCAAGGAGTTTACTTGTGTATGTTCCCGATCAACTCGTAGTCTATCCTGCGCAAGGCGTCGGCGTGATTGAGCGTCTTGAGCGCCAGCAAGTAGGAGGGTATGAAGCTGAATTTTACATCATCCGTTTTTTTACAAACAACATTACCGTTATGGTGCCGGTAAACAATGCGACGACTCTTGGATTGCGCACGCTTTGTTCAACTTCTGAGGCAGATGCGGTACTTGACGCCCTTCAGGATCGCAGCACCTTTACCGGTTATTCTGGACAGAATTGGAACCGTCGTTACAGGGCATATTCAGAACGTCTCAAAAGCGCCTCACTGCTTGATGTCGGTTATGTCCTTAAAGAACTTATTTTGCTTAGCGGGGAAAAAGAGTTGTCTTTCGGCGAGCGTCGTCTTCTGGAACAAGCTATGGCTCTTGTGACCTCGGAACTTTCTCGCGTCCTTAATCGGCATGTGGATGATGTCAAAGCCCTTATTGAAAATTTTTATGCCGATGTGCTTATAAAACCGGAAAAAACGATTTGAAGCTCTTGCCATTAGTCGTAAGTTGCGCTAGACGCCTAACAGGCATCTTCTTTATGCCGTACCTGAACCTCACAAACAGCAGTCACTCCGCCAAGATGAGGGGCAGACATTCCAGTTACGCCTGATAACAATTACCCACATGGCACACAACGCTTACCGTAACCATCTGTCTTTAGAGCAATTCGTTTTGCAATTGTTCCGGCAATTATAATGTAAGTGCCCCTTCCCTCAGGACGATCTGCCGATTGTTACGGCGTTGCTTGACTTGGTCGAAACGTACCCGTGCTAGAGCGTTTTGTTTTTGAAACGCTCCACAGCGCGTGAGTAGTGGAGCGATGGCGCCCCCAAAGGCTTAGGGCATGTTTAACGCTATGCCTTTTTGCCCTCCGGCTGCGTCAGATTGTGTCTGCCATCCCGGTCAAATACCGTAAGAGTATATTCCCTCATGGCAGACTCATCTTCCTTGCCAGAGAACAAAAATTCTATAGTGTTAACATACCTCGTGTTTACTTGCAAAAATAAACACTATAAAACCCTGGAGGGTTTTACGCCGCCGAAGGCGGCGTCAGTCTGCTGAAAAAAAACATGGTTTTCAGCAGACGATCCTGCAAAAATATCCGCAAAAGATATAGTTGGAATTTTTGCAATTAGACACTAGTTGAACTGTCCGATCTTTTCTTTCCAGATCTGTTTTCCGTCCACTTGCCCCGCTATGACGCTGTGTTTCAAAAAATGCTTCTTATGCTTAGTTCTTCAACCTCTCACCACTTGTCACGTATGCGGAAAAAGAACATCACAACTGCTCCTGAAACCCTGGAATCCTGTATGAATCTTTCTGAACTTAAAATCAAATCCATGACCGAACTCATGCTTCTGGCTGATGAATACAATGTTGAAAACGCCAGCAGCATGCGCAAACAGGAACTTATATTCGCACTACTGCAAAACTGTTCATCGCAAAACGGGGCGATTTACGGCGACGGGGTACTTGAAATCCTGCCGGACGGCTTCGGGTTTTTACGTTCCCCTTTATGCAGCTATATGCCCGGCCCAGATGATATTTATGTTTCCCCTTCACAAATACGTCGTTTTGGATTGCGCAAAGGTGATATCGTTTCCGGGCAAATACGCCCCCCAAAAGAAGGCGAACGGTATTTCGCCCTCCTCAAAGTGAATGAAATCGGCTATGAACCTCCCGCCAACGCCAAAAATCTGGTCCTTTTTGACAACCTCACGCCTGTTTACCCTGATCGCCGCATGGTTATGGAAAACGGCGAAAAAATGTTCTCCGGCAGGGTCATCGACCTTATGGCCCCTGTAGGCTGCGGCCAGCGCGGCATTATCGTGGCTCCGCCGCGTACCGGAAAAACCATCCTCTTGCAGAGCCTGGCCAACGCCATCAACGCCAATAATCCGGATATCTATCTTATCGTGTTGCTCATTGACGAACGCCCTGAAGAAGTAACGGACATGGAGCGTACGGTCAAACAGGCGGAAGTTATTTCTTCCACTTTTGATGAACCGCCGCAGCGCCATGTGCAGGTCTGTGAAATGGTGCTGGAAAAAGCCAAACGATTGGTGGAGCGCAAGCGAGATGTGGTCATCCTGCTGGATTCCATTACTCGTCTTGGCAGGGCTTACAATGCCGTCACGCCTTCTTCAGGCCGCGTCCTTACCGGCGGTCTTGATGCCAACGCCCTGCAACGTCCCAAACGTTTTTTCGGTGCCGCCCGCAATATTGAAGAAGGCGGTAGTTTGACGATTATTGCTACCGCCCTTATTGATACCGGTTCACGCATGGATGAGGTTATTTTTGAAGAATTTAAAGGCACGGGAAATATGGAAATCTACCTAGACAGACATCTTTCGGATAAGCGTGTATTTCCCGCCATTGATATTAACCGTACCGGCACCCGTAAGGAAGAACTGCTCCTGTCCGAGGATGTTCTCAATCGTGTCTGGATTTTGCGTAAAATCCTTGCCCCGATGTCAGCTATAGATAGTATGGAATTTTTGTTGGATAAAATGCGCGGAACAAAAAATAATGCGGAATTTCTTAATGTCATGAATAAATAATAAGCGATGAGAAAATATAACAAGCTGATAATACAATATTTTTAACGAAACGGTGTGTTTTCCCGACAAAAAAACACATCCGCAGGACATCGGCGATGCCATTATCTGACAACGCTAGCAGCCGCTTCGCGGCTTGGCTTCAGGAACGTTCAAACGCGATTTCGGATTATGAGCGGCAGGCCCATTACGCTCTCTATGATAACACTAATGAAAGCGAATATCGGGAATTGATGAAAAAAAAGGCCCTTCTCCTCGCTGCCATCGCCAAGGATGCGGCTTCCCTCATGAACTCCCTGCCGGAACAAGACAGAGGAAGAGTGCAAAAAACTCTGAAGGCTTTTTCTCATAACGCCCAAACCGCCTTGAACCTCAATTCTGTTTTCTATATGTCCGCCCTGCTCTATCCGGATGACCACCAAAAGGGCGAACCGAATACCCTGCAAAAACTCATTGCCTCACTGTAGCAAGAACCGTTGATCCGTGAGATGTGCTTGCCCGCATTGTGCCGATTTCACTTACAAGCGAAGGTATGTGGAACCGGAGCACGGCATCCTGCCGCGCCGACATGTGCGGCGTGATAATGTACGGAAAGTTTCGCACATTGAAAAAGTGGGAGTAACCCGCCAAGTCGCTGAGGTGTGAAGTGTCAACACAAGATATTCATTGTGTCTGGCTGGTGCAGGGAAGTGAAACGCTACCCAGTACGCGGTTCAGAGTTTTTGCCTTGGAGCGAGCCGCGCGCGATTTTTTCGGAAGGGTCAGCATCATACGTATCCCCAAAACATTCTTGCATCGTGTTGCCTTTTATTCCCGATTACCTCGCATGGATATCTGCATTATGCAAAAGCGCATGTTGTCCGCATGGGAGCTTGCGCTACTCAGGCGGAAAAGCGCCTTGTTGGCATATGACTTTGATGATTCCGTATGGACTGAACAAAACGATCCCAAGCCCTTGGATTGCGGACAGCACAAGCGGCGTTTTCTGCGCACCTGCCGCTCGGCGGATGTCGTTATCGCCGGTAATGCGTTTCTGGCCGCCGCTGTGCCGTACGGCATTCCCGTTACTATCGCGCCCACACCCATCGATGTCGAACGGTATGTTCCCGCGCCGGACAAGATCCCCCCCGGCCCCGTCATCGGCTGGATGGGAACCGCCAGCTATCTTCCCTTGCTGCATTCCATTCTTGATGAACTACAACGAGCGCCCGATCATCTATCTTTGCACATTGTCAGCAATCAAGAGCCGTTACGTATCGCCTGCGGGCATTACACCTTTACCCGATGGTCCCCGGAGAATGAACTTCCCTTACTGCAACATTTCGATATTGGCTTGATGCCTCTTGAAGACACCCCCTACAGTTCAGGTAAAGGCGGATTCAAAATTTTGCAATATATGGCGTGCGGCGTTGTTCCCATCGCCTCGGCGGTTGGAGTTAACAAAGAGATTATCAGCCACGGGATCGACGGTTTTCTGGTTCAGCCGGGCGAGCCTTGGCTACCCTATATACGCCAACTCCATAATCTGGATATCTTAAAGACCATGAGCTGCGCCGCGCGAAACACGGTATGTGAACGCTTTGCCGTGCGAATCCATGCGGCATCGTTATTTTTGTATTTATCGTCGCGCTACCGCGAATTCGGCCCCTCCCGAGAGCGTTTTATGGCGTGGTAACATCAAACTGCGTGGAGCCGGTATTGTGGCTTTTCTTTTTGGCGTACGCTATTTGTTTATATAATCTGTAATGAATATAGGGGGAAAATTGAGGCACTACAAGCAATTTCATACATAGGCCAATGGCATCTTTATGAGGATTGCTTCGCCGAAAATCGCGCTTTTCGAAGAATCAGACACATACGCATTGCAGGAGGTAATGCGTATGTGAAATTCGAATACGCGGCCAATCTGCCTATTTCGCTCATGAACTCTCCGGGGGTGTTCCATCCGGCAGACGGCCATAAATACGAGCGTATTCCTTTAACCAGATAAAACGATCCGCCCTCAATGCATCTGGAGTCAATCGCCAGTTCCAGTTTCCTGACGCTACTCCCGGTGTGTTCATTCGGGCGTCTTCACCAAGATTCAAGGCGTCCTGCACCGGCAGAACGGCGTATTGCGCGACACTGGCAAAGGCGGCACGCGCCAGAACGGCGGAAACCGTTTCCTCGTCAACATGCTGTCCCACATATTGCGCCATATTCATCTGTTCCTGCTGCGAAGCGTGAGTAAACCAGGAGCGGGTGGGAATATTGTCGTGAGTGCCTGTATACACAACCGACGACACGTTGTGGTTGTGCGGGATATCCGGGTTTGCCGCCGGCGCGTCTCCGCCGAAAGCGAACTGCAACACGTGCATGCCCGGCAGCGAAAATTCCCGCATGATCCGGCGCACGTCATCCGTAATAATACCGAGATCTTCGGCGATAAACGGCAGGCCGCCGAAGTGCCTGCTCAACGCAGCAAAGAACTCCCTGGCGGGTGCCTTGCGCCATTTGCCGTTAACAGCGGTCTTTTCGCCGGCCGGAACTTCCCAATACGCACAGAAACCTCTAAAATGATCCAAGCGCGCCATATCCGCCATCAGCAAAATATGGCCGAGGCGACGCTTCCACCAGGAAAAATCATCTTTTGCCAGATATTCCCAGTTATATAACGGCGTCCCCCAGAGTTGTCCGGTTTCACTGAAATAATCGGGAGGCACGCCGGAGACGACCGTGGGCAGCATGTCGCCGTCAAGATGGAAAAAATGCGGGTTAGCCCAGACATCCACGCTGTCATGGGTGACATAAATAGGCACGTCGGCCAGCAGGGAAATTCCGGCTTTATTGCAGGCACCCCGCAAAGATCTCCATTGCGAGAAAAACAGGTATTGAATGAATTTTTCCCTCATAATGGCGTGAGAAGCGTGAACATCATAGCTCTGAAGCGCTTGAGGATCATGCAGGCGCATATCCTGTGGCCACTCCACCCAGGAAATCCCGCCGTATTCTTCTTTAAGACTGATAAAGCGGGCATAATCATGCAGCCAGTACGCGTGTTCCCGGCAAAAAACCTGAAAATCTTCAAGATCCTGTAACCTGTGGCAATTACGTTCGTACGCGGCATAAAGCAGATACGACCGCTGGGTCGTTACAAGGGAAAAGTCCACATGATTGGCGTCGGAAAATAACGATTCTCCGGATAGACATGCGCTTTCCATATCCGCATAAGAGATATAGCCGTCGCGGACCAGATATTCCGGACTGATCAACAGAGGATTGCCGGCAAAGGCCGACGGGCTTGAGTAAGGAGAATTGCCTATGAAGACGGAGGTCGGATGCAACGGCAAGAATTGCCAGATGGCCGCGCCGATCTCCTCAAGGGTGTTGACAAAGGCGTGGGCTGCCGGCCCCATGTCACCTATACCGCAAGCCGAAGGCAATGAAGAAATATGGAGAAGAAGTCCGTAGCGGCGCATAAAAAACCTTCTTGAGGCTCAAGACGGGACGGCGGCCTTACCCTCGGGCAAATCGCCGATGCACACTATGTGCTGTGCCGTTCAATACATAAATAAAGGCTGTTCCAGGGTATGCCTATGTTCCAGGGTCGTGCGCAGCAGCCCGCTTACAAGCTCTTTCCATAAGGATACCTGCTTTTCCGGCCCCACCACAATCTTTACCAGAGCGGGATCAGGCAATCGGCACAGCGCCATAAGACGCTGAACCGTTTCATGCTGATCTCCCAAGTGATCCACAAGCTTTGCCTCAAGGGCCTGTCTGCCGGTCATGGCTCTTCCATCCGCCAACTGACGTACCGTTTCCATAGGCAACTTTCGTTCTCTGGAGACGGTCTGGATGAATTCTTCGTACATATCCTGCAGCAGCGAAGCAAGATAGAGTTCTTCATCCGGCCGCATAGATCGCCAGGACGACCCGGCATCCTTAAGTTTGCCGGTAGTTAAGGTCGTTTCGGAAATGCCGATGGTCTTCATTACGCTTTCAAAATTCGGCACCTGCATCTTCACGCCGATACTGGCGGTGAGAGACGAAGGACCGGCATAAATTTCCCGTGCGCCTAAGGACGCGTAATAACCGCCGGAAGCCGCCAGGGCGCCCATAGAGGCGATAACCGGTTTAACCGCGTCCAGACGTTTAAGCGCCGCGTAAATCTCCTGTGAAGGACCCACGGCGCCGCCGGGAGAATTGACGCGCAGCACGGCGCCTTTCATGGAAGTGTCTAAACGGATTTTTTCTATCCAATGCACTATATCCGTGGCGTCAAGAATAATTCCTTCCAGATTAATGACGGCTATTTTAGGGCCGACCAGGGGGCCTTCTTCAACGCTCAGGCGTCCCCAGGCAAAAATAAGCGCCAGTAAAACAATGCAGCCGCCCCAAAAAAGAAAAGGGTGCCGTTTAGGCCAGGAGGCGGGCGGCTTCATTCCTTCGGGCAACCATACCCAGGCGCCGCCGGCGCCGCCCGGCGGCGTGCCGGGGCCGCCGGGAAAAGGAGCGGCTATGCCCGTGCCCCCAGCCACTCCCCATAGCGGGTTGACAGGCGGCCGAGGGTCTGCACGGCCGGAAGCCTGTTCAGACTGTTCCGCGTGCGCCTGGTTTTGCCCTGAGCCGCCACTATCTAAGGAGGGAGCCGCCTTCTCGACGGGCGCGATGTGCTCCGGCGTTTGCGAAAAAGAGGGAGGAGCATTACCCTCGTCAACGGCGCTATGCCGGGACGACCGACGAAAAGCCTGTTCCGCCGGAGCGAAAATATCCGGGATATCTTCCGGCGGAATCGGCTTTTCAGCCCGCAACACTTCAAGCAGGGCTTCTCCTTCGGGATCGGCGATATCCCGCACTTCCTGCGGCGGAGTGCGGACGGCCGAAGATGTCGCGGCACAGGCGGACGGTTCGCCCGTCAATGGAGACGAATGCTGCTTCACTTCGCAACCGCTCCGGCGCGCTCTTCAAGCACCGCGACGGCGGGAAGCACCTTGCCTTCAAGAAACTCAAGAAAAGCGCCGCCGCCGGTGGAAAGATAGCTGATATCGTCGCTTACGCCGTATTTTTCCACAGCCACCAGGGTATCGCCGCCGCCGGCGATGGAAAAGGCGGAACTTTTCGCAACGGCCCTGCACAATGCCTCTGTGCCTTTCCCGAACTGATCGATTTCAAAAGCGCCCACAGGACCATTCCAGACAATAGTTTTGGCGCTGGTAAGAATTTTGCTGTACATGGCGGCTGTTTCCGGGCCGATATCTAAAATCATGTCCTTGGCCTGCACGTCAGCTACCTTTTTCACCACGGCGGGGCTGGAAGCGGAAAATTCCGTTCCCACGACGACATCCACAGGCACGGGGATTTCTCCGCCCGCGCTTTTGGCCGCCTGCATCAATCTCTGCGCCTCATTCACCAAATCCGGCTCGTAAAGGGATATACCCACTTCATAACCGGCAGCCTTGATAAAATTATTGGCTATGCCGCCGCCCACAATCAGCTTGTCCACTTTTTTGCTCAGGGTATCAAGCACTGTGAGCTTGGTGGACACTTTGGAACCCCCGATAATTGCCACCAGGGGGTGTTCCGCCTTTGCCAGGGATTTTTCCAATGCCTCCAGTTCCTGGGCCAGCAAAGGGCCTGCGCAGGCCACAGGGGCAAAACGGGCTGCGGCGCTGGTGGACGCTTCGGCGCGATGGGCCGTGCCGAACGCGTCCATGACAAAGATATCGCACAAGGCCGCATATTTTTTCCCCAATGCTTCATTGTCCTTTTTTTCACCCTTGTTAAAACGCACGTTTTCGAACAGAACGACCTGACCGTTGGCCAGAGAAAACCCTCCCTCCAGATACTCCTTGAGCAGAGGAATCTCGCAGCCGAGCATCTCGCTCAACCGTGCGGCCACCGGCGCCATGGAGTCGGCCTCGCTGTATTCTCCTTCATTCGGCCGTCCGAGATGCGACATGAGCATGACTTTGGCTCCCGCGTCCTTTGCCATTTTAATGGTGGGCAGGGAGGCCAGCAATCGCGCTTCTCCTGTAATTTTACCGTTTTTGACCGGTACGTTTAAATCCTCACGAATAAGCACGCGTTTACCGCTTAAGGACAAATCTTGCATTTTCAAAACGTGCATGGAGTATCTCCTGTTATATCCGACGGCCTTATACGCGCCGTGCGGGGAATAAGGGTTTAAAATACGATAGCATCATTTTTTTCGACAGCCTTTGCGAATTCGGGAATCCGCGCTCCCGTGGGTGGCAAAAAGGTCATCAAACGCGCACAATGCCGTTCTTGAAGAAAACTCGGGGCATCAAGCGTATCAATCCGCATAAAAATAAAGGCGTTCCCTTAATTTTGCAATAATCTTCGTATACGATTTCCGCATAACCATAAAAATACATTCTCCTTACAGCGGATATCGCGCGAAGCGTCGTTGCAATGCCGTAACATATACCTGCATGCTCTGTTCCAGAAAAGCGCTCTCGGAAAGGGTCGCCATACGAATTCGGGCGGCTTCCCGCAATCTTGCGCGAAACGAAACATCGCTTGCCGCCTGCCGAAGCAGATTGGACAGGGCCGAAGAATCTCCCGGAGAAACGAGCGCCCATGGCGGCAACAAATCCGGCATCACCCCGACATATGTACCCATCAACGGCACGCCGCAGGACATTATCTCCAGGGCGGCCCTCGCGATGGCCTCCGACCCCTGCGAGGCCACCACGCCGAGATCCATGGCGTTAATATACGCCGACACCCGCCCGACCCTGCCTGTGGTTACCGTGCAGTCTTCCAGGCCGTATTCCTTGATCCGGGCCTGTATCGCGTCTTCAGAGAGCGTGGCGGGAAAACCCACGAGCATCAGACGCAAGCGCCCTCTTTGCCCGATCATCTGTTTTTCCCTGAAATCCCGCACAAGCGCGAACGCCTCCATCAGTTCGCGTTGTCCTTTTACCGCGTCAAAACGCCCCACAAGACCGACAACCGTATCATTCGAAGCGAACCCCAAAGCCGCGCGCACTTCGACCCTGTCATCCTCATTGTGAGAAAAGAGATCGGTATCCACACCGCCCACAATGACATACAGACGATCTTCCGGCACCTTCAAAAGCCGGCGGCACTGCCGGGCGGTATCCGTATTGGTGGCGATAACGGCGTCGACGCAACAGGCATGCAGCCGACGGTTGACAATATTGGCTTTGGGCGGACGCTGATCCCCTCGTGTACGTACCAAAACAAAATCATGTCCCAGGGATTTGCCCATTCCCCAAAACAGCATGCCTTCGCCTCGGTGGCAGTTGACTATATGCGGTCGAAATGTCCGCAGTAAACAGTTGAGCCTACGCAATGCCCCGGCAAGCGGAACAGGATGCGCTGTGTTGATGTTAAGGGGAACAGGTTCAAATCCCAGCATCCTTGCCCGGACGAAAGGTTCGGTTTCCGGCAAGGCAAGTACGAGCACCTCGTGTCCGGCATCTCTGAGAAGGCGGGAAAGCGTAAGGCCGTACCAGGCGGTGGCGTTGAACCAGCGCACATTGATAACCTGGACGATGCGCAGGGGCTGCGTTACCATGTGATGTCACTACATATAGGATGAAACGGAATCCGCGGAATATTCCTCAAGAAGCGCCGCGGGATTTTCAGCCAGGAATATCTCCATCAAATCGGCGTCAAAATCCGTGCCTATGCCTTTTCTCAAGATACCGAGCACCTCTTCCATATTCATGGAATCTTTATATTGACGCTTGCTGAGCAGCGCATCATACACATCGGCTATTTTCAGAATACGGCCGGCCAAGCTTATGGCATCGGAAGAAAGACCATGGGGATACCCTTCGCCGTCAAGGCGCTCATGATGTTCGACTATGGATCGGATGACGGTCTCGGGCAGCTTGATCCGGCGCATCAAATCGGCCCCTATTTTCGGGTGGCGGCGCATAATCTCCATCTCTTCGTCCGAAAGCCTGCCGGGCTTATTGAGAATGGCATCAGGAATGCCGATCTTACCCACATCGTGCAGCAGACCGCCAAGATAAATTTCTTCCGCCTCTTCCTCCGACATGCCGGCCTTTTTGGCGAATTTGCGCGCCAAGGCCGCTACCCTGGCCGAATGCCCCGCTGTCGTAGGATCTTTGGCGTCCACGGCGCCTATGATCATTTTGAGAACGCCCAAAAAGAGTTCGCGCCTGGCCAGATATTCTTCAAGAGCTTTAAAATGCATGGCTGACGAAAGCACCAAAGCGGCCACGCTTTTGACGGTTTCCTGACTTAGACGGCCTTTCCAGCCCAAAACGGTATAGCGCTGTTTTTCCGATGCCATAGCGGGCAGAGGCAGCAGCAAACAATGCTCCCCTGTTCTGGAAACCATTAAGGAAGTTTGCAAATCCAGGGGATTTTCCCCGCTCTCTCCCTGTTCCTCCAATTTTGTCTGAATATACGGATCATCGGCCGGCAAAGCCGGCGCTATAAGAGACACCCCGCTCCATTTTTCAATCTCCGTCCAATTGTTTTTGAGGTAATCGGTAAAGGAGGTGGTGGCCGGATTAAAATCCCGCCGTCCGAGAAAAAGAAGCGAATCAATGGACAGACGCTGCACACGCCAATCTTCAGACAAAAAACGCAGTCTCAAGCCGTTGGCCACGCCAAAGGCCAGGAACCACGGCAACAAGGGAGGCAACGGGGAGAGCCAGAGACGGTGCTGGAGAAAAAGCCAGAGCGTCAGGGAACCCCATATGACGGGGGTCAGGATTAGCCAGAGAGGTTTCCACGGTATACGCCGTTCAAGACCCAGGATGCAGCCCAGTATGCTCAGAACGGCGCCGGCCGCCCCCAATGCCCAGTCGGACGCCGGAAACGGAATCCAGCCGTGGAGTAAAGTCCGCACGGCATGCGCGATATAGACGGAACCCGGCAGAATGCGTCCCCTGCCGATGGAAAAAAAATCCGCCGCTCCGGAAGCGTTAACCCCTACGATAACCACGGCGTCCCTGAAAATCTCCGGGTCCACCTGCCCCGAAAGAACGTCTATATATTCATATTGCGGGATTTCCTGTTTGGGGTGATGGATTTTGAAATTCAAGTCACGAGCCAGACGTACCGGACCGGAGGCAAGATCGACACGGTATCCTTCGCCGTCCTCAATAATCGAAGGAATGCCTTTTTTGAGTTGCCGGTATACGGCAAGGGGCAGGGAAGGCAGGGTATATTCGGCCAGAGGCCATAACATGCGAGAATCCCTGTAAATCCCGTCAGGTTCCGGCTGAACGTTCACCAGCCCCAAATCGGCGGCAACGGCGGCCAGTTCCGGAAAAGGCGGCACAAGGCGACTGAGGATGCCCTGTTCATCCGGCATCAACTGCGTACTCAAAACCACTTTGCCGGACTGCTGCACCACAGCGGCTAAAAGCGCGTCATCCTCCGGCGTGGAATGCTCGGAAAAAAGCATGTCTATAACTATCAGTCCGGCCAGATTCAATTTACCCAACAATTGGGCGTGAAAACGGCGCGGCCAGGGCCAGCTGCCCACTTCGCGCAGGCTGCGTTCCCCGACAAGAACCACGGCTATTTTTTCAGGAATCTCTTGAGGCGTGACGATTTCTTGATAGAAATCGAAAATCATCATGGCCGGGCTACGGAGAAAAGGCATCTCGACTTGGACGGCAAAAATGCCGACCATTCCAAAAAAAAGACTCAATACTGCCGCGCCGGTCCAGGAACGGAAAAAATCGACCATCTAGAAGCTCCAGGCAACGCCCGCGCTTACCATATGCTGATCGTAGGTATACAGGGCGCTGGTGGAGACGCTTTTGGTATAGGCGTAGTTGATTTCCACGCTCCAATTATCCGTGAGCCGGATGGACGTGTCAATCCCGCCGCGGAAGCGTTTGTCATAGCGCTTCCGCTGTTCCAGGGCCGTGGCCGGATCGTCGTAAAACTCCCAGGTAAAGGAGGCATGGGGAGAAAGCTCAAAATCGTCGGTCGCCTTACATGTGAAACGGAGCGGCACGGAAGCCCCCTGGTAGCTGTAACGGGCCTTTGGATCCCGCAGTTCTCCCCACAGATAGTGGCCGCCGACAGTGACGCTGTAGCGGCTGTTGTCTCCCCAGAAAAAGCGGATCGATTCTCCTGCCTGGCCGTAAAAACCGTTGCGCTCCGAAGCGTTGCCGTCAAAGGCGCTTCTATAAAAACGCAAGTCCCCGTTTATGGAGGTGATAAGGTGAACGCGTTCCGTCAGCGCTCGCAGGTAGGTCAATTCCGGTCCAAAGGCCGTAACGGTATTATCAAATTCATAATCAATGACTTCGCCTTTCAAACGCAGATCAAGGAGATTTCTATCCTTGAAATAACGGACGCCTCCGGCTATGCGGCCCCACTGCCATTCGCGGTTGTGCAAATCTCCAAGAACGGGGTTACCGTTTCCCCGGAGAAAAAAATTCATATCGCCCACCACAGACCACGGGCTGGAAGCGCCGAGACGATGGTTGACGTTAAGATGGACTCCCAAATAGGCCGCAAGGGTTTCTCGACGCTTTGCATCCGGAATGCGGACCAGCCAGTTGCCCAGTTCCATCCGCTCCGAGGTCGTCCCCATATTGGCGTTGGAATCGTAAATCAGGCCCGCACGAATGCGGCCGTCCCAAGCGGTTAACGAATCCGAAAGGGGAGCGTTTCCACCTCCGAGCACCCTGCGCACGATTTCTTTTTCAGCGGCGATTGCCGGAACGTCAGGGAATTTTTCCGACAATTCCGCATAAATAGGCGCTGCCTCCTGCGGACGGCCGGCCAGAACGGCGGCTCGCGCCAAGCCCAGACGCAAGGCGTTATGGCCGGGAAATTTCGCCAACAGGCCGGTAAAAATCGCATAGGCCTCTTCACCCCGTCCGGCGGTCAACAAGCCTTCGGCCCGGCGCCAGTCGGCGGCTGCGGCGCTTTCCTGCACGGCCGCGGAAGAGCGGCCGATGAGCGCCGCGTCTTCCCCGAAAAACAGAACGATTCCAAAGAGCATCAGCAGCAACGCGTAGAGAGGTCTATATCGCATGAATCGTTACCTTGTGCTAAGAAACGCTTGCCACAGAACCCGCACACGTCCGGCGGATCGTCGCGGTAAAGAAAGGGAGCGGCATATTCCGTCTTCCAGAACACGCCGCCCCATATCGACCGACGCATGCGCGCAAGCGTCGTTTACCGGATATTCGTCACCTGCCCGGACATATCGCCGTGAATGATGCCTATAGAATTGCTGACAGCGTGTATCCCCTTAACTTGAAAACCGCTATTGCCGCCGTTGACATAGTTGCCGGTTACCGTGCTGCCCACGGTATTGAAGCCGCCCGGCGAAACAGTACCGCCGAGAAAAGTCTGGGTGGGATCCACGCCTCTTGGTGTGCCGGAAACAGTGCTCGTTCCGCTAAAGCCTTTGATAGAAAAACTGCTGGCTCCGGTCATGCTCCCGGCCCCTCCCGATACGGAAAAATTATTACTAACGCTTGGATTCGCTCCCATACTGGCGTTGGATATCCTGCCGGAATTCAAAGAAACATCGAAACTGAACATTCCCTGTGAGCCCATGAAGTCCGTATTAGACAGAGGGCTGCCGGGAGGATTTTGGAAGCCTATATTGCTGAGAACTCCCGTCACGATAGCGGTCAGATTCGACGGAGGAGGCAAAGGATTGAGGATATCGCCCCGACCGACGTCGGAAACCGATGTTCCCCCGTCCATCAGGGAGTTTCCGCCTGTATTGGAGCCGAGGGACAGCAACGGCCCCCCTGATCCGCCGGTCAAGGCTTCCTGTCCGGCCATAGGATTGCAGTCGGGATTCGACAGGATGGGGTCAAGGGCTCCCCTTTCGCCGTCCGAACCGGATGAAGCCTGCGTCCCCTCCGACGTATCGTCGAAACGATCGCCGAAGACCTGCGCGTCCATTTTACCCAGAGTAACGGCGTCCACGCTCCGCCAGTTGCCTCCGGCGGGAATCGCCACGCCCTTTGCCCGCAGAAACTTTCCGTATGAAGCGGCGCTGAGGCTAAGCCCCTGACCGGCGCCGGCCATCCGCGCCTCACCCGATCGGCCCAGCGTTTCCACGCTGCCCCGCAGGGTTTTCATGCTGGAAGAGCCGTCTTTCGCCACAAGCATGGTGAAACGGGTACCGCGCACGGAAGCCGTGACCAGAGGCGCGACAACCCGCAAGGGCTGTCCCGTCACAACCCGGACATCCACCCGCCCGACCGCCACGGAGAACTGCGCGGTTCCGTCCGCAACGGCAACGCGCTGTATCTGTTTTTCCTGCCAGGGAGAACTGCGCTCCGACACACGCCCGTCGTACGCGACGACGGCACCGTTGGCGGCCACAAGTTCAACGTTGCCGTTTTCAGCGGAAACACGGATTTCACCGCCTCCTACCAGGCGCACCGCCTGCCCGGGTTCCAGCCGAAAACCGGGTTTCGCCTCGCTCACTATGCCGGCGGCCAGAATTTCGGCTTTGCCGGAAATCGACAGAATTTTCGGACTGTCCTGCGCCTGTGATACAGGCGCGGACAACAACAGCGACAATACGCACAGGACGCCGCACGTCAGAAGATGCATAAATGATTGCAACATAATCCCCCCTGCACAAGTTACGCCTTTGCTATAAAGGCAAAGAATGTTTCCCGTCCGACAGCGAGTATAATCGAAGCGGCCCGCTGAACAGCGCGTGTTGCAAAAATCGCCTGCCCCTCCCTGCTGTCAGGGTAGCGCCGCCACCTCTTACCGGTGAGGCTGCAGACGGTGTCTCAAAAGTTCGGACCAAGCGAGTCTGGAGATACGGAAACTCGGCAGGCCGCTGTCCTGCAACGCGCGCTCCTTACTCTCCGCATCACGGCCGAAAGGAAAAAGCGGCACGTGGGAAGCGCCTGTCGCGGCAACCCTGCCGGCCAACGGATGGCTGCCGGGATTCGCTAAAACGGCGTCCAGGGAGATCCCGCCTTCGGCATACTTCGTCCTGCCAGCGCGGGCAGCAAAATCCTGCCGCCCCACCGGGACATCAAAACGCTCACTAAAAGTCTGCGCGTCCACCCGATCCAGAATAGAGGGATCCACATCCCGCCAACTGCCTCCGGCGGGAATCGCCACGCCACGTGTCCACAGAAATCTGGCATAGGAGGAGGAGGTGACCGCCATGCCCTCGCCGGCGTTCGCCATCCGCATCTCGCCGGAACGGCCCAGCACTTCCACATGGCCTTGCAGCGTTCTTAAGCAAGAAGAACCGTCTCCTCCCACAGTCATAAAAAACCGGGTGCCCCGCGCGGAGGCCGCGATCAGAGGCGTGACAACCCGCAGGGGATATCCCTTGGCAATCTGAACGTCCAATTGTCCCATGGATATGGAGAACTGCGCGGGTTCACCCCGAACGGCAACGCGTTGCGTCCGATTCCCCTGCCAGGGCAGGCTCCGCTCGGACACATGCCCGTCATAGGTCATAATCGTGGCGTCAGCGGCCACAAGTTCAACATTGCCCTTTTCGGCCGAAAGACGAACCTCGCCGTCTTTCTGCAGACGCAACATCTGCCCGGGTTCCAGACGAAAACCGGGGTTCGCGTCTTTCACGGCGCCGGCGGCAAAAATCTCGACCTTGCCGGAAACCGTTATAATTTCCGGGCTGTCATACGCCCGGGATACGGACGCCGGCAACAGCAAAGAGAAAGCGCACAGAATGCTGTATGCCACACGGCTTGCGAACATTCGTGACATAAAAAGCTCTCCCGTAAGTTACGGTAACTATATACGGGGGAAAAAATAAAAGCAAGACTCTCAAAACATTGCAAGCTTTATTAGCCGATACTTTTTTGATAAAGCAACTATATGATTTGTTTAATTATATAGAAGGCAGCGGCATGGGATCAGGAAAAATCCGGACGACTATTTGAAACGTTAACAGCTTCAACTTTATTTCGCGGGCTGTGGCGGACAAGGGGGCTCGTCCTGCCAGCGGCGTAACGATTGTTCTATAAAAGTACACACGGCGGCATGTTCCGCTTTGCCGTTATCTTTCACATACAATGCTTCGCCGAAGGCGAAATGTATCGGCAAGGCGGGATTGATGCGTCCGAAATCCTTGAGAAGACGTCCGGTGCTCCAGGCATCCGTGCGTAAAGCCAGGGGAATGACGGGGACTCCGGCGCGCTTGGCCAGCTTGATGCCCATACTGTTGAAGCCGGCCGTCTCAAAAGTCGCGTTGCGCGTGCTTTGAGGAAAGACGATAATGGAGATTCCCCTTTTCAGGCGCTCTTCTCCGCCTTCAAGCACGGTTGTGAGATCCCGGCGCGGGTTAGTCCGGGAAACGACTACGGGATCCCGACTTTTGAGAACCGATCCGAACCAAGGATACCCGAGCAGGCTTTCCTTGACTATATATGTCACCTCCTTGCGCGGCTGGATGAAAACCGGCAAAATAAAAGTTTCCAGGGTGCTCATGTGATTGCCGACAAATACGCAGGGTCCGTCCACCGCATCAATATGCCGCAGACCTTCCACATGCAGGACGGCGCCGCAATGTTCGAGAGCGCGCAAGGTATTTCTGCTGCCGTCAACCCAGTTCGCGGCATAATACTTGCCTGCTTCGGCCAGATTGCCGTCATGCCGGATAATGCCGAAAACCTTCCAAAGAAAAAACAATGTAGGAAAACGCGCGGCGATGCTCCCGGCGGAAGCTGACGGCGAGACGTAGTCGTCGCCGGAAAAGGCTGTTTCGGCCATATAAACCTCCTGCGGCACGGTCAAAGAAAGGCGATTTCGGATGGAGCGGCGTCATACTCTACTTGTTCTTTTTTCCGGCGAGCTGATGGCGCTTTTGCGCGCTGAGTTCCGCCTTGCGCAAACGAATGGACAGAGGGGTGACTTCCACCAGTTCGTCATCAGCCGCGAACTGAAGAGCGCGCTCAAGGGTCATCGGCCGGATGGGGGTAAGGATGATATTTTCGTCCTTGCCGGCGGCGCGCAGATTCGTCAGCTTTTTCTCCTTGGCGGGATTGACGTCAATATCGTTTTCGCGATTGTGTTCGCCCACGATAAGGCCTTCATAGACCGGATCGTTGGGCACGATGAACATAACGCCGCGCGGTTCAAGGTTGTAGATGGCGTAAGCCACTGCCCGTCCGGAACGATCGGCTACCAGGGAGCCGGTGAAACGCGTGGGGAAATCCCCCCGGTACTCCTCATAGCCGGCAAGATAGGAATTCATGATGCCGGTGCCTTTGGTATCCGTAAGAAACTCGTCACGAAATCCGATCAGTCCCCGGGAAGGGATGGAGAATTCAAGACGTACCCGGCCGGCGCCGTTGTTCACAAGACCGGTCATCCTGCCTTTGCGCTGGGACAATTTTTCCGTGACGACACCGAGAAAGACGTCGTCGCAATCCACCAGCAGATGCTCGACGGGTTCCAGAAAGCGGCCGTTTTCCTCGCGCATGATCACTTGAGGACGGCCGACGCTGAGTTCAAAGCCTTCCCGGCGCATTTGCTCGATAAGAATGGCCATCTGAAATTCGCCGCGTCCTTTGACGATAAAACTGTCCTTATCGGAAGAATCCTCCACCTGGATGGCGACGTTGCGCATGGATTCCTTCATCAGGCGCTCGCGGATCTTGCGAGACTGGACGATGCCGCCTTCAGTCCCGGCCAGAGGAGAAGAGTTGATACCGAAATACATGGACACCGTGGGGGCGTCCACCTGAATGCGCGGCAAAACGCGAGGCGTGTCGCGGGTACATATGGTGTCGCCTATGCAGACCTCGTCCATGCCCGCAAGCACAACAATCTCGCCTGGGCCGACCTCTTCAGCCTCTGTAAGGCGTAACCCGCTGTAGACCTGAAGTTTGCTGATTTTAGCGGGGATCTGCCTGCCGTCTTCGCTCACGCGGACAAATGATTCGCGCAGCCTGACGGCGCCGTGGGCGATGCGCCCCACGGCCAGGCGGCCAAGGTAGTCGGAATAGTCTATATCCGACACCAGCATCTGAAAAGGTTCATCAGGATCGTGGGATGGGCCGGGCAATTCATTACATACGGCGTCAAAAAGCGGAGAGAGATCCGCGCCGGGCGTATCCGGATCCGGCATGGCGATGCCTTCGCGCCCGATGGCGTATAAAACCGGAAATTCAAGCTGTTCCTCATTCGCTCCGAGATCGATAAAAAGATCGTATATTTCGTTGAGCACCTCCTGCGGGCGGGCATCTTTGCGATCAATCTTGTTAATCACGACAATGACGCGCAGCCCCGCCTCAAGGGTTTTTTTCAAAACAAAACGTGTTTGCGGCAACGGGCCTTCCGATGCATCCACCAAAAGAATGGCGCCACTGACCATGGACAGCGCCCGTTCCACTTCGCCGCCGAAATCCGAATGCCCCGGGGTGTCTATAATATTGATTTTAACGCCCTTCCATATCACGGCGCAGTTTTTGGCGGCAATGGTTATGCCGCGTTCTCGCTCGAGTTCCATATTATCCATGATGCGCTCGTCGACCACCTGGCCTTCGCGGAACACTCCGCTTTGACGAAACATGGCGTCCACAAGGGTTGTCTTGCCGTGATCAACGTGGGCGATGATGGCGATATTTCTGATGGAGGCGTTATAAGCCGAAACATTCATGGCGATGCGTTTCCAACGGGCCGCGCTATTCGCGCGGGAAAAATAGACGGGAAGAACGGGCATGGGAAACCGGCACGACAATCTTGCGCGGGGATTCAGTTCCTATCCTGTGAGGCGCTCCACCGCAAGCAAAAAATTGTCCGGCCCGGCCGGGGACGTTATCGGCAAGTATCTTGTCTATCAATGCGCTTCTGGTTATTATCAAAAAGGGTCAGCGAAAAACCGCTTTTATGGCACACTGACGGATAATGTTTGTTAACTATGAATATTTTTAATACAATGCACGATGCCGGCGCAAGGGCGGCTGTATCGAATGCCGATGCGCCGGATGCACTTACGCCATGCATGCCGGAAGATTGGGCAGCATGAAAGACCTTTTCCTGGCAATGCTCGTTCTTTGCCTGAGCATGCTCCATGCATGCCATGCCTATGCGGAAGTCAAGGAATTCTCCGATTTCTCCATTGATCTGCCGCCGGGATGGGATATACAACGTGAAGGCGCAACAGCCGCCTTTATCGCCCGGGATAAATCCGCTACATTGGTGGTTACGGTGGAATCCACCGCGGACACCTTTTTTGAAGGCATGTCAGCCGAGGAACTGGCCGAGGCCTACGCGGAGGAATTCAAAGGATCAAAACCGGTTAAGGCGGATCCCAATTGCTATTCCTTTACCTTCAAGTCTCCCGAAGGAGTGGATTCCGAAGCCTCTATCATAGTAATGGAAAAACGTTTCTATCTCATCACCATCAGCGGCAAACACAAGGATCTGATTGGCATGGTTGAATCGGTGCTGCTTTCGATCCTGTGATCCGTCCGGCATCGTCGGCCTGCCATGCGGATTTTTTCGCGTACAACAAACGGGCGTCGGGGGGTGAAGAGATCGGACAATATTTACAAGCGGCCACGACTGCTGTATCGTCGCGCGCAACGCAAGACATCAAGGAAATTCCGCCGTAATGACACAAGCGACTCATCCGCAGGCAGACCCGTTGGTCAGCATTATTATCCCCGTATATAATGAAGAAAAGAATATCTCGATACTGTGGGATGAAATCAGCAGGGCCATGCGCGTCCAGAACCGCACATGGGAGATCGTTTTTGTGGATGACGGCAGCCGGGATGCCGGCCTCGACATCATACGCCGTCTTGCCACCGATGAAGCTCGCATAGGGTATGTCGCCTTTGAGGAAAACAGAGGGCAATCCGCCGCCTTTGCCGCCGGATTCCGGGAAGCGCGCGGCGAGATATTCGTCACACTTGATTCGGATTTGCAGAACGATCCGGCGGATATCCCCCACATGCTTGACGTGTACGAGCGGGAAGGAGACATGATCATCGGTTGGCGCGCCAAACGGCGGGATACGCTCATCAAGCGCTTTTCCTCAAAAATCGCCAATGCGGTGAGAAACTTCCTGTCGCGGGAAAACGTCAGGGACACCGGCTGCTCGCTGAAGGTGATGCAAGCCTCTCTGGCCCGCCGTCTTCCCATGTTTACGGGCATGCACCGCTTTTTCCCCACCCTTATGAAAATGCAGGGCGCGAAAGTGACGGAAGTACAGGTCAACCACCGCCCGCGCCGCTACGGCCACTCCAAATATGGAGTCTGGGACAGAGCCTTCAGCGCTTTTTATGACCTTTTGGCCGTGCGCTGGATGCAGGCACGGCATATAGCCTATCACATCAAGGAGCGCAGCCGGGGTCAAGAATGATCGCTCAGAGTATTTTCACTACGGGAACATCCGCATGTCCTTTTTTCACCTGCCCTCTCTTCCCCAAGCCATGCGCAAGGCCGGAGATCAAGCTCATCCGTCCCATTCTCGCCTTCTTCACTCCACGATTAAACTCGGCGTTCTGTTTCTTACTCTGGCGGGAATAGGCTTCTTTGCCCATATCTTCAACCTGGAAGACGTTCTTGATCCTACCTGGGCAAATTCCCATTTGCGGGATCCCTCCCGAGAGACGTTTACAGGCGGCGGCATCCTGCTCTATATGCTCCTGGTGACCCTGCTCTCTCCTCTCGGCGTGCCCCGCCAAGCGTTAAGCGCCCTTGGCGGTTACGCCTTCGGAGCGCTGTTCGGCGTGATTTTCAGCAGCATAGGTCTCATTGCCGGTTGCAGCGGCGCCTTTTTCTATTCGCGCCTGCTGGCCCGTTCCTTTCTGCAACGCCGCTTCGGCGGACGCATCCAGCGCCTGGATGCCTTTCTGGCTCACAGTCCCTTTATCATGACTATCGCCATCCGTTGCTTTCCCATAGGCAACAACGCGCTGACCAATCTCGCCGCAGGGCTCACCGGCATTCCGGCTTCCTCCTTTATCGGCGGCTCCGCCATCGGCTATCTGCCGCAAACCGTCATCTTCGCGCTGCTCGGCAGCGGCATCAGGATAGCGCCTCTCTGGCGCACTACGCTTTCCGCTATCCTGCTTATCGCGTCCTCCTTACTCGGCTTCCTGCTCTACCGCCGTTTCAAGGGTAATCAAATTGACAATTAATGCATCCGTAACATAGGCGGGAGGGATACGTATGACCGCCGCGCTTACATCCGGGCGGCCCGCGCCGCTCATTTTCCGTTTTGCTCTCCCGCTCTTCATCGGCAATTTATTCCAGCAGTTTTACGGCATGAGCGACACCGTCATCGTGGGCCGCTTCATCAACGTGCATGCGCTGGCGTCGGTGGGCGGCACAATGGGCATCATGTTTTTCATCATCGGATTCATCCAGGCCATGACCTCCGGATTTTCCCTCGTCATTGCGCGACATGTGGGCGCCCGAGACGCCGATAACGCGCGCAGAGCTTTTTGCGCCGGTCTTTTCCTGTGCGCGGGACTCTCTCTTGCGCTCACCATAGCGGGCGTACTGTTCTCCCGCGATATCCTCCTGCTGCTGCGAACTCCTCCGGCGCTCCTTGACGACGCCCACCGTTTCATCCGCATCGTTTACGCGGGAAGCGCGGCTACCACTCTTTTCAACATGCTCTCAAACGCGATTCTCGCCCTCGGAGATTCCCGGCCTCCTCTTTTGTTTCTGTCCGCGGCCTGCCTGTGTAATATTATTCTGGAACTGCTTTTTATCCTGGGCTTCGGCATGGGGGTGGAGGGAGCGGCCTGTGCCACCGTGCTCGCGCAGGTCTTCTCCTCCCTGTTGTGCGTGGCCTATATTGTCCGCAAGGTTCCCCTGCTGCATCCGCGAAGAGAGCATTGGCGCATCCGGGCGAATACTCTGTCGGAATCGGCGAGAATCGGCCTGCCCATGGGATTCCAGGCATCCATCATAGCCATCGGCGCCATCATCATGCAGTGGGCGCTGAACGGTCTTGGAGAAACGGCCGTAGCCGCCTTCAGCATCGCCCGGACCATCGATCTTATAGCGATACTGCCCATGGCGTCTTTCGGACTGGCCATGGGGACCTATGTGGGCCAAAACTACGGCGCGGGGGATATTGCCCGCATCCGCCTCGGGGTGCGGCATTGCGCGGCCATGTCTCTATCTTTCAGTGTGGGTATCGCGCTGGCGAACATCCTTCTGGGACCATGGTGCATCCGCCTGTTCACGGGGGCCGGACACGAGGAAATTCTCCGTCCCGCCTATATGTTTCTCATGGTTAACGGCTCCATGTACTGGGTGTTATCGCTTCTTTTCATTTTCCGTTTTTCCCTGCAGGGCTTGGGAAAAAGCCTTGCGCCGACCCTGGCGGGAATTATGGAGCTTCTCATGCGAACACTTGCCGCCGTTGTGCTGACCCGATCCTTCGGATTATTCGGGGCAAGTCTCGCCAATCCTTTGGCCTGGATCGGAGCCTGCATACCTTTAGGCATCGCGTACTTCCGCACCGTGAAAAAATTGGAAGAGGAAAAGACGGACATGAAAAATCCCTTGACCTTTTCCCAAATATGACTAGATTGCGGCGGATAAAACACTATATTTCGCCGCTAGAGCATTTTCACTTTGAAAATGCTCTGTCAACCGGCAGCGTAAGCGCCGGATCTCGTGCACGAGGAGTAGGCGAAACTTGTTTTCGCCGAGGGCGACGAGTGCAACGTTTCAAAGTTAATCTGCTCTAGACGTGAACAAAGAGGACATTGTATGAGCACGACGACCGCAGGCGCCTTTCCGGGCGCGAGGCAAACCGCTGAAGGCATGATGTATAACGGAGCGCTGTTTCAGGCTGTTATTGACAAGTGTGAAGGGTGCGCCCGGGTTCGAGATTTCGAAGGGACGCAATACTGTTCCAGTTACCCCATGCCTGCCAGTAAATGGTCCCTGGGCAATTGCAATTTTTCCACCCATACCCGCGTTGTGCAAACAGCCCAAGGGAAAGTAAACCCACTGAAGGCATCCAAGCGTGCCGCCAAAGGGAAAGGACGCTAGACGCTAGGCCATGGTACGCGGTAACACCTACAATACGCTTTCTGCCGCGTACCGGCGCGCCGCGATAAACGGCGATCACAAAGCAAAAACCGCCTTTTTCGCTTTGTGATCGTTACAGGTCGGACGTAGCGAAGCATCGCGCGTGACGGCGGCATGCGTACGGGCACGCCTCTGGCGGCACATAGAGGCAGGGAGGGACTCGCCCTTTCCCTGCCTTTCGCTTTTACGGATACTAGTGTTTACCTGCAAAGTAAACACTATAAAACTCTGGAGAGTCTTACGCCGCCGAAGGCGGCGTAAGTCGCCTGAAAATCATATTTTTCAGCCGACGATCCTGCAAAAATATCCGCAACAATCTACTTGGAATTTTTGCAATTAGACGCTAGTCCTCGGGCAAGAAACGTGCGGTTCCGTTCACAGGAGGAAATGTGCTCAGTCAATTATGCGACTATCTGGATTCCCAACGGAACCGCATCATCCGCTGGCAACGGGAAATGACCGGCCGTCCGGCCATCGGCCCGGAAAATAACGGAACGGGAGAAAACGAAAAAGCGGCATGGCTCGAGGCGGAACTCGCGCATATGGGCCTTTCGGAAATTCGCCGATACCCTTGTCCCGACATGCGGGTCAGCGCCGGCTTTCGCCCGAATATCTCCGCCCGCGTCCCGGGCGGACGAAAACGTACCCTCTGGATCATCGGCCATATGGATATCGTGCCGCCCGGAGACCTCGCGCTCTGGCACAGCCCCCCTTACGAACTCCGGGTTGACGGTGATCTCCTTTTCGGACGCGGCGTCGAGGACAACCAGCAGGCCATCGTCACGGCTATGCTGGCGGCTGACGCCCTGATTCACAACGGGGTGACTCCGGAACTCTCGTTGGGTCTTTTATTCGTGGCCGATGAGGAGACCGGCATGAAATTCGGCCTGCCCCACGTCCTTGAATCAGCGCCGGACCTCATCGCCGAGGACGATGGCATCCTTGTGCCCGATATGGGAAACTCCAGCGGCAGTATGGTCGAGATCGCCGAAAAGAGCTGTCTGTGGCTGCGCTTGAGCGTTACCGGCAAGCAATGCCATGCAAGCATTCCAAACGAGGGCGTCAACTCCTTGGTGGCGGCTTCCGCCTGTGTGCTTGAACTTGAGCGCCTCCACCGCCTCTTTCGCAATAAGAACGCTCTTTTCACCCCCTCCTGGTCTACCTTCGTGCCGTCTAAAAAAGAAGCCAACGTGGAGAATATCAACACCTTGCCGGGACGTGACGTTTTTTACCTCGACTGTCGGGTGCTGCCCGAATACGATCTTGATGACGTGGAAAGAGAAATTCGCGCCATTGCCTCGGAAGTGGGCGCGTGCTATAAGGCGGACATCGACGTGGACATAGTACACAGCGAACGGGCTCCGGAGGCGACTCCGGCGGATGCGCCCGTCGTGAGAAGTCTGGCGGCGGCTCTCAAAAAAATGCGATGTATCGACGCGCGCTTATGCGGCGTGGGCGGCCAGACCGTAGCCGCCTGCCTCAGGCGCAAAAAATTGCAAACAGCCGTTTGGGCCACGCTTGTGCCCAACGCGCACTCCCCTAACGAATGCTCACGTATTTCCGCCGCCATCGCCGACGCCAAAGTGATCCTGTCCATGCTTTTCAGCCCCCTTGGATGAGGATTTCTTATTTTCGGCGACGCGCCCGCAAAGAAGAAAGCTCTTTCAGGAGATAGAGGCATTATGGGCCTTACTACAGCCATTTACGCGAAAAAAATGCGCCTGCCGTCACCGAGCGCCGATCTCAATCAAACGTTGCATATGGCTTTGGCATTCGGCATTGCGGGCAGCGACGTCCGCTGTTTTCCCGAGGCGCTTCCCGGCATGGAGATGCCCACACATGCCTAATCCTGTAGCGCTGTGTTCCTGCGTATTGCTGGTAGCCGGTTTCATTTCGCTCATGTACATGGATCGGCATGATGCGGCCTTCACTCTCCGGGGGGGAGCGCATGCCGCGTCCTCCCCGGAATCTCCCTTTATCCGTTCGCAAAAAGACACTAACGGGAACGGCGTCAGCGATACCGACGATCTCATTCTCGGGGCGCGCAAGGCGGTCCTTCGGCGTCCCATATATCGCAGCGCCTATTACCGGGGCGGGTATCCCCCCGCCTGGGAGGGCACATGCACTGACATCATCTGGCACGCCTTTCACTATACGGGGTATGATCTCAAAAAAATGGTCGACGCTGATATCCGCGCGGATCTTTCCGCATATCCTCGAGTCGCCAAACCGGATCCCAACATTGATTTTCGCCGCGTGCCCAACCTCAGAGTCTTCTTTTCCCGGCACGGGCTTCGCCTGACGACCCGTTTCACGCCCGCCGACGCAAAAAATCTTGCCGAATGGCAGCCCGGCGATATAGTTACCTTTACCAATCCCGATCACATTGCTATTCTGTCCGATATACGCAATGCCGACGGCATACCTATGCTGCTGCACAATGACGGGCCTGTGGCATCTGAATCAGATAATTTTATATTCTGGTACAACAGGGGCATTACCGGGCACTACCGCTTTCCGCAAAAATAGGGAAACCGTTCCGTAGGGTTTTTATCTTCCTTATATAAACTTTCGAGAAAATATCATGCAATTGCAGGGAACCACCATACTGGCCGTCCGGCACGGCGATAGCGTGGCTATTGCCAGTGACGGCCAGGTGACCATGGGGCAGGCTGTCGTATTGAAGCACAACGCCAAAAAAGTGCGTCGCCTGTATAAAGGCAGCGTAATCGCCGGTTTCGCAGGCTCCACCGCCGATGCCTTTACTCTGTTCGAACGCTTTGAAACCAAGCTTGAAGAATACAGCGGCAACCTTATCAGGGCATCCGTGGAACTGGCCAAAGACTGGCGTAAAGACAGATATCTGCGCCGTCTGGAGGCTATGCTTCTGGTGGCGGATACTTCCGCGCTTCTCATACTGTCCGGTACGGGGGATCTTATTGAACCTGACGACGGCATAGCGGCTATCGGCAGTGGCGGCCCCTACGCCCTGGCTGCGGCCAGAGCCCTGTGCCGTCACGCCACTCCCCAAAGCGCCATGAGCGCTGAGGACATCGTCCGGGCCGCCATGGGCATCGCCGGCGAGATATGTATTTACACCAACAATGTGCTGACTGTGGAAATCCTTGATTCCCACCTTGCCTGACGCTTATGCGCAGCGCCGGAGCGTTCGTGTCCTCCTGTTCTTCCGCCGTCCTGTGCGCCCCTTGTAAAATCAATCTGTATCTGCGCGTGGGTAAAAAATTGCCGAACGGTTATCATGAACTTGATACCTTATTTGTTCCTCTTAAAGAACCATATGATATTATTGAAATTTTTTCTGAAAATAGAGTTCTCTATCATGGAAAACCCGTAACGGGGCAACAATCGCACAGGATACGGGTTGATTTTTCCGTACCGGATATCGATCCTGAGCGGAATACCTTAACAAAAGCGTACGCGTGGTACAGTGCGAGCACGGGTTTCTCGCCGTCTCTCAGCATCCGCGTGCGTAAAAATATTCCCCATGGCGCCGGATTGGGAGGAGGAAGCTCCGATGCCGCCGCCTTACTCCTGTATCTTCAGCGGGAGGCGGCAAAGGCGGGGCATATCCCTCTCGACAAGGCGAAACTGATTGAAAAATCCGCTGCCGTCGGCGCGGATGTGCCCTTTTTTATTTTGGGCACAGCGGCAAAAGCCGCCGGTATAGGCGAAAAACTCATACCGGTTCCCACACCGTATTCCGGCTATACCCTTGTTCTGGCCTGCCCGGATATGGCCGTTTCCACCGTATGGGCCTTTGCGGCTCTGGATGAAGCAAGATATAACGCGCGTCCTGAAAACAGCGACAATGCCCTTTGTTGTGACAATATGCAAAAAACGGAAAAAAAATATCCTGATGCCTTGACATTGACGGATCATCAAGCTACTTACGTTTCTTCTCACGAGCCGCTGCCGGGCAATGACTTTGAAGAAATTGTCCTCACCCGCCGGCCTCCGCTCGCCCGTCTCCATGCACGGCTTTGCGACACAGGTGCGGAAGTGGTACGAATGAGCGGCACGGGATCAAGCCTTTTCGCGTTATTTCGTAATGGCCGGGATGCGGAAACGATTGCAGAAGCACTTGTCGGCGACGGCTGTAAGGTATATATGCAGGTGTTGTGAGCAGCCATGATGCAGGGGTGTCGCCAAGTTGGTAAGGCAACGGGTTTTGGTCCCGTCATTTCGAGGGTTCGAGTCCTTCCGCCCCTGCCAAATATTTTCTGAACGCAAGACTGTCGCTTGAACTCCGTCGCGGCAGTCTTTCTTGTCATGCCGTCACCTCAACCAGACGCCAGGTCGTCATGCAGGGCAATCTTAAAATTCTGACAGGAAGCGCCAACCCGCAACTGGCTGCCGCCATATGCAACCATTTAGGCTGCAAACTCACGCCTACGTTATGCGAAACCTTCAGCGACGGAGAAATCCGTATTGAAATAAGCGATAATGTGCGGGGAGACGATATTTTTGTTATCCAGCCCACATGCGCTCCCGTTAATTTTCATATCATGCAGCTTTGCCTGATACTGGACGCCCTGAAGCGAGCCAGCGTCGGCCGCGTTACCGCGGTCGTTCCGTATTACGGGTACTCCCGCCAAGATAGAAAAGTCAGTCCGCGCGCTCCCATCAGCGCGAAAATGGTTGCGGATTTTCTGACTGCGGCGGGAATGAGCCGCCTTGTCACTGTGGATTTGCATGCAGGCCAGATTCAGGGTTTTTTTGATCTCCCTGTAGACAACCTTTACGCGCAACCCGTCATCCTCGATCATATCAGAAGTTTTTCCACGGAAGTGGTCATCGTCTCCCCTGATGCCGGGGGAGTCGAACGCGCGCGTTCTTACGCCAAACGCCTGGGCGCCGGGCTCGCCATCATTGATAAACGCCGCGATCGCCCCAATCAGGCTTCGGCAATGCACGTTATCGGCGATGTCAAGGACAAGCTGGCTGTGGTGCTTGATGATATGATTGATACCGCTGGCACCATGGTAGCCGCAGGCAAAGCTCTTCTGGAAAACGGCGCCAAAGAGGTCGTCGCGTGCGCCACGCATGCCGTGCTCTCCGGCCCCGCCGTCGAACGGCTTTGCGTCTCGGATTTCTCCCAGGTTCTGGTGACCGATACCATTCCCCTGGGGGATAAACTCGGGCAATGTTCCAAACTCACGGTACTTTCTGTAGCCGGCCTTTTGGCCAAAGCCATCCATAACATCCATACCGAATCCTCCGTCAGCGTGCTCTTCGTATGAGAGTGAGCTCCGTCAGCAACGGCTTCTGTCATGGCTGAGGATCAAAGGAGAATGCGTCACATGTCCGCTCGCCCCACTCTTACCGCCGATATCCGAAAAACGACCGGGAAAAATGCCAACCGCAAGCTGCGGGCACAGGGAATTATCCCGGCTGTTTTCTACTCGGCTCAAGGCAATAATAAATCCATCCAGGTCAATGAGACATCCTTGACGAAAGTATATGCCGAGGCCGGGCGTACAACGGTTCTCGATCTGGAAATCAATGAAGACGATAAAAAACATCGTTATCCCTGCCTGATTTGGGACAGCGAATACTACCCCACGCAAAATCGTTTCCAGCATGTGGATTTTTACGGCATCGATCTTGATAAAGAATTAAAAATTCGTGTGCCCCTTGAGTTCTCGGGTGTGGCCAAAGGCACCAAACTCGGCGGCCAGTTGGAAATCTATAGGGAACAAATACAGATTCTCAGCAAACCTGATACCTTGCCTAAAAAAATTGTTGTGGATATTACTGATCTTGATATCGGCCAAGGCCTGCGTATAGAGGATCTGCGTATGCCTGACGGTATACGCGCCAGTTACGAGATTAACTATGCTATCCTTATGGTGACCGTGCCTGGTTCCGCCAAGGACGAAGAAGGCGAAAGCGCTACTGTATAATAACGAATTCGATAGCATCCTGAGAGGGAAGAGTTTCTGTGGCAAACAGTCTCTTCCCTTTTTCTCTTGTTTGCGCTTACACTGTTTTTGGCGTAAGGCGTGCGGTTACAGGCGGATACAATCCTTTGCTTAACATTTTCCAGAATAATTTGAGAAGGATTGCTCTTCTGACAAGACAATCTCTAAAAATATGATTAACGTACTGTTTACGCATATGGAACAACTCAACGGTCTGATTACAGGGCTTGGCAACCCGGGCAAAGAATATGCCTCGACACGCCATAATTACGGTTTCATACTTGCGGAAGCTCTGCTTGAGGAGTGCGCCCGTTCGGGGCAGGTCAACAGGCTTTCCGGCCGAAAAGATTGTTTTTGTTTATGGCGTTGTTCCTTACGAGGCAAAAAATGCGCGGACTGGCTCGTCGCGACTCCCCTTACGTTTATGAACAAAAGCGGAGAGGCTGTACAGCGCGTCAGCGCCTATTATCATATTTCACCGCAGCAAATCCTTGTTCTGCATGATGAATTGGATATTCCGCCGGGACGCATGAAGTTGAAAACAGGCGGTGGTCACGCCGGGCATAACGGCGTACGCTCCGTTCAGCATATGCTGGGCACACCGGATTTCCATCGACTGCGTCTAGGTATCGGCAAACCTGCGGGATACGATACCGTATCGTACGTGCTCGGCCGTTTTTCAACGGAAGAGCAGTCCTTGTTGTCGGAGATCATCCCGGCGGCAGTGGACGCCATCCTTATTTTCATGGAAAAGGGTATGCGATCCGCACAACAGTTCTGTAACGCGTTTGTTCCCGCTTCTGAAAAAGCTGCCGCTCCTCTTCCGGCCGCATCCACTCCTTCGCTTTCTCAAGATGATGTTTCCATCAATAATAAAAAGCCCTTCCAGGCAGGGCCTTGTCCGGGAGTTACGGCATAACCGAGAGCATGGGCGGGGAGGGGCGGTATCCGGCATGAAGTCCGGGGTCTCAGACCGCAAAGGAACGAAGATGACGGAACAAGAACAACGAAACTATATAACGGAATATATCTGCGCCCATATCAGCGGAAAAGGAGAACGCCGCGATGAAGCCTTACGCGCCGTTCTTGGCATTTCCATACCTCATCTGGATGATGAAGCCCTTGCCGACATTGCCGCCAAGATTCCGGAGCTTCCGGCAAGCCTATATAGCAAGTGGATCAATATGTTCGCGGATCGTTTGCTGGAGACTGTCTCCTCGGAGCAAATCACCGATCTCTGCCAAGGCACGCCGGAAAGCGACGCCTCTCTGCTTCTGGTCTATGCGATGTTTATGGAGTCGGCCCGTATGGAACAAGTTGCGGCCGAGGATATCAGGACGCTTGATGCAGACTACCCTCCGGAAATAATCGATGCCTGGCTTGTATTGCACCGTCCTTCTGCCGTCAGGCAGTAGCGAAATAAGGAGGACGCAGGCCGGAAAAAGATTAAGAGTGGATTGCCTGTGAAACGCTCCACTCGCCGTTTACGGCGAAAACATCTTTCGCCCACTCCTTGTGCGTGCGAGTCGGCGCTTACGCTATCGGCCGGCCGCCATACACTTGCCGCTGCCGAAATGCGCGCGGCCCATCAGCGTAAGCTCAGACGCTCCAGAGTATTCGCCGATTCCTCGATTTTTGCCGACTCCAGTACTTTTTGTATAAAGGAGTCCAGCGCCTCCTTCTGGCGACGCTGCTTTAACTGTGACATAAAAATATCTTTCACCTGCTGCCAGTCCTCTTCGCTTACCGATTCCACCGTTTTAGTTCTGGCAATGAAAAATCCATCAGCGCCGGTGAAAACCTCGGGCAGCCATTCGCCCGAAGAAGCGAACAGCCCGTTTACTAATTCCGGCATAAGGCCAAGAGGGGATACTTCCGGAAACAAGCGAACCGCCGGACCACTTTCCTTAAGTTTTTCTTTATACTTTTTAGGGGCTTCCTTTCCCGCAAACAAAGGCAGCGCGTCATCGGCGGTAGCGCGAGCCATGGTCATAGCCTTACGAAATCTCACTTGCTCGGCGATAGTATCGCGCACATCATCAAGAGGAGGAATAAACGCGGGCTTCGCCTCCACAATACGAATCAAGGCTATGCCGCCGTCAATACTCAAAGGCGTGGGCACAGTCATGGAGGATGAAGATGTTGTACCCTGCCCAGCTGAGGCGGTCGTAAAATCATGTATGGCATCTTTCAATATCTGACGGGAATCTTTATGCAGCGATAGTTTAGCCTCAGCCTCGTTCTGAGGCAGTAGACCGGTTGTCGTTACTTCCACACGAAATTGCCTCGCCAAGTCGGCAAAGGAGACATGCATGGCCAAACCGTCTTCAGCGGCTTTTTCCACATTTTTAAAGTCCTCATCAGCCTTTTCCTGTGCAATTACAGCGACGATCTCTTGTCTTACGTCGGTCAGCGGAGGAGTAAAGGCATTCTTCTTTCCTTCCAGCTTAATAATATGGAAACCGACCTCACTACGCACCGGTTTGCTGATTTCTCCGGGTGCCAGACGCAACGCCGCATCATCAAATACATCGGAACCAAGCTGCCCTTTATGGAGCCAACCGAGCATCCCGCCCTCGACGGCGGATTCTTTATCCTCGGATCGCGCGGCCGCGATGGCGGCAAAGTTCTCTCCCTTTACGAGCTGCGCGGCAATCTCTTCAATGGCGGATCGCGCTTGCCGCACTTTTTCTTTCACACCGGAGGTTTCGGCGTCGTCAGGCGGACACGCTATAAAAATATGCCGGGCTTGAAAGCTTTCCGGCTGAAAAAAACGCAACTTATTCTTTGCGTAATAGTCCTCTACTTCCTGATCCGATACAGGATAGCCGGAAGCCAGACTTTCCGCGGTCAAACGTAAAAATTCAAGGTTAAGCATCTCCGGTTTTTTAAAGGAGTCTTTGTTTTCTGTATAGTGCTGATTTATTTCTTCATCCGAGATAGCAACGTTTTTTGTATAATCGGCGGCGCTAAAAAACACATATTCGGCTTTCCGTTTTTCCAAGCTGAAAGAGTAAATTGTTCTGGCCTCCATCTCGCTTACGTCCACACTCATGACAATGTCCCGCAACAGCTTTTCTTCCAACAGGTTTTTACTGTAGTCGGCTTCAAACTCCCCCTGGCTTATTTCTTGAGAGGCCAGTACCCGCTTGTATGCTTCGGGGTCGAACTTTCCCTCCGCGTTCTGAAAAACGGCAAATCCCGCCAAGACAAGCTTTAATTCATGAGGCGTAATGGTCAGGCCGAGACGGGTCGCTTCCTGCCGGCGCAAACGAGAGGTGATGATCCGGGCCAACACCTGCTGTTTGAGTTCCCTGAGCTGAGCCGGATCGTTGAGGATATCCGGCGCGGCCTTTTTCAGTTCCTGAACTTCCCGTCGAAAAAGTTTATTAAAATCCTGAATAGTAATATTTTCACCATTCACCACGGCTAAAGCGCCTGTGGATGAACTATCAATATTGCCCACGCCCCAAAAAACAAAGACAACGATGATGATCCCGAAAATAAGTTTAACGCTGAAAGACTTCGCCCTGTCCCTAATGAAATCCAACATATACTTCTCTCCACAATAGACAATTATGATAGCCTGACAATACCCGGCAATCCCATGAGCTTGACGCTCACGGGCATAGCGAACCTATCGATAAAGTATGACGCTGATGTATGACGACGATCAATCCGGCATTACGGTATCGCCCGCCCTATCCCTCTATATCCTCGCCCGCCATGCGGTATTCATTAAGTTTGTTCCGCAAGGTTCGAACGGAAATCCCCAATAGTTCAGCAGCCTGCGTTCTATTGCCGCTGGTCTGCTCAAGACCTTTTTTGATCATGATACGCTCCATCTCATGTAAGGGAATGACCCCGCCGGCGAAAATATTACCCGCTGTCTCGCCTGACGCACAAAGGGCATCTTCTTTGCGAATACTTCCCTCTTTTGGGAAAACAGCCGCCCCATCGCTGTCATTACCTTCTTTTCCCGCCGTATCGGAAGATAAGGAGTATTCTCCGTCTTCCATAAACAAAGGCCATTCATCCGATTCCAATAGGAAGTGGCGGGGCGTCACGGGCTGTCCCCCTGAAAGAAGGACAGCCCGCTCCATAAGATTTTGCAACTCACGCACATTACCCGGCCAAGCATAATCAAGTAGCCACTTTGTGGCGTCTTCAGATAATTCCACAGAAGCGAGAAAATATTCCCGCACATACATGTTGATGAAAAAATGCGCCAGGATGAGCACGTCATTTCCCCGTTCATGCAAGGAGGGCAAACGCAGGGGAATGACATTAAGACGGAAAAAGAGATCCTGCCGGAATTTACCTTCCTTTACCCACTCTTCAAGATTCCGGTTGGTAGTCGCGAGCACGCGCACGTCTACCTTAACGGTTTCCATGCCGCCGACGCGATCTATCTCTCCCTCCTGAAGCACACGTAAAAGCTTGGCTTGAAGGCCAAGCTCCATTTCAGAAACTTCATCCAATAAAATCGTGCCACCGGTGGCCAATTCAAATTTGCCGAGTTTACGGGCAATAGCGCCGGTAAAAGCTCCTTTTTCGTGTCCAAACAACTCGCTTTCCAGCAAATGTTCCGGCAGCGCGGCGCAATTGACGGCTACAAAGGGCTTATCTCCACGGTCGCTGTGGGCATGCAGGAAACGCGAAAACATTTCTTTACCTGTGCCCGACTCGCCGGAAATAAGCACAGTCGCCTTGGAGTGAGCGACCTGTTTTGCCAGTGCCAAGACCCTCTGCATGCTCGGATGATTGCCCACAATACGAGGGCCTTCCGGCGGAGACGCGGGAGTGCGTCCACCTAAGGTAGAAGAGGGCACGGACGCGAACTGAGTTTTATATTCAGGCATAACGGTCTGAAGCTTTTCAAAACTCAAAGGTTCGCTCCAGTAGTCCTTAGCTCCTAACGCCAGCATGCGTGTGGCCTCTTCAGGAAAAATCCGATCGGCAAAAACAATGACGGGAGGAAATTGCGGATCGTCCTGCCCGACACTCAAAAGATCTTCTATACGATATCCCGGCAGGACAGGGCGCGAAAGAATAAGACCAGGCATTCCCTTACGCATGAAAGCGGATGCGCCCTTGAGATTTTCGGCGATACCCACTTCCACCCCGGCATCGCGCAGTTGCGGGAAAATGCGTGTAACACTTTGGGCCGGAGCCAGAAAAAGTATTCGCCGTGCCATCATAGTAACAAGTTTTTATCCTTTTAGTCCTTATTTATCAATACGGCTTTTTCTTTAGGTCCGTCAAATAACGCTTCCTCCGAAACTATCTCTAAAGTATCGAAATTTGCCATACACAATACGTCGAGGAGAGCGACGGCAAGTCGTGGGATCCTTCCACAGAGCGTATTTCTTAGAACGTATACCCTGCTGATAAGCCACTAAACCTAGGCACTGATTAATTCGGGGCTCCGCCCCGAACCCCGCCGGGTGGAATAATTCCCCCAGACCCCCTTACTATTTTTCAGCCGCAAAGCGGCTGAAAACGTACGCGGGGTGCAGGGGGCTCA
>JAITHT010000059.1 GCA_031279825.1 Desulfovibrio sp. | reverse complement strand
GAACCGGAGAGAACAGGCCGCTCACTGTCCAGACCGTGAATCGGATGGTCAAGGGTTGGGCCAGAGCCATCAATTTACCCGGAAACTATGGAGCACACACCCTCCGAAAAACCTTTGGCTACATCCAACGCACTCAATATGGTGTCGGCTTTGAAGTCCTTTGTAAACGCTTCAATCATGGTTCTCCGACTGTCACCATGCGCTACCTTGGCATATCCGATTCCGAAGTCGTTGAAATCTTGCAAAACGAGGTTTGATATTTTACAGTTCAGGCCGCTGGTGAAACTTGCTATTCAGGGTATACAAAAAATTACCTAAAGGCTCAAAAAAGCTCACTTATATACAAGCCACCAGCAGAAAGTGAACGCAGACTTTGCTTTGGGGCAGGATACATAGAATGGGGTTCAGGGGGTCGAAGGTTCAAATCCTTTCATCCCGACCACTTAAAACGAGGTACCCCAAGGGAATCTGAGAGATAAGGTTCCCTTTCTCGTTTTTAGGGACTTCTCGAAGGTTCATTTTTCAGCGCGTTTTTCTGATGCGTTTTGTGTATCGTTAAGAGCCTTTCAATCGAAAAATGTGTCCTGCATCCGTTAGACGACCGGCAAAAGATGTGGTACAGAGCATTTTCACTTTGAAAATGCTCTGGCAACCGGCAGCGTAAGTGCCGGCTTTCGTGTACGAGGAGTAAGCGAAACTTATTTTCGCCGAGGGCGACGAGTGTAACGTTTCAAAGTTAATCTGCTCTAGCTCCGCTTGTACGTCGTGTACGATACAGCCGCGTTTGCCCGAGATATCCCGACGGAGATATCCTATGAGTATTAGAGGCAAGCTTATCTTGTTTTTTGTCGCCGGTATCGTCATCGCCATATCAGGCATGGCCGTGCTGGCTTCGGTACAGTTCAACAACTACGCCGAACTGGCCTTTGAGCAGCAGGCCGTTTCCGAACTGCGCCGTATCGACGCCGTGCTCAGCCAGTACGTGCAAAGCGGACGGCACGCCGCGGAACGCCTTGCTAAAGATCCGCTGCTGCAAAACGGCGTGGGCGAGTTTAGCAGCTATGCTCGGACGACACGGCCCACCACTCTCCTCTATAAGGAGCACAATCCCTACGAGCAGCAGGTCTACCGCTTGTTCATGGCCGCCCGCGAGGTCGACTCCAATTTCGGGCTGGTATTCATGGGAGCGGCGGACGGCGGTTTTGTGCAGGCTCCGGAAAAGGATACGCTGGGTCCCGGTTACGATCCCCGCAAACGACCGTGGTATGTGGAGGCCACGGCTCTTCCGGTGGATATCAACGTCAGTAAGGTGTACACGTCCTCCTCGGGTGCGCTGGTCACCAGCGTGACCTCCAAGATTTACAACCCGCACGGCGGCCTGGCAGGGGTACTCAGCATTGATCTGGATCTCTCCTCGCTGAGCAAGTACGTGAACGAACTGAAAATAGGCCGGACCGGCTATGCCATGATTTTCGACAAGGATGGCGTCATCCTGGCCGACCCCGCGCATTCGGATAATTTCATGAAGCCTCTGGCCCAGGCCGGCATGCCGCTACTGGAGGGCATCATGGACCGGACGGGCGATTTTCTCAGCGGCGAAATCGACGGCAGGAAACGCAACATCGCCATTTACACCTCGCAGGCTCTGGGCTGGAAAATCGCCGTCATCATCGACACCGAAGAGGTGCACGCTATTTCCGCCGGCATGGTCTGGCGGCTGATTGCCGTGGGACTGGTCATTTGCGCCGTATTCATCGTGGTGATTGTTTTGCTGGCTCGCTCCATCACCCGTCCCGTCAACATGCTGGTAGGCGCGGCGGCGTCCATTGCCGGCGGCGATTTCGACGCTCTGCCGTCCAAACGGCACTTCTCCGGGGAAATGGCGGCCCTGCATATGAACCTTGAGCGCATGATCCAGGAACTGAGCGCGCTTGTCGCCACCTCCAAGGAGAAAGCCGCCGAAGCCGAGCGGCAAACCCGGTACGCCAACAAGGCTCTGACCGAGGCCGACACAGCTCGTCGCGAAGCGGAAAAGGCCAAAGGCGAGGGCATGATGCTGGCAGCGCAGCGGCTGGAGGGCATAGTCATTAAAACCCGGCAGGCCGCCGATTCTCTGACGGACTATATCAGCGCGGCCGTGCGCGGCGCGGCTTCCCAGGTGCGTCACGTGGATGAAACCAGCGTCGCCATGGAAGGCATGAATGACAGCTTGGCACGGGTGGCCCGCACCTCGGCGGACAGCGCCCGTAACGCGGAAGAAACCAAGCACAAGGCCGAGGACGGGGTCGCACGGGTGCGGCGAGTAAAGGATTCCATCGCCGAGGTAGAGGCCAAAGCTACGCAGCTCAAGGCCGCCATTACCGATCTGGGTAGTCAGGCGCAGGGCATCGGCCAGGTGATGACCATGATTACCGACATTGCGGACCAGACCAACCTGCTGGCCCTGAACGCTGCCATTGAAGCCGCCCGGGCGGGCGATGCTGGGCGCGGTTTCGCGGTTGTGGCCGACGAGGTGCGCAAGCTGGCGGAAAAAACTGTGGGAGCCACCAAGGATGTGGGTTCCGCCATTCAGGCCATCCAGCTACGCATCAAGGACAGCGTGGGCGGCATGGAGGAAGCCGCCCACGCGGTGCAGCGCAGCACCGGATTGGCGACGGATGCCGAGGAATCCTTGCATGAAATCCTGCAGATTTCCGATGCCACGGCCTCGCAGGTGCACGACATCGCCACAGCCAGCGAGGAGCAGGCCGCCGGCAGCGAGCGGGTGAGCCGGGGCACCATGGAGGTGAACCGTATCGCTGCGGAAACCTCCGAAGTCATGCACCAGGCCGAACGGGCCGTGGAAGCGCTGGGACAACTGGCGCACGAGTTGGAACAACTCATCGCGGATTTGCAAAGGCCGTAAACTGTTTCTGGCGTTTTCAGTCTGAAAATGCTCCAGGGCGTGTTAACACTATAGAATTTTTGTTCTCCGGCAAGGAAGATGAGTCTGCCATGGGGGAATATATTCTTAACGGTATTTGACCGGGATGGCAGACACAATCCGGCGCAGCCGGAGGGCAAAAAGGCATAGCGTTAACATGCCCTGAGGCCGGCAGCGTAAGCGTTGACTGACGTGCACGAGGGGCAGGCGAGACGTGTTTTCGTCGTAAACGACGAGTGCAACGTTTTAAAGTTGATCTGCTCTAATTTTGCGTAACGGCATATGGTATAGCCGACGGGGAAGAATCACCGGCGTTGGGAAAGTATTGAGGGTAGATATTCCGGATCCGGTGGCGGGCAATGCAGGAATCGAACCTGCGGCCTTTGGCTCCGGAGGCCAACGCTCTATCCAACTGAGCTAATTGCCCGCAAGGGTTCCTGATAGTCCTTGCATGGGCGTCTGTCAAGAGATTCGTCGGGCGCTGCAGTGCTGTTTCCGCGTTTTCATTTCACTTTGAAATTGCCCTGGCGGGCGATGCAGCCACCGGGAGCGAATCGAAAAGCGTGTTTTTTGTTGAACGATCCGTCAAGCACCGGTTTGACTACGGGACAGTGTATTTAGTGAGGAGGAGAACATGGCATCGGCCATTACGTGGCATGGACACTCTAATTTCCAGATCAGCGGTCCGGACGGCAATGTGATTATAGATCCCTTTTTCACCGGCAATCCCAATTCGCAAATTACCTGGAAGGCCATAGAGCCTCCCGATTTGGTGCTGGTGACCCATATGCACGGCGATCATATGGGCGATGCCGTGACCATTTGCAGGCATACGGGCGCCATGCTGGGCGCGGTGGTGGGCACAGCCGAGGTCATACAGCGGCTGGGAGTGCCGGAGAAGCAGATCGTCAACGGCATCGGCTTCAACATAGGGGGAACCGTCAGGCTGAAAAATCTCGCCGTGACCATGACCCAGGCCCATCATACCACCGAGGCGGGCGCTCCGGTGGGGTATATCATCGTTCTCGCCGACGGCTACACCATTTATCACGCCGGCGATACCGGTATTTTTTCTTCCATGAGCGTTTGGGGCGAGTTGTATGCCATTGATCTGGCCCTGTTGCCCACGGGCGGGGTATTCACTATGGATGCGCGCCAGGCGGCGCTGGCGGCAAAAATGCTTCGAGCCAAGGCGGTCATTCCCATGCATTGGGGCACGTTTCCCGTGCTGGAGCAAGACAGCCGCGGCTTTGTTGAAGAATTGGCGAAAATCTCTCCGGACTGCCGTTTTGTGTCCTTAATGCCAGGTCAGAGTTTGGAACTGCCTGTCTGAGAGGGGCTGCGGGAACGATTTCATGATAACCGTCTGTTTCCCGGGGCGTTGCCCGGCGGGAATGAGAGGCTGTTCTGCGGCGGATCGCTGCTGCGGGGCGGCAAAGCAGGGCGTTGCCGGTTCGTTGATAGCGGCGCCTGGAGGAAGCGCGTGCGCCGATGAGTACCAGATTTGAAGAATTGGGCCTTTCCAGAGAGATTTTGCGATCTGTGAAAGAAATGGGATTTGAAGAGGCCTCTCCCATCCAGGAGTTGGCGATACCCCGTCTGCTTGCCGGTTGCGACGTGGTCGGGCAAGCGCAGACCGGTACGGGGAAAACCGCCGCCTTCGGTATTCCCCTCCTTGAAAAGATTGATCCGCGTAACAAAGCGCCCCAGGCGCTTGTGCTCTGTCCCACCCGTGAACTGACCGTCCAGGTGGCCGAAGAAATAAACAAACTGGCCGTGCATAAGCGCGGCATCTTTGCCCTCGCCGTTTACGGAGGACAGCCCATTGAGCGTCAGATCCGTTCTCTGGGCAAGGGCGCGCAGATCATCGTGGGTACTCCGGGTCGCGTCATGGATCATATGGAACGCGGCACGTTGCGGTTCGGTCAGGTATTGATTTCCGTGCTTGATGAAGCGGATGAAATGCTGGATATGGGCTTTCGCGACGATATCGAAGCGATTTTGGAGCAAACGCCCGAGTGCTGCCAGGGCGCTTTTTTTTCCGCCACCATACCTCCGGATATAGCGGAGTTAGCCAAGCGTTTTCTGGATACTCCGGAAATTCTGAAGGTCGCCCCGAAACATCTCACCGTGCCGAGTATCGATCAGGTCTATTATGATGTTCACGTCCATCAGAAAACGGATGCCCTGTGTCTTTTGCTTGACTCCCAAGGATTTCATAAGGCTCTGGTATTCTGTTCCACCAAGCGCGGGGTGGATGATGTCGCCGCGCATCTGCAAATGCGCGGTTATCAGGCGGACGCCCTGCACGGTGATCTTGCCCAGATGCAGAGGGATCGGGTCATGGGGCGTTTCCGCGCCGGCGGCATAGAGGTTCTTGTGGCTACGGACGTCGCCGCGCGCGGTATTGATGTGGATGACGTGGATGCGGTGGTCAATTACGATATTCCCAATGATGTGGAAAATTACGTGCACCGCATCGGTCGTACCGGCCGCGCCGGCAAGTCGGGCCGCGCCTTTACCTTTGTTTCCCCCCGCGATCGATACAAGTTGCGGGATATCGTCCGCTACACCAAGGCTCGTATACGCCAGAGTCAACTGCCTTCCCCGCGCGATGTGGCGAATATTCGAACAAGCCGCCTGCTCGACAAGGTGCGCGCGACCATTGAGGCGGGTTCCCTTGAACGTTACGCCGACATGGTGGAACGTTTTTCAAACGAGCATGCCGGCAGCGTGGATATGGCCTCCGCCTTGCTGAAGCTGCTTATGCAGCGCGAGTTCAGCGGGCAGGACAAGAAACGTTCCGCCGGCGCGTATTCATTGACAGCGCGGCGAGAAAAAGAGAAAATCCCGCAACGGTCAAAAAAACGCGCTGAGTGATGCCGTACAGTTGGAAACATGAAGAGAGTCTCTTGTGGCGGAAGCGGCAAACTGCTCCGGTAAACGTGAGGATGAGGCAACAGGCATGAATATGTCCCTGGAGCAAAATGCGGCCGATGTCGCCCGATCGGAAAAGTGTCTGGCGGATGCGCCCGACGGCGGCATAGGAGGGAGCGCGTCCGCTTCTCCGGAACACCCGTCTGTCCGGGCAAGTCCGGCAAAGGAGGCAGAGGATTCCGAAAGCGTTTTTTCCGCTTGTGAAAACGGTGGAAAAGCGAATCTTCCCGCCGCCGGCAAAAGCGGCGTCGGAGAGGGCGGCTCCGCCCGCGAAAATGAATATGGCGACGAAAGCTTCGTCTCAGGCGATGACGCTGATGCCTTGTTGTCAGAAGGCGAAAACAGCGGCGGGCTGTTTGTCTCTGAAAACGATGCTGGAAGCGAGCTTCCGCTTTCTGAAAAAGAGAGTGAGGGAGAGACGTCGGCTTTCGAGGAGAGAAGCGGCGATGCTCCCCTCCACAGTCTATTCCTCCGGGAGGATGCGGACGGGCCGAAACCGGCGCGTTTTCTCGGTGTCCGCTTGCGCAAGGCGGGTCAGGTGTTTTTCTTTCCCGATAATCAATTGCCGGTGCGGGTGGGGAGCAAGGTCATCGTTGCATTTGAGCAAGGGTCTTTATTCGGCGAGGTGGATAGCATTTTTTTCGGCGATACGTCCGCGGCGGGAGAAACGGCAAGTCAGCCGCCTCCGGGCAGAGTGATTGCTCCGGCCACAGCTCAGGATATCGCTTTGCACGCGGAGAACCGCATACTCGCTGATGAAGCCACGGCCTTTTGCATCACGTGTATCCGTCAGTATTCACTGGATATGAAACTGGTGGATGTTGAGGTGTTGCATGATCGCAGCAAGATAGTTTTTTATTTTACCGCTCCCGCGCGTATTGATTTTCGGGATCTGGTCAAGGATTTGGTCCGTAATTACCGGACCCGTATTGAACTGCGCCAGATAGGCGTACGTCATGAAACGCAGATGATCGGCGGGATCGGCAATTGCGGCATGGTATGTTGCTGTCATCAATATTTGCGTAAATTTGCGCCTGTAACCATAAAAATGGCCAAGGAACAAAATTTGTTCTTGAATCCGGCCAAGCTTTCGGGTATGTGCGGGCGGCTTTTGTGTTGCCTGTCCTTTGAGCAGAGCAATTACGAGGAGTTTAACAGGCGTTGTCCCAAACTGGGCAAGAAGTACGCGACCTCGGCCGGGACGTTTAAAATTATACGGGCGAATATGTTTACCCGGAATATTATCGTGTCTTCCGACGCCAGGGAAGAAAGCGAATTCACCCTGGATGCATGGGAAGCTCTCGCGCCGCGTCGCCTTGACGCGCGGCCTTCTGAAATACAACGCGCCACGCACTCCCGGCGCGCTGCTTACGGGGAGGCGGCTAAAGGCCGTTTCGGCGGTAAGGGCAGGCAACACGCCGGAGAACATGCGGAATCCCGACCGGACGATTTTCCGCACGCTGATTCCGCGGAGGATGCCGATGATTTTCCCGCTGTATGGGAGCATCGTGATAACAGCATGGAATCGTTTGATTTTGATGAAAATGCGGATGGGTATGGAGAAGACGTGTCCGCAAACGGCGATTCCGGATTGCCTCCAGGAGATGGATCGAATGCCCCGGAGAAAGCGCCGCCTTTGCCGGAAGACGATATTGTGCCGTAAATCCGCACTTCCATCGAAGCCCTGAGGCACCGCCCCGGGCATACTTCTCAAAATTACGCCGCTCCCGTGTACGGATAGCCGGAGATCAACCGTGACAGCATTCTATCTGACCACTCCCATTTACTATGTTAACGCCCTGCCGCACCTCGGGCATGCCTACACCACCATTGTCGCCGATTCTCTGGTTCGTTTCCAGCGGCTCATGGGCAAGGATTCCCTGTTTATTACCGGAACCGACGAACATGGGGATAAGATAGTGCAAGCCGCAGAAAAGGCGGGCAGTTCCCCGCAAAAGCTGGCGGATGACGTCAGCGCCGCCTTCCGTTCTCTTTGGCCCCGTCTGGACGTCGCGCCCGCGGGGTTCGTCCGCACCACCGACGAATCGCATAAAGCCGTGGTGCGCGCTTTTTTACAGAAGGTGCACGACGCCGGCGATATTTACTTCGGCGAATACAGCGGTCATTATTGTTACGGTTGCGAGCGTTTTTATACGGAGAAAGAACTTGAGAACGGCCTTTGCCCCCAACATCTGACAAAGCCGGAACTTATCAGCGAGCGCAATTATTTTTTTCGCATGTCCCGCTATCAGGACTGGCTGAAACAGCATATTCTGGAAAAACCCGACTTCATCAGACCGGAGCGCTACCGTACGGAAGTGCTTGCCCTGCTTGACAGCGGCGTTCTGGACGACCTGTGCATCTCCCGTCCGAAAAGTCGTCTTACCTGGGGTATAGAACTGCCCTTTGATCCGCAATACGTTTGCTATGTCTGGTTTGACGCTCTGCTCGCCTATATAAGCGCTTTGGGCGGGCCGGAGTCTCCGGATTTTCGGAGATACTGGCCGCAGAGCGAACATTTGGTGGCCAAAGACATTCTTAAGCCCCATGCCGTGTTTTGGCCGACTATGCTCAAAGCCGCCGATCTGCCGCTGTTCCGCCATCTGAACGTGCACGGCTACTGGCTTGTTCGCGATACGAAAATGTCCAAGTCTCTGGGCAATGTGATCGCTCCTCTGGCAATGGCCGATACTTTCGGCAATGACGTCTTTCGCTATTTTCTGCTTAGAGAAATGCACTTCGGCAACGACGCGAGCTTTTCCGAAGAAGCCTTGACGGCTCGTCTGAACGCGGATCTTGCCAATGATTTGGGCAACCTTTTTTCCCGCGTGCTTTCCATGACCGCCAAGTTCTGCCGGAGCGCCGTGCCTGAGCCGGGCCCGGACGAGGATCTGGAACGTGCTCTTAAGAAGGTTGCGGAAGAATCCGTGTCAAACTTCAAAAATCTTTTCAGCAGACTGCGTTTTTCCGCGGCCCTTGAGTCGTTGTGGGAACTCGTTCGTGCCCTGAACAAATACGTGGACGCCGCCGCTCCTTGGAATCTGGCTAAAAATAACGACGGAGAACGGCTGGGCACAGTGCTGCATACTCTGCTGCGCTATATGTATATAGTGGCGGTGCATCTGTGGCCGGTTATGCCCCGGAAAGCGGAAGTCATGTTGGAACAACTCGGCCTGCCTGTCGGGCCGGAGGGGCCGTCTTCCGGCATCCTTGATCGGGAAGATCTCTTTGCCGTTCCTCTCATGCCGGGAAGCGCCGTGGCGTCTTTCTCAAATTTGTTTCCGCGCAGAGATTCCGAGGCGGAAGCATCCATGCCCGGGTGGTCCGTAACCGAGGAGGCAGGCGGAGGCAAGAACAACTCGGGTGCCGCCTGTCCTTCCGCCGATCGTGTGGACGCCGGAGACCCGGCTCCCGGCGGCGCTATAGAGTTTTCCGACTTTCAGAAGCTCGAATTGCGCGTGGGGACGGTTACCGCCTGTGAAGCTCACCCTAATGCCGACAAGCTTCTCCGGGTCATGGTCGATCTCGGAGAATCCTCAGTACGGCAGATTATTGCCGGTATAGCCGAGTTTTTTGTTCCGGAAAACATCGTCGGCAAACAGGTCGTGGTTGTGGCGAACCTTGCCCCGCGTAAATTGCGCGGTCTTGAATCCCGCGGGATGATCCTGGCGGTGCGTAAAGACGAAGGCCTTGAATTGCTCTCCGTTACTGCCCCTGTCGTGCCCGGCAGCCGGGTCAGCTGATGTTGGGTCCCACGGTAAAGCGGCGTGGGCCGATAATAAACCTTTCGGGCTCCGTCCCGAACCCCGCAAGGGGCACTATGCCCTTTGCTCCCGTTCTTCCGGTTTCCTATTTTTCAGCGAGGATTTTTTATGGCGTCATATGAGGCGGTGATCGGTCTGGAAGTGCACGCGCATGTGAAGACATCCTCCAAGCTGTTTTGCTCCTGCCCGACGGATTTTGGAGCGCAGCCCAACGAACATGTGTGCGAGGTGTGCGCCGGCATGCCGGGCGCTTTGCCGAGACTGAATGAAAAAGCGGTGGAACTGGCGGCTAAAGCCGGGCTTGCGCTGCACTGCAAGGTAAACGCGTATTCGCTCTTTGCGCGCAAGAATTACTTTTATCCCGATTTGCCCAACGGCTACCAGACTTCGCAGTTTTCACCTCCTATCTGTGAAGGCGGACATCTGGACGTGACGGTAAACGGCGATACCCGGCGCATCGGGATTACCCGCATCCATATGGAAGATGATGCAGGCAAATGCGTGCATGGTCAGGGAGGAGTGAGCCTGGTGGACCTTAACCGGGCGGGCGTTCCGCTCATCGAGATAGTCAGCGAGCCGGATATCCGCTGTGCCGAAGAGGCTGCCGAGTTTATGCGCCAGATACACGCCATTTTGGTGTATATCGGGGCTACGGACGGCAACATGGAAGAAGGGAGTCTCCGTTGCGACGCCAATGTTTCCATACGGCCTAAAGGCGAAGCGCGTATGGGCACCCGTAGCGAGGTTAAGAATCTGAATTCCTTCCGTAACGTGCAGCGCGCCATTGAGTACGAAATTTCCCGGCAGACGGCATGTCTGGAAGACGGCGTCCCTGTTTTGCAGGAAACCCGCCTGTTCGATGCCGTCAAGCAGATGACCCAGGCCATGCGTTCCAAAGAGGACGCTCACGATTACCGCTATTTTCCCAATCCCGATTTGCCTCCCGTCCTCTTGTCCGCCGAACGTTTGGCCGTGTGGCGGGAGGAACTGCCGGAATTGCCCGCTCCGCGCATCCGCCGCTTCATGAGGGACTTCGGATTGTCAGGGGAGGAGGCCTCCGCCCTGATCTCGGACAAGGCGGCCGCCGACTATTTTGAGGAGGCTCTGGCCGTCTACAGGCAGCCGCGCCGTTTGATCGGGCTGATGCAGGGGGAATTTCTGCGCGAATGCGCCTCCCGCGGCATCTCTCCGGCGGAGGCCCCTATGCCTCCCGCCTCTCTGGCGGGCCTGGCCGCCATTATTGATAAGGATTGCATCAGCGCGCGTATGGCTCATGAGATTTTTCCGGAACTTTTCGCAAGCGGCACTTCCCCCGAGGCCTTTGTGGCGGAACGCGGCATGGTTCAGGTTTCCGACGCCGGCGAGCTTGACGCCGTTCTGGATGCCGTATTCGCGGAAAATCCCGTTGAAGTCAAGGCGTATAGAGGCGGTAAGACAAAACTCCGTTCTTTTTTTGTCGGCAAGATAATGCAAAAAACGCAGGGCAAGGCGAATCCTGCTCTTGTCAACGAATTGCTGCTTAGAGCATTTTCACTTTGAAAATGCTCTGGCAACCGGCAGCGTAAGCGCCGCTTACGTGCATGAGGAGTAGGCGAAACGTGTTTTCGCCGAGGGCGACGAGTGCAACGTTTCAAAGTTAATCGGCGCGAGAGCAATTTCACAATGAAATTGCTCTCGCGGCGATTGCTCCCGTGCGCCGCGCGGAAACGGTGTCCGCCTTGAGGGCGGGCGGCGGAGATATCGTTTGTTCGGCATATATATTGCATAAGCCGAAGATAGGGTATTTTTACCCGACCGGAACAGACGCGTGGATATTCCTCTGTTGCGGAAAACAGAATTTTCGGGAGGAGCGCATGCGCTGGCAGTACTTATGCATCTCTCTGGGCCTTCTTGCGGCGAGTATGATTATCGTTGCGGGTTGTTATTCCTCCCGTCATCGTATAGGCAACGAGGCCGGCGTCATCGCCGACGCGGACAAGCCTTATGCCACCTGTATAAGGCACTGCCGGCAGATCAGCCGATACGACGTCACGCGTGACGCCTGCGAACAGGAGTGCAACGACTCGCGCAAGGATTTTCCCCATCTGGACAAGCGTTATGCATCCTATGAAAGCTGTGCCGGAGATATGGATACACTGGATGTGAACCGTCTGGATATTGTCGAGGAAGCTCAGGCGGCCTGTAAGAGATATGATCACCTGCACAAACGTTTCGGCTGCAAAGAAGCGGTCGCTGCCTTTTATAACGCCGCTACTATTGAAAACGTCTGCGGCGGCAGGCCCGGCAATATTCTCCTCCAGACGGCGCAGATGCCCCTGGTGGCGGCACCTGTGAGTCAGCGTTCCGGAATGCAGGCTGCCGCTCCTCTTGCGTCCGCTCCGTCCGATACCGCGTACCAGCCCATTCCGGCAGCCGTTTCAGCAGGCGTGAACCACGGCGGCGAGCGCCTGTCTCCGGCACCTCTTGCCCCGGCAATACCTGTTCCCGCGCCCGTCCGCCCGTCCGTTCTTGCCCCCGTCGCTCCACCGAAGTCTCCGGCTCCGGCCGCGCCGCCTGAACTGGATATTCCGCCGTCGGCCCATGAGCCTCTTTCGCACGAAAGAGGGCGGCTTACGCCTGGTTCTCCGGCGCCGGTGAAAATCAAAGGATCTCCCTCGGACTACGGCAGGAAGAGCCGATCGCAAGCGCCGGCGCAAAAACCGGCGGCGCTTCCGGGAGCAAAGCCGGAAACTTCCGCGCCGCGTACGGCGCTGGAGCCGCCTGCCGCGCCTGTGCGGGAAGCGGCGCCGATTTCGGCCCCGGCCCCGGCTCCGGAGGCTGAACCCAGGCTGATGTTTACCCCCGTGCCTTTTCCTGTGCCTTCCGTGACGCCTTCATCCCTTCCTTCTTCCAGCGGAGCTTCCGCGCCGGAGACTCCTTTGACGCCGCCGCTGCAAGAGCAGGCGCCGTCTGTTCCGTCCGCGCCCGCCCATGTGTCCGTTTCAGTTCCGGTGCCGTCTGCAGACGCATCCGCGCCCGCCCAGGCAAAGGAGCATACGAAAGAGCCCGAACAGGAGACTCTCCCGTCTATGGGGATTGTCGAGCCGCCGTTGCCGTCCATGCTCAGACAGAAGGAAGCCTTGCCGGCCACAATTCCGCCTGCCGCGCGGTAGAGCATATACCGTTTGACGTTATTGTAGATTTCCAGCAACTACCGCGCTGTCGGTGGGTAGTGGGCTTTTCCCGAGCCAAGGTACGCCTTTCTTTTTCGCCTCCCTGGTATCTCCGTTTTCTTTATACGCA
>JAITHT010000013.1 GCA_031279825.1 Desulfovibrio sp. | reverse complement strand
GAGCGTTTCAAAGGGGTCACGCCACTTTGGCTTTAAGCCCGCACCAGCGGGCTTCCTTCAGGAAACGCTGATAGTAAGGGGGTTCTGGGGGGAATTATTCCCCCCAGCGGGGTTCGGGGCGGAGCCCCGAATTAATCAGTGCTTCCCTAAGTTTCTCCCTAAAAAGTATTTTGATTGTAAGACGCTCCGTTCGGCGCTACCGGCGAAAATGAACAATGAACTTCGCCTGCGCCTCATGGGCGCACGGCGCTGGATGCAATCGCCGCGAGAACCATTTCATTCACAATGAAATTGCTCTGGAGCAGATTAACTTTGAAACGCCACACTCGTCGCCCTCGGCGAAAACAAGTTTCGCCTGCTCCTCGTGCGCGCAACCGACGCTTACGCTGTCGGTTGACAGAGCATTTTCAAAGTGAAAATGCTCTAATATTCCGTATTTTGCATGTTTCACATTGTTCAGCAGAGACTGTTTTTTTGATACCCTGAAAATAACCCGTAGGAGGACCATCCATGGCAGCACTCGTCGTAGGCCACAAAAGCCCGGACACGGACAGCGTTATTTCCGCCATCGCAGTTGCGGATCTCATGAGTAAACGCGGCATACAGGCCAAGCCGGTCACACAAGGCGATGTGACCCCCGAAACGGCCTTCGTTCTCGACAAATTCGGTCTTGCCAAGCCGGAAGTGGCAACTTCCGTCGCCGGCAAGCAAGTCATTCTGGTCGATCACTCCGATCTGGCGCAAGCGCCCTCTGATGTGAAGGACTCCGAGATCATCGCCATCGTCGATCATCACAAGCTGGGCGATGTCACCACTTCCAGCCCCCTGCTTATGTGGGTGTGGCCCGCCGGATGTACCGGCACGGTTATCAAAGCCATGTACGACTTTTACGGCGTGGAGGTATCCAAAAATATCGCCGGCGGCCTGCTGTGCGCCATTCTCTCCGATACCGTCATCTTCAAGTCTCCCACCACCACCGATGACGACAAAAAGGCTGTCGAATCTCTGGCGAAAATCGCCGGCATCGCCGATTACAAAGGTCTTGGCATGGACATGTTCAAGGTCAAGTCGGCTGTTGACGGTGTGCCTGCCCGAGATCTCGTCTTCCGCGACTATAAGGATTTTGATATGAGCGGAAAGAAGATCGGCATCGGCCAGCTTGAAGTCATCGATCTCTCCATGCTTGACAAAGTCAAGGCCGCTCTTGCCGCTGAAATCACCAAGGTAAAGGCGGAAGGACGGCACAGCGTTTTCCTGCTCCTGACCGATATTATGAAAGAAGGCTCGGAAATGCTTATCTGCTCCGACGATCCCTCTGTTGTGAAAAAGGCCTTCGGCGTTGACGGCGATAAAGCCGTTTGGCTGCCCAAGGTCATGAGCCGTAAAAAAGACGTCGTTCCTAAGTTTGAAGCCGTATTCAAAGCTTAGAGCATTTTCATCAGAACTTCCTTTGTGGTCTGAAACCCCGGCCGCAAGGCCGTATAGCCCCGACCCCGCCCTGAAGGGCGGGGTTTCTTTCCGGGGCGGAAAGCTTGGGAGGGGTAAAAACCCCTCCCAAGCGCGAGACGCGAAGCCCTGAAGGGCTTCGCTACCTCATTTGGATCGAAGAAAATCTTGATACACAATATCTGCCTGCGAATTCCCGGTTCGGCGCGATATCCGGATCATGCCGTATGCCAGTAATAAAGAGCTGTTACCGCGATAAGGCTGGCCGCGCGGCAGAGCTGGTTGACCAGGACGAGATACAGAGCCAGACCAGGGGAAAACATGCCGGCATAGGAGGGAAATTGATGGCGCAAAGCGCGCATGGGCGCGGCAATAATGTTGCCCGCCAGAAGGGCTGTAATGACTTCGTGATCGGCCAGAGAGCCGCCGGCGGACAAAGAAGCCGCGGCGGACATAGCCGCGCCTGACTCGGCCGCCAGAGATATGGCGATTATGCTGATCGCATGGGGATTCAGAAAGGACAGCATGCCGGCGTGTCCGGCAAGCCATTTTTCCAGCAGGGCAAAACAGCCGGCCTGTTGCAGGGCGAAGAACACGCAGTATACGGGAATAGTGACGACAAGCACTTTGAAGATTCGTTTTTTACAGCGGGTCAAGGTATCTTTTACGGTTTGCCGCCAATGTCTTTTTTGAGAACCGGTGGCAACGCCGTCCGAGAGCGTCCGGGCCGGTCGGGGAAGCAGACATCTGCCGGCGATGACTGTGCAGATCGTACGGGAAATCGCGGCCGCGAAGGTCAGGCCGACATACATGTATGCCTTGGAGCCTAGGAAAGCGAATGCCATGGAGAATACGGTGGGCAGGTGGACGAGAAATGCCGGCGAACTGTTGAAAAGATTGGCGAAAACCAGCTCGCGGCGGGACAGGGTTCCGGCGGCGTAGGCGTCCGCCAGCAGGGCATTTGCCGCTGCCGGAGAAAAAAAAGCCAGGGAGAACGATGCTCCGGCCGCCTCCCGCAGATAGCCCATGCGTGCCAGGGGTAAAGCCAGCCTGGCCGCAAAACGGGTCCAGTGCAGACTTTCAATCAGCCCGGCCAAAAGCATGCCGACGCCCATCGTCAGCACAAGCCGGCAAAGCGGCGACATGAGAGTGTCTGTCAGCGCGGGGAAATCCATTATCCGTCGTAGCCTTGATCGAGCGGCAGATTAGGGCGCGCTGCGGCGGAGCGGGCCAGGGCGTCCACTTCCTCATTGTCCGCGTGGCCGGCGTGGCCTTCCAGCCAGCACAACCGCACGTTGTGCCTGTTCAGCAGGACGGCGAGGCGCTCCCACAGGTCTCTGTTAAGAACGGGTTTGCCGTCGGCTTTTTTCCAGGTATTTTTGCGCCAGCCGGCCAGCCAGCGTTTTTCCACGGCATCGCGGACATATCGCGAATCCGTGTACAAGGTGACGACGCAAGGCCGGGTAAGGGCGTCCAGGGCCATAATGGCGGCGTAAAGCTCCATGCGGTTATTCGTGGTTCTGGCAAAACCGCCGGAAAGCCGCCTCTCTTTGCCCTTGCAGACGAGTTTCGCCCCCCAGCCGCCGGGCCCCGGATTGCCGAGGCAGGAGCCGTCGGTATGGATAATGACTTCAGCGTCGCCGTCTGCCCCACCCGTTGCCGGGAGGCGTCGGAGATCTCGTTCAGGTATGGAGGGAACGCGTCTCATGGTATGACTACCTCCCCGCGTAACGAGAAACGTCACGCATCGGCATGATCTTGTCGCGCGACAGCGGCGAAAATGCCGCAGCCTTCGCAAAATCCGCCCGCGTCGTCAGGCGTTATGTTCCGCGGGCACTCCGGGAGTGAACCGCGTTTGTCAATAAGCTCGGGCACGGGTTTGGCCCGTAAGGCCGCCCGTTTTTGCCCGTTCAGCCAGACGCCGAGTCCCACTCCGCCGAACAGCAGGATGATCAGGATGTAGCGCACTATCTTCAGCAGCGGCGTATCCTCCGCAAAACGTCCGGGATCCCGTTTCGGCAAACGGAACAGCTTCATTTCTCACTCTCTCCTGTAGAGGCATGCAGAGGGACGACACACGGCGATCCGAACCCCCTCATATCAGGTTGTCATCGTGTATAGCCCTTGCGGGACGGCACCTTTTTTACACGATGTATGCACTGTCGGTTACAACTTGACATCAATCCGCTGTTTTGTCTCTGACGGACGATGATGATGACGGCAAAGACATACGCTGTAATTCTTCTTGCCGTCAATATGGGGCGGCGCCATTTTGCCGCAATACTTCGAATCAAAGGTAAAGGCCGCCGTCTCTTCCCGTATTGAGCCGCCGTCCGCGTATTTTGAGCGTGGACTTTTCCATTACTTTCCGCTATATTTTTTAATTCAGATGGAAACTCCAGGCATGGCGGCAGGCCCGGCGTCCCGGCGCATGCCGGCACAGGTCCGCATCCCCAGTGTTGTTGTTCAAGGAAAGATACTCCATGCCCAGGCAGGAACATATACGAAATTTCAGTATCATTGCCCATATTGATCACGGTAAGTCCACTCTGGCTGACAGGATTCTGGAAAAGACGGGGCTCGTGTCCGAGCGTGACCGCAGGGATCAATACCTGGATCGTATGGATCTTGAGCGTGAGCGCGGTATTACCATTAAAGCCCAGACCGTGCGTATTCCCTTTACTGCCGCCGATGGAAAAAAATACGTCCTGAACCTTATCGACACGCCCGGCCATGTGGATTTCAATTATGAAGTCTCCCGCTCTCTGGCCGCTTGCGAAGGGGCTCTTTTGGTGGTGGACGCTTCCCAGGGCGTCGAGGCGCAGACCCTTGCCAATGTTTATTTGGCCCTTGAGCATAACCATGAGATCATTCCCATCCTCAACAAGGTGGACTTGCCGAGCGCCGATCTCGATCGGGTAAAGGGCGAGATTGAAGAGGGCATCGGTCTTGATTGCAGCGGGGCGCTCCCTGTCAGCGCCAAGACGGGTTTCGGCGTTGACGCGGTGCTGGAGGCTATCGTCGAGCGCCTGCCCGCGCCGGAAGGTGATCCGGCGGCGCCTTTAACGGCCCTGATTGTGGACTCCTGGTATGATGCGTATCAGGGGGTGGTCGTCCTTTTCCGGATTATGAACGGCACATTGAAGAAAGGCGATCGCATCAGGCTTTTTTCAACAGGTGTGGAGTATGAAGTCTTGCGTCTTGGGGCTTTTTCTCCGGAATCTGTGCCTTTTTCCTCGTTCAGCGCCGGTGAAGTGGGCTTTTTGTGCGCTAATATCAAAGAGTTGGCTGACGCCAGGGTGGGGGACACGATCACGCATGCGGATGCGCCCGCCGGCGAACCTGTCGCCGGCTTTAAAGAAGTGAAGCCCATGGTGTTTTGCGGCTTGTACCCTACGGACAGCGCCGATTACGAGGCTTTGAAATTCGCTTTGGAAAGGCTCCAGCTTAACGATGCCGCTTTTTCCTATGAAGCGGAAACCTCTCAGGCATTGGGGTTCGGATTTCGTTGCGGTTTTTTGGGGCTTTTGCATATGGACATCGTCCAGGAACGGCTTGAGCGTGAATTTCAGGTGGAACTTATCGCTACGGCTCCTTCGGTAGTCTATGAGGTAGACAGTTCCGACGGTAAAAACCTGCGTATAGACAATCCCGCCAAGCTGCCTGATCCCGCCAGATTGCGCGCCTTTCGGGAACCCTGTGTGCGTATGGAGATTCACGTGCCCAGCGAGTATGTGGGCAACGTATTCAGGCTTTGTGAAGAAAAACGCGGACAGCAGCAGGCAATGCGCTACCTGACGGCCAATCGGGTAATCATTACCTATGAACTGCCTTTTGCCGAAATAGTCTACGATTTTTTTGACAGATTGAAATCCACCACCAAGGGATACGCCTCTATGGATTATGAGTTCATAGACTACCGGGAGGCGGATCTTGTCAAATTGGACATGTTGATTAACGGAGAGGCCGTGGACGCTCTGGCCGTCATCGTACACCGGGACAAGGCCTACCACCACGGACGCGCTGTGGCCCTCAGGCTCAAACGGACCATCCCCCGCCAGCTTTTCGAAGTCATCATTCAGGCGGCCATCGGTAATAAGGTTATTGCCAGGGAACGCAACGCCCCCCTCGGCAAAAACGTCACCGCCAAATGTTATGGCGGTGATATTACCCGCAAACGCAAATTGCTTGAAAAACAAAAAGAAGGGAAAAAACGCATGAAGCGTATGGGCAATGTGGAACTGCCCCAGGAAGCCTTTCTTGCCGCCTTGCAAGTAGGAGACGATTAAATGCCTGATATGTATGAAACGCCTTGGCAAACTTTTTTTGAGACCGTCAAGGTCATTGTGGTTGCCTTGCTGATTGCCCTTGTTATCCGTTCGTTCATCTTTCAGCCGTACATCATACCCTCGGGATCCATGCTGAACACCCTGCAGATCGGCGACCGACTGTTCGTCACCAAGTTCAGCTACGGCATTCATCTGCCTTTTGTAGAAAAAGAAATATTCTCTTTTGGCGAGCCGAAGCATGGAGATATCATTGTTTTTCCTTTTCCCAAGGACACAAGCGTCGATTACATAAAACGAGTGGTGGGGCTTCCCGGCGATATGATTGAGATTCGCGACAAACAGTTGTACCGCAACGGCAAGCCCGTATACGAAGAGTATGTTATTCATGGCGATCCACGCACGACGGCGCGCCGGGACAATATGAATCCCGTTCTCGTGCCGCCGGGCAAGGTGTTTGTCATGGGGGACAATCGGGATTATTCGGAGGATTCGCGTTTCTGGGGTTTTGTTGATAAGGATACCATCCATGGTCGGGCGGCCGTTATTTATTGGTCCAGCGTCAATTTCGTGAATATCAAGTGGGATCGCATAGGCACCTTGTTACGGTAAGGCCGGCGGCCGCTTTCCGGAGCCGGAATTAATGAGCAGCATGCTGAGCCGCCTGTTTCTGGCAGCGTATGGCGGGTTATGGCGCATGGCGCATCCTTTGCTCCGGCGGCACAAGCGTCTGCGGGAAGATTTCGGACAGCGCCTGCTCCCCACTGATTGGGGGTGTTCGCCCGATCCTCCCGTTACGGAAGGTTCTTCCGGGTATACCGGCGGCATGCCCGATCCCGCGTCAAGGGCCGATGCCCTCCGTCCTTTGCGTCTGTGGATTCAGGCGGCTTCAGGCGGTGAAGCATGGCTGGTCCATTCCCTCGTCCCGGCACTTAGAGAGTCTCTGGCCGCGCACCCCGTTTTGGCCGATCGTCCCGTGCATGTGCTGTGCACCACCTGGACCCGCCAAGGATTACACATACTGGAAAAACTCGCTTCTTTGCCGCACCGTTCCCCCCACATTACCGTTTTCCCCCGCTTTTTCCCTTTGGACAGCCCGCTTCTGATGCAACGGGCCATGGCTCTTGCCCGGCCGGATCGCATCATTCTGCTGGAGACGGAACTGTGGCCGGGGCTTCTGGCCGCAGCCGCAAGGAACGGGATCCCGATTTTGGCGCTTAACGCCCGCATGACGGAGAAAAGTTTCAGAATATACCGAAAGATAGCCTTTTTTTGGCGCGAACACGCGCCGGAACTCGTTCTGGCGATTTCTCCGGAGGATGCCCGTCGCTTCGCCCGCCTGTTTGCTTGCGATGAACGGATGGGCACCATGCCGAATATTAAGTTTGATCGCGTGGCGGAATCCCTGGAACTCCTGATGGAGCACGATGAAGACCGCTCTTTTCGGGCCGGGGCGGGCATGGACGAGAGCGTTTTGCTGGTTGTGCTGGCTTCGGTACGAGAGGAAGAGGCGGATATCCTGCTGCCTGTCGTGCAGGAGATGCGCGTATTATCCGTTAGAGGCCATTCTGTCGCCGTTGCCGTGGCTCCGCGGCATATGCACAGGGTGGACGCCTGGAAAGCCCGGCTGCGGGCGGCGGCAGTGCCGTTTTATCTGCGTTCGGAAATCAAGGGAGCAGGTGACGCGACCGCGCTGTCAGCTTCCGCTGCCTTTCCTTCCGTATGCCTGTGGGATACGTTCGGCGAATTGCATGCCCTGTATGCCGCTGCGGACGCCGTATACGTAGGCGCCAGCCTGCTGCCTCTGGGCGGACAGAATTTTTTGGAACCTGTGGTTCAAGGCGTCATCCCTCTTGTCGGACCGCATATTGACAACTTTCATTGGGTCGGCGGGGAAATTTTTACCGAGGGTCTGGCCGTTATGCTGGCCGAAGGGGAGGATCTGCGCGCCGCTCTGGTAAAAGCGCTGCATACGCGTCTGGATTGTTTGCGGGAAGCCTTTCGCGCACAAGGGACACACGGGCCGGATTGGCAAGCGGCTCGTGCCGGTGCGGCGGCCAAGGTACGGCGGCGTTTTGCCGCCTGGCTCCGTCCGCGTTCAGGGGGCAGCCGCCAGGCCGCCGCCGCCGTGACGCGCTCTCTGGCCCAAACAGACCGCAAGAGGTGAAAAAACTGTAGCCTCATTTACCTGACAAGGGCGCATCCGGCCAGCCAACGTCGCCAGAAAGCGGGCCATCGGCGCAGCAATGCGGCGACGGCCTTGGCCCTATGGCTGCGCGCGTTTTTTTCTTCCTTTCGCATTTCAGCCGCAGTACAGCCTTGTTCTTCATCAAAGAAAACAGGATCATAGCCAAAACCATTGGAACCCGAGGGACGCAACGCCACCATGCCTTCCCAGTTTCCTTCCGCCAGCAGATGTTCTCCCGTAGGAGCGCAGGCCGCCATACAACAACGGAATCGACCCTTCCGTTGTTCTCTCGGCACATCCTCCAGAGCGGCCAGAAGTTTCTTCACGTTGCCTTCATCCGTGGCCGGAACGCCGGGGAGTTCGCTATACCGGGCCGAACGGACTCCGGGAATCTTGCCGAGGATATCCACCTCAAGCCCGGAATCATCGGCAACGGCAACAAGACCTGTGACCTCGCTTGCTTCACGCGCTTTCAACAGGGCATTTTCAGCAAACGTCATGCCTGTTTCCCGTATTTCCGGCAGATGAGGAAAATCATCAAAGCCAAGAACCTTGAGCCCGAAGGGAAGCAGCAGTTCGGAGAATTCCCGGATTTTTCCCTTGTTGCGGGTGGCCAGGACTATGGTCGAACGGCCGGTTACATGCGTCTGTTCAGACATGGGGGGGTGGCGTTTACCTCCGGGCGCGGTATCGTACGTTTTGAGAACAGACTCAAAAGCGGCGTTTATGCGTCGGGAATAGTTGTATCCTCTTCCACCGTCAGGGCAACGGGCAACATCAGGCTGACGCGGGTCCCCTTGCCGACATGGCTGGCCAGGGTCACCTTGCCGCCTATTTCTTCTATCATTTTGCGGGTCATAGCCAAACCAAGGCCGGCACCCTGCTCTTTGGTGGTATAAAAGGGGCTGAATACCTGACCTTGCAGTTCGGGGGGAATACCTATCCCGGTATCTTCCACATCCATCTGTACAAAACCGCTGTTGAGGCGGGCGCGTAAGGTGATTGTGCCTCCGTCCGGCATGGCTTCCGCAGAATTTTTTATAAGATTGATCAAGCATTGCCTGAGGGTTTCCGGGTTCCCCTTCACATGCGGAAGATGCGGGGGAATATCCACCACTGTGGCAATACCGCGCTCGTCATTGTCCGCATTTATGAGTCCAATGGCCTGCCGGGCAGTGTCGTCCGGATCGAAGATGCTGAGGGTCTGCTCCATGGGGCGAGCGAAGTTGAGCATATTGGCGAGAATACCGTCCAGGCGGCGTGATTCTTCATAGATAACGCGCGCTTTTTCCCGGGCCATATCGTCCAGAGAAGGATTGCGCAAAAGTGAATTGGCGAAACCGCCGATGGAAAATACGGGATTTCGGATTTCGTGGGCCATATACATGGACAACTCGCCGATAGCGGCCATTTTTTCCGTCTGCTGCAGACGCTGCTCCATGTGTTGCTGTTCCGTTACATCCCGGCGGATATACAAGAATTGCAAAGGCTTGCCATATGTATCCGCAATAGGGATGCATATGGAGTGAATGTAGCGGACTCGTCCGGAATCCATGACTTCAGCAGTGGTGATTTCCGCTTTTTTCCCGGTGTGTTTTGCCTCGGGATACGAAGAAACGGCTTTGTCAGTGAGGACGGGCTTCAGAGAGGCAGGCAATTCGGCGCAGGGTGTGCCGACAATCTGGGCGCGAGTCAAGCCCCGGCTTTCGCAAACGTGACGGTTCATATCAAGAATAATGTCATGGCGATCGATTATCAGGATGTCTCCATCCAATTGGTCCACCAGCAGAGCGAACAGCTTTTGCGCCTTGCGCAGGTTATCCGCGCCGCCAATGCTTAATGTGCCGTCTTCCGACGCCTCGCAGAATCTGAGAATATTTTCTGATGTGGCCAGAGAGGCGCTAAGCGGCGCATATTTGCGTAATTCTTCCATATGCCGGGAGTCATGGCTGACATCGAGCGCCAGGGATATTCCCGGCCGCGCGGCAAAAAGCGAGGGCACGTCCGGAAACAACGGGTGGCTTTGCAAAATCGCCGGAATCTCCAGAGAGGAATTGTCCGGCTGGACGCCGGGCGAAGGCACCCATCCGGCGACCTTGACCCAGGGAAAGGCGGCTATGAAGTCGTCACGCGCGAGGATTCGCGTTAGGGCATCCAGGGAAGGGCCCTGTCCCACTATGCCGAGAAGCAGCCGTTTAGCACCGGGGTTGCTGTACTCGATAAGGCTTTGCAAACCCATAAGCTTCCTCCAAGTATGATCATCATTCCCTAAAAAGGACGGTAAGAACAGGCGTCGAAGAAGGAGCAGGGAACGTTGCGGAAAAAATGCGCTCCGATTTTCTCCTTACTCTCATACTCGACAAAAATACAAGTGTAAATTACTACAATGAAATTTCTCAAGCGCGCGATGCCGTGGAGAGTGTTAAGGCGCTTGCCCCGGCTAACTTTTTAATGCTAGGAATTGTGTAATGATACGCATTTTTTCCATCAGCCTCGGCTGCCCGAAAAACAGGGTGGATACCGAACGAACCCTTGGCACCCTTGGTTTGGTGCGTATAGTGCCGCGGATTGAAGATGCGGATTGCGTTTTTATCAACACATGCGGCTTTATCGCCCCGGCGGTCAGAGAATCCGTGCGCGTCGTCATGGACTCGATCGACCGCGTCGGACGTCTGCCGAAACGAAAGCGTCCTTTGCTGGCCGTAGCCGGTTGTCTTGTGGGCAGATACGGCCATAAGACCCTCGCCCCGGAATTGCCGGAAGTCGATTTGCTTCTTGATAACCGGGAATTGGCCTTATGGCCTGAAAAGCTCTCGGCCGCGCTTGGTCTGACCGGCGCCGTTCCGGGCATTTTCCCCAGGCTGCTGTCCACAGGCCCCGCTTACGGCTGGCTCAAAATCAGCGACGGCTGCCGCCATGCCTGTTCATTTTGTACGATTCCCTCCATTCGTGGGCCTTTATGCAGCATTCCGGCGGAACGTTTACTCGGAGAAGCCCGTTTTCTTCTGGAGCAGGGAGTAAAGGAGTTGATTCTGGTGGCGCAGGATCTCACCGTCTGGGGGCGGGATCTCGGTATGAAGCATGGGCTCAAGATCTTGCTTGAACGGCTTCTTCCTTTATCCGGCCTTGTCCGCCTGCGCCTGATGTACTTGTATCCCGCCGGGCTTAGCCCCGATCTTTTGCGTTTTCTTCAGGCGGCAGGATCCCCTTTTGTTCCCTATTTTGATGTGCCGTTACAACATGCCGCCCCCAAGGTGCTTTCCCGTATGGGACGTCCTTTTGCCCGCAGCCCGCGCGCGCTTGTCGAACGCATACGTTCTTTCTTCCCTCTCGCCGCTTTGCGCACCAGCATCATCGTGGGTTTTCCGGGCGAGAAGGAAAAGGATTTTACACGCGTATGCGATTTTATCGGGCAGGTTCGTTTTCATCATCTGGGAGTTTTCGCCTATCAACCTGAAGAGGGCACGCCGGCGGCGGCCATGCCCGATCAGGTGCCGGACAGGGAAAAACAATGGCGCCGCGACAGCCTCATGAACATGCAGGGAGAAATCAGCGAGGCTATCCTTGCGGCCTATGTGGGGCAGCGTCTGGATGTGCTGGTGGACAAAGCGCACGGAGAGTGGCCCGGACTGCACGTGGGCAGAGCGTGGTTTCAGGCGCCGGAAAGCGACGGCATCACCTATGTCAGTGGCCCGGGCGTTTTTCCCGGCGCCTTGGTTGACGCCGATATTACGGAAGCGTCCACGTACGATCTTGTGGGCCTGACCGATGCGGACGGCTGAGAGAATTTGAGGGACGCAATACTCAACTGACTGTCTCCCGAGCTGCTGATATTTTTCGCTCATGGCAAGACTTGCACGTATAGTGGCGGCCGGGGTCGCCCTCCACGTCACCCAACGCGGAAACCGTCGCCAGACGGTCTTTTTCTCCGACGAAGACTATGGCGCCTATCTTGAACTGCTGAGAGAGTGGAGCGCCAGGGAGGGGATCGCCATATAGGCCCACTGCCTCATGCCGAACCATGCGCACATCCTCGGCGTTCCGGAGAAAGAAGAATCTTTGCATAGGGCCATTTAAAGAAATCCATCGCCGTTACTCATGCCGCAGCGGGGACCAAAATGTAAAGATGATAATTAGTATTATGTCCCCTAAATAGAGGTAAAGCTAATAGAGGAAATTTTTTTTCATGCATTTTACTTTCCCATTAAATATATTAACTTTTTTATCAAAAGTTACAGTTGCAAAAAGCCCTTTGTTTCAGATATCTTTACTACAAGTTATATCATAAGTCGGCCAATGGCTGCTTTATGGAGACCGTTCCGCCGAAAAATACCTTTTCGGCTCGCTCCGCCGCCGCCGCGTCACCCCGAGGGGCAGCGGCGAAAATGAATGCCTCCGGGTGTGCGGAGCGAACAAAGCGGGAGTAAGTGCATGTAGCATTACGCCCTGCTTAACGGGCGCGGCTAATATGGTAATCAGGTGTTCAGGGGAGTTTTCCCGAACAGGCGAGATTTTGGTGTCCGTTGTTTTTGATCAAAAGCAGCGGCTATAATGGTATTGGCGATTTTCCCGAAAAACCGGCTGAACCCGCATGGCCACGGGCGCGCGCGGCGCTATCTCCGCGAGAACGGCTTCATTGAAATTTCTTCTATTCGTGGATGAGCAGGGAATCTTTGTCAATGAAAGCGAAGCGGGTGCGGAAAAAAGGCCTACGTGCCGGGAGCGGTTGCTTGCAATAGACGGAACGAATTTTATTAGTTGACTGTTGGCGAGAGGAAAAAAAAATTATTTAGAGACAGGAGGGAACTGTTGCCGACACACGGCGAAAGAAGCGTCTGAGCGCGCTTGAAGCGAGAGACATCTGAGTTGTGGATTGGACTGCTTGATATGACTGAAAAGCATCATACAAACCGCGGCGTGAAAAGAATGCCCTGAAAAGAATCACGGAATTCTCGTGTCGTCGCAAGGGAGTCTTACATGGCAAACGTAGAAGAGTCTACATTGGAACTTTTGAAAACCAAGGCCGCCGCTGTCGGTATGAAAGTGGTTGAATTAAAGAACCTTGAAGAGGCTATAACCTATGCTGTGGATGTATGCGACAAAAAAGAGATGGCCCAGCATTACCTCAAAATGCAGGACGGCAAGCTGAGCGGTCTTGGACCGACGGAAGTCCTCCACGCTGAGAAGAAAACTCTGGCCGCTCCCGCTTTGGATGATAAAAGCTTTGAGAGCCTGTCAAAACAGTGCGCGAAGAAGGGCATTGTGGTCGGTCGCGACAATTTACGCGCGTGGCCGTGGATGGCCGGACATGATGTGGGCTTTGTCGTTGCGGACAAGATCATTGCTGACAACCCGACCCTCGTGTTTGCCTGTATGAACGAAGATGTGCGGCTGGCCCTTTCGGTCGGCGAAGAATACGTCGTTGTCGCGCCAAAATCGCGGCTCGTCAAAACGTCCTTTGATCTCACGGATTACCTGGTGGAGCTCCATTCCGGCCCCATGTACACGGACTTTATTTCCTCATCCAGCCGTACGGCTGATATTGAACGGGTGCTTGCCATCGGCGTTCACGGTTCTCTTATCATTCACCTTGTTGTAACGGAGGAATAAGCGCATGCAATCAGCTGGAAAAACTAAAGTAACCTATCATGAGGACCTCAAGCAGGCCCTTGCCGATTCATTCCTTCGCGAAACGCTTGATAAAATTGCCGTGAATTACCGGACCACGCGCGAGAGAGTCTTCTCTGTGATCAACGAAAAGGAAATCGTAGCCGGTAACGCCGCAGCCAAAGATTACGCCATGGATCACTATGACGAACTCTTTGAGCAATTCAAAAGGGAAGCTACAAAACGCGGAGCCATCGTCCATTATGCGGCTACCGGCGCGGAAGCCAACGCGATTATTGCCAACATCGCCAAAGAACATAACGTCAAGCTGGTCAGTAAAACCAAAACCCTCACGTCCAAGGAAATCCTGCTTAATCCCGTTCTTGAAGCCCAAGGCTGTGAAGTGGTGGAAGGCGACCTTGGAGAATGGATTCTTCAGCTTCGCGACGAGGGCCCCTGTCACTTGGTGCTGCCCGCCATGCACCTTTCCCGCCATCAGGTGGCCCAGACGTTTTCTGACGTCACCAATTTCAAACAGGAGGGGGACATCGCCAAACTGGTCATGGTGGCCCGCCGCGTGCTGCGCCTGAAGTTCGTCGCCGCGGATATGGGCATCACCGGCGCCAACTTCATAGTGGCCGAAACCGGCACTGTGGGTATCTGCACCAACGAAGGCAATGCGCGTCTGGTTACTACCTTGCCGCGCGTGCAGGTTTCCCTGGGCGGTCTCGACAAGATGGTGTCCACCATGCGTCAGGCGCTGAACGCGCAGTATGTTCTTGCCCGTAACGGCACCGGCCAGCCCATTACCTCCTATGTGACCATGATGTCCGGCGCTATGGAACATTCCCAGTCCCCGAACAAGAAAAAGATTTATCACATCGTCATCCTTGACAACGGCCGTAAGGCTCTGGCCAAGGATCCCCTGTGCCGCGAAGCCCTGCGTTGCATCCGTTGCGGCGCCTGCGCCAACATCTGTCCCGTTTACCGTATGGTCGGCGGGCACGCCATGGGTCACGTGTACATGGGCGCTATCGGCCTTATCCTTACCTATTTCTACCACGGCAAGGACAAAGCCAGAAACATCATTCAAAACTGCATTAACTGTGAAGCCTGTAAAGCGGTTTGTGCGGGCAGCGTCAACCTGCCTGCCGTTATCGCCGAAATCCGGGCTCGCTTGAATGAAGAAGACGGCTCTCCCATAGAGTCTTCTCTGCTGGCCAAGGTGCTTTCCAATAGAAAACTGTTTCATACTCTGCTGCGCTTCGGCAAATGGGCGCAAAAACCCATGACCGTCGGCACTCCTTATATTCGCCATTTGCCGGAAATATTCCTCAAAGGCCAAGGGTTCCGCGCTTTGCCCGCCATTGCCGACAAACCCTTCCGCGACATGTGGGATAAGCTCAAGACCACGACCAATCCGAACGCCAAGGTCAAAGTCGGCATTTTTGCCGGTTGCGCTCAGGACTTCATCTATCCTGAGCATTTAACGGCAGCCGTCAAGATGCTCACGGCCAAGGGCTATGCCGTTGACTTCCCCATGGGCCAGACCTGCTGCGGTCTGCCCGTGCAGATGATGGGTGAGCGTAAAGCGGCGGAAGATGTCGCCAAGGCGAATCTCAACGCCTTTGATGCGCCCGGCTATGATTATATTCTGTGTCTTTGCGCTTCTTGCGCCTCCCATCTTGCGCACTCCTATCCCCGCGTGCTCAGGAACTATCCGGAATTGGCCGCCAAGGTGCAGCAGTTTACGCAAAAGATAAAAGACTTCAGTTCCTTTATGCGCGATGTGGCCAAGCTTTCACCGGCTGACTTCAACAAGTCTTCGGAGGGCGTGTGCTACCATGCTCCATGCCACTTGTGCCGTGGCATGGGGGTAACCGAGCAGCCCCGCGCGTTGATCGATATGGCTGCCAACTATAAACAAGGCAATGAAGAGGACGTCTGCTGCGGTTTCGGCGGTTCGTATTCCATCAAATTCCCGGAAATCGCCAGTCAGGTGCTGGATAAGAAGCTGACGAACCTGGAAGCCACGGGTGCGTCCACCCTGGTTACGGACTGCCCCGGTTGCGTCATCCAGTTGCGCGGCGGTGAGGAAAAACGCGGTAAAAAGCTCAAGGTGGAGCATATCTCCGAACTTCTTGTCCGCCAATTGAAGTAGGCTTTCCAGCCTGCGCCCTTCCTTGCGGCCGGGGAATTCGTTCCCCGGCCGCATTTTGCGTACTTCCTCCCGGCCATATGCCTCATGGGCGCACGGCGCGCCGTCCCGCCACACTCCAGTTTCGGACACAAGCACGTTGTATTTGGAAGCAAAACTGGTGACCGCAGGCATAAACAATTTGACAGGCCGTATCATGAAGGCTAGAGTTCCATGCCCGTCACACGGCCGAATCGTACTATGTGGCGCCCGCCGGATGCCTTCCGCGCGCGAAACGTCCGTTCCGGCCCCTTTGTCGCTACGGCTTGCATTGCGACCGTTCCAGCGGGCGGGCCTACGCCCACAGCGCCTTTTCCCGGCGCGGCGCAAAACACCTGCGAGAGTGGCGGAACTGGTAGACGCTCTGGACTTAGAATCCAGCGGGTTATCCGTGGGGGTTCAAATCCCCCCTCTCGCACCAGAGCAACGCGCTTTGCCATGGGGCATACAGCGAAAAAGCACGGTAACGCGGGCAAAAGTCCTTTACTATGTAAAACAGCCCCGGCAGGCGCCGAGTGGAATTTGGCGGCAAAGCCCCTTAAGGGCTAGAGCCTGTTCACTTTGAAAATGCCATGGCAACCGGCAGCGTGAGCGTCGGTTGCGTGCGCGAGGAGTAGGCGAAACTTGTTTTCGCCGTCAGCGACGAGTGCAGCGTTTCAAGGTTAATCTGCTCTAGAAGTCATTTCATAATTCACTATGAAATGACTTCTAACGCCGGACGAAAGTCCGGCGCGCCGCCACAATCGGCGTGAGCAAGCCGAAAGTCGCGTTTTTCGGCGGAGCGATCCTCATACATAGGCCAATGGCCTATGTATGAAATCACTTGTAGTATGACCGGAACAACGCGCGAATATTTCCATCAAGGAGCCCCATAGCGATGCAGTATACCATAGAAGACATCACTCCGGTCAAAAAAAAGATTACCGTCACGGTGCCTGTTGCAGAATGTGAGGCGGCGCTTGCCTCCACCATAGCCATGTACCGCACGTCCCTCACCCTTGATGGATTCCGCAAGGGTAAAGTGCCGGCAAGCATCATAGAAAAACGTTTCCACAGGGAAATCTGTAAAGAAGCCACCACAGACATGGTCAATGTTCACATCAATGAGATCATTACGGAAAGCAAGCTCTCGCCGGTTTCCCGCATTGATTTCAAGGGCGGCGATATTACACGCGGCGAGGAATTCGTCTATGATATCGTCTTTGAAGTGATGCCGGCCTTTAACCTGCCCGCCTACGAAGGCTTTGAGGTGCAGCAGGAGGAAGCCGTGGTCAACGAGAAGGAGGTCACCGCTGTTATTGAACGTGTACGCGACGGCTTGGCGGAAATCATCACCGTTGGCGAAGCCCGTACGCCGGAGGACGGAGAAATCGCCGTCATTGACTTTACTGCCGTTGATGAAAACGGAACCCCCATTGCCGGCATCACGGCCGACAACTTCCAGCTTACCCTCGGCCGGGGAGAAACCCTGCCAGATTTTGAAAATCTGGTTAAAAGCATGAAAGCGGGAGAAAAAAGAGAAGGCCCGGTGGCTTTTCCATCTGATTTTTTCAACAGCGAATTCGCCGGCAGAACCGTTACCATGAACGTCGCCCTGCATGCCCTCAAAGAGCGCAAACTGCCCGAACTTGACGATGCCTTTGCCCAAAAGATCGGCAATTTCGAAAACATGGAAAAATTGCGCGACAGTGTGCGGCAGTCGTACCTGCAAAGCCGCGAAGAATTGCATAAAGCGGCGGCTCAAAAGAGCTTGCTGGACTCTTTGCTCAAACTGACGGATTTTCCCGTGCCTGAATCCATGGTGGAAAACCATATAGCCGCAATCATTGAAGATATACAGAAACGCCTTGAACGCCAAGGGAAAAATATATCCTCCCTGGGCAAAGCGCCTGAAATGATCCGCGAAGAGGTGCGGCCGGAAGCGGAAATGCGCGCCAGATCGCATATCTTGCTGATTACCGTGGCCCGCGAGCGTAATCTGACGGTCACAGAGCAGGAAGTGGAAGGAGCGCTCCGGCACATAGCCGCGCAAAGCAAACAGGAGTACAGAGACCTCAAGGAATATTATACCAAGGCCAATCTCCTTTTCGCCCTCCGGGACCAACTGCTCGCCGACAAGGGCATGGACGAGCTTTACTCCAAGGCGGTCATACGGAAAACGCCCCCTAAAACAGGGCTTTCCGGCGGCGAAGGCGCGCAGGCCGGGGAATCCGCCGCCGAATAACATAAGGCGCGAATGCGGCGTGAGAAGCGCCGGTAAGGGGTCGGGTATCTCTTGCCGCGGGATGATATTGTCGGCGGGAGTCGCCGTCCGATGCCGTTTTCCCGCGCGGTTGTTCCTTCGGGAAAACTTGTTTCCCTTATCCGGCGGCGCGGAGCCCGCCCGATCCGTTTCCCCCTTGCCCTTTTGCCGGGGAAACCGTACAGTATACGCCATCTTGCTGTATCGGCGGCGTGCCTCGGAGCGTCTTCATTTTTGTTGTCACGCCCCAGCTTCATTTTTGCAGACTCCGCCGAATGGAGCGTCTCAACGTCACAATGCTCTAAGATCAAGGATTGGTATTACATGGCTCCGCCCCAGACCCCGCAAGGGGCATAATGCCCCTTGACCCTGTTATTGGTGCAAGCGCTCTTTTCGACGGCAGACCTTTCCCGCACCGTCACAGGGCAGGGGTGAAACAGTTTCAGCCTATTTATTGAGGATCGCCTATGCCCATTCCCATGGTCATCGAAACGACAGGACGCGTGGAACGCGCCTACGACATTTACTCCCGCCTGCTCAAAGACAGGATAGTCCTTCTCGGTGAGGCCGTGGACGACCATATAGCCTCGCTTATCTGCGCGCAGTTGCTTTTTTTGGAATCGGAAGATCCGGAAAAAGAAATTTACCTGTATATCAATTCACCCGGCGGCGTGGTTTCTTCCGGCCTCGCTATTTATGACACCATGCGCTACATCACCTGCCCGGTAGCGACCTTGTGCATGGGGCAGGCGGCCAGCATGGGAGCCCTGCTGTTGACAGCCGGTACGCCGGGCCTGCGCTACGCGTTGCCTAACAGCCGTATTATGATCCATCAGCCGTCAGGCGGTTTTCGCGGCCAGGCCAGCGACATTGAGATTCATGCCCGCGAGGTGCTGCGCCTGCGCGAAATTCTCAACCGGATCATGGCGGAGCACAGCGGCCAAAGCGTGGAACGCATCGCGGAACTCACTGAGCGCGATAATTTCCTCAGCGCCGGGGAAGCTGTGGAACTCGGCCTTATCGACCGGGTCTTAACCTCCCGCGAAGACCTCGCCACAGAGCAAAAAACGTGAACCCTCGACTGCACGGACGGCGAGCATCACAACACTCTCCTCTTGCGCGCGGACTCTGCGTAGCCCTTAGCCTGCGCGGTAAGGGACACTCCCAAGCGTACACTCTTATATATTGAGGAAATAGTTATGAGCAAAGCGCCCAAAGACAGTAAAGGAGTCCTGCGTTGCTCCTTTTGCGATAAAAGCGAAGAGCAGGTGAAACGACTCATTGAGGGACCGGAGAAAACTTGCATTTGCGACGAATGCGTCCGCCTCTGTAACGAAATCATGGCTAATCAGTCCATGGAAGAAGTGCGTGAAACGCGGGGACTGCTCCCGCCTCCCCAACTCAAGGAACTTCTTGATGCATATGTCATCGGACAGGACTATGCTAAAAAAATTCTGGCTGTTGCCGTGCATAATCATTACAAGCGGGTTTTTTTCAAGGAGGCCATCGGCAATGACGTGGAGCTGGAAAAAAGTAATATCCTGCTCATGGGGCCTTCCGGCAGCGGCAAGACGTTGCTGGCCAAAACCTTGGCCCGCATCCTTAATGTGCCCTTTGCCATCGCCGATGCCACGACCCTGACCGAAGCGGGCTACGTCGGCGAAGACGTCGAAAATATTCTGGTACAGCTCCTGCAAAATGCTGATTATGATCTGGAAGCCGCCTCCAAAGGCATTATTTACATAGATGAAATTGATAAAATTTCCCGCAAGGGTGATAGCCCCTCCATCACCAGGGACGTTTCCGGCGAAGGCGTCCAGCAGGCGCTGCTCAAAATCATTGAAGGCACGGAAGCCAACATTCCTCCCAAAGGAGGCCGCAAGCATCCGCAGCAGGAATACATCCGGATGAATACCGCCAACATCCTGTTTATTCTCGGAGGCGCTTTTGTCGGCCTTGAAAAATTGGTGGCGCAACGCACACGCGGCAGGTCCATGGGTTTCGGCGCCCGGATCGAAGGCGCCGAAACAGCCGGCAAATCCGGACAGGGCAAAAGAAAAAACCATCTCTCCCCTCTGGATAATATCCACCCCAACGATCTGATCAAATTCGGCCTGATTCCGGAATTTGTCGGCCGTATACCGGTCATTACCCATCTCGACGAATTGACGGAGGAAGATCTCATCCGAGTGCTCACAGAGCCGAAAAACGCCTTGGTACGCCAATACCAGAAACTCTTCGAACTGGATAAAGTCACTTTGCGCTTTACCCAGGATGCCTTGCTCGCTGTGGCCAGGCAGGCCATAGAACAAAAAACAGGCGCCCGGGGGCTGCGCAATGTGCTTGAAGCGGCCATGCTGGACATCATGTATACCCTGCCTTCGGAAAAAGGCCTGCTGGAATGCGTCATCAACGCCTCTGTGATAGAAAAAAACAAACCGCCTTTGCTTATTTATGAGGTTGACGCTATGCTGGACGCCAATCCTCCCGCCGGGAGCGCCGCCGCCGGGGCATGATCTCCGGACACGCCTTTTTTGAGGAGTATTTTTATGGCTCAATTCAGAAGCATTTTGCCTCCGGTGGAACTGCCCATCATGCCGCTACGCGAGGTGGTCATGTTCCCCCGCTCCATCTCACCGCTGTTTGTAGGACGCGAGGCATCCATCAAATCCATTGAGAATGCCGTTGAGCATTACGAGAGGCAGATCTTCCTGGTGACCCAGCGGGATTCGTCCTTGAACAAGCCCAGCGACGCCGATTTGTTTGAAGTGGGGACGGTCAGTCGCATCTTACAGTTGTTGCGCCTGCCGGACGGCACTATCAAAGTACTTTTTGAAGGATTATACCGGGCTCTTTGGAAGCTTTCCACGCCTGCCTTTCCGGAAAGCTCCGTGCCCACGGAAGTCAATGAGGCATGCCAGACAGCCATGGTCAGCCCCCTGGACGAAGAAGACGGCCCGCGCGAGGAAGCCTCCGCCGTTATACGCGCCGTTCTTGAATCCATGGACGAGTATGCCAAATTTAACAAAAAACTGACGCCTGAAGTGCTCCATGTCATAGCCACCAATGCGGAGCCCGGTAAGCTGGCCGATGCCGTCATTCCTCATTTGAAAACGAAATATCTTAAGAAACAGGAAGTGCTTGAAGCCGTAAGCGGCGTTCTGCGCCTTGAACTGGTTCTTGAACTGCTCCAGAGCGAAATCTCCATTGCCGGGGTGGAAACGCGCATCAAGAACCGCGTCAAAACTCAAATGGAGCGCAACCAGCGTGAGTATTATCTGAACGAACAGATCAAAGCCATCCATAAAGAAATGGGAAGGGAAGAAGACCCCCAGGTGGAGCTCAACGAACTCGAGCGCCGCCTCCATGAGAAGAACATGCCCGTCGAAGCCAGGGAAAGGGCCCTGCGCGAAGTAAAAAAAATGCGTCAAATGCCCACTTCATCCGCTGAATACACGGTGGTGCGCAATTACGTGGACTGGGTGCTGGACTTGCCGTGGAACGCGCTCAAGGACACCGTCATTGATATTGAGAACGCGCGCGCCATACTCAACGCCGATCATTTCGGCCTGGACAAGCCCAAAGAACGCATTCTTGAATATCTGGCGGTGCAAAAGCTGGTGAACAAACTGAAAGGCCCTATTCTCTGTCTTGTCGGTCCTCCGGGCGTAGGCAAGACCTCGCTTGCCAAATCCGTGGCCAGAGCCACAGAAAGGGAATTCATCCGCCTTTCGCTCGGCGGCGTGCGCGACGAGGCGGAAGTGCGCGGCCATCGGCGCACTTACGTTGGCGCCTTACCCGGCAAGATTATTCAATCGCTTAAAAGAGTGAGTTCCAACAACCCGCTGTTCTGTCTTGATGAAATAGACAAGATGAGCATGGATTTTCGGGGGGATCCCTCCTCCGCCCTGCTGGAAGTGCTTGATCCCGAGCAAAACTACGCCTTTAGCGATCATTATCTGGATATGGACTATGATTTGTCCCGGATATTTTTTATTACAACGGCTAATTCCCTCCAATCCATCCCCTTGCCTTTGCAGGATCGTATGGAGATTATCAAGCTGCCCGGCTATCTGGAAACGGAAAAATCCAGCATAGGCAAGCACTTTCTTCTGCCCAAGCAAATTGAGGCTCATGGTTTGACGGGCAAAAATTTGCGCCTGTCCGACAACGCCCTGCTCGAAATCATCCGCACCTATACCCGCGAGGCGGGCGTGCGCGGCCTTGAGCGCGAGGTGGCCGCCATCTGTCGCAAAGCCGCCATGCAAATCGTCACTCTGGATGATACAAACAAACAGGTGAACGTCACCTGTCAAAACCTCTCCCAGTTTCTCGGCGTGAAAAAATACCGCCATGGCGAACAGGAAAGCGACCCGCATATAGGCGTATGCACCGGACTTGCCTATACCGAACTCGGCGGAGAACTGCTGCTTGTGGAAACCGCGCTTATGCCGGGCACGGGCAAAGTAAGCACCACCGGCAAACTTGGGGAAGTCATGACCGAATCCGCTCAGGCCGCGCTTTCCTACATACGCTCGCGATCAGACATATTCGGCCTGCGGCCGGATTTTCATAAGGAGATAGATATTCATATCCACGTGCCTGAAGGAGCCACGCCCAAAGACGGACCTTCTGCCGGCATAACCCTGGCCACATCTCTGGTCTCGGCTCTGCTCGGCATCCCTGTGCGCAACGAAATCGCCATGACCGGAGAGATCACCCTGCGCGGACGGGTGCTGCCCATCGGCGGCCTGCGGGAAAAGCTCCTGGCGGCGCATCGGGGACTCATCTCCACCGTCATCATTCCCAAAGAAAATGAAAAAGATCTTAAAGAAGTACCCGCCGAGATACTCCAGGGAATGTCCATCTTCCTTATCAGTCATGTTGACGAAGTGCTGCCCAGAGCTCTTCTTGTCGACCCCATGGAACTGTTTCCCGGTAGAGAAAGCGCCGTTCCTATTTACCGTTCCCTCAGGCATATCCACCATGTGGAGGAGACGTCCGCCAACGCCGCGCAGTAATCTCCACCCCGCAATGCTTTTCCCCAGGCACTTCCGAAAAGGTCGCCTCCTGTTCTCCACGCGGACGCCGGTGGAGCGGCGTCCGCGACCATTTCATGATGAATTATACAATGACTTCCAGACAAAAATCTGTTAGGTCGGGACTGTGGCGAAGTCATTTTATTGACAGCCCCACACGATTGTATGTGAACATTCGGATAATGCCGATTTTAAAGACAACTTGCGTGTATTCGGAATCGGAGCGCGGCAATGAACGCCGCCCGTGCAAGCATCGCAGAGTGATTATGTTGCAGGGGGCCGCATGAATTTTGGCGATACCGGAATTATCGGCCAGTACACGTCGCTGGCTGAAATGTTTCGCATTCTGGAAAAGGTTGCGCCTACCGACAGCACCGTTCTTATTACCGGCGAATCCGGAACCGGCAAAGAACTGCTGGTCCGGGCTTTGCACCGCCACAGCGCGCGCGCGGATAAACCCTTTGTTCCCATCAACTGCGGCGCTATCCCCAAAGAATTGCTGGAATCCGAGCTCTTCGGCCATGAAAAGGGCGCGTTCACCCATGCCCTCAAATCTCGGCCCGGCCGTTTTGAAATGGCTGAGGGAGGAACGGTTTTTCTTGATGAAATAGGCGAAATGGACATCCTGCTCCAGGTTAAAATTCTGCGCGTGCTGCAAGAAAGGGAAATAGAACGCGTAGGGGGCTCGGGAACAAAAAAGATAGACGTGCGCATCGTCGCGGCGACCAACAGAAACCTTGAGCAAGATGTCGCAACCGGGCATTTCAGAGAAGATTTGTTTTACCGGCTCAACGTCATTCCCCTGCACCTGCCGCCCTTGCGCGAACGTGACGAAGATGTGCTATTGCTGATGGAACATTTTCTGCGGCGTTTCTGCGCCGTGAAAAAACGCGCGCAACTTGTGCTCGCACAGGATGTGGAACGGATCCTCGCGGCGTACTCCTGGCCGGGGAACGTACGGGAACTTGAAAATTTGGCCGAACGTCTGTCTATTCTCTGCGACGGCGATGAGGCGCATCCGGAAGATTTGCCTGCAAAGATGCTTGCCCAGGTGGGAAGCATCTCTAATCTGCCTCCGCTTAAGCCTCGAGTAAACGCCTTTCAGCGTGGCGGTTTCACCTGGCCGACAATTTCCAATCTCAAAGAACTGCATTTGGGGATGAAAGACTTTTTTGATATCGCCGAAGAGCGTTTGCTGGATGAAGCCTTGAACATGGCTGACGGCGTGAAAAATCAGGCTGCGGAAATCCTGGGCATAAAGCGTACCACCCTGATCGAAAAACTCAAAAAGCGTTGCCCTGAGGAATGACTTTTGCGGAAAAAACGCATGTACAGCGCCAAAGAACCGGCGCGGAACATGATAGGGAAGCCGCGCGAAGGCACGTGTCGGGATAAGAGGTAATTTTTTGTATGGACCGTTTCTTGCATATAAATTTTCCGTGTTTTACGATTACTCCTGTCATTTTAACATGCCTCAGGATAGTGTAATGCAAGACATCGTTGCCGGAATCGCCCGATTTCTCCTCGCGCTCGTCTTGGCGGCACTACTGCCGGTCGCGATCTCCCCGGCCGCTCAGTTGCAATGGCAGGCCCTGCCGGATCGCGAACGGGTTTCCCTTACTCTGCTCCCCGACGAAGGGATGGCCGGAAAGGTGGGGCGCATCGCTCCCACCGGTCTGCTTATTCCTTTCAGCGAGGTGCCCGGGAATCTGTTCGTCGCTGACCCTCCCGCCGGCGCGCGTATCTTTCAGGGGACGAAACAGCAGGGACGCTCGCTGGTCCTTTTGACCCAAACGCCTGAATTCGGTTATATGGTGGCAAAGCAAAGCCCCACCGAATTGATAGTGGACTTTTTCCCCAATCCTCTGGGAGCGCGCTGGAAACCCTCCGCCAAGGCTCCCACCACGGAGATTCCTCCGGATTTCGCCGTTGCGCCCGTATCTCCCCCAGATGCGGCAAACCGAATGCTGGCCGACGATCCTCAACATATCGGAAAATCCGTTACCGGCGCTCCAGGCATGGATCCACCCCCTGTTGTACCGTCCTCAGGCGTTCCGGGGATCCTTCCGACGCCTCAAACGCAACCCCCGTCTCCGGAACAGACGCCGGGAGATCAGCCACTCGCCCTTTCTCCCTCTCCCGTGGCACAAAGCGCCTCTCCCGCGCCCGGCAGTCCTGCGACAACAGCGAAACCGCCTAAAAACACCACTGTAATCTTGTCCGGCACACCGGAATACGCCAGTGCCGCGATTGCAGCGACTGCGGCACCGTCCGCCGCTGATCCCTCCGCACCGAACGCCGCTTCAGGCGCGAAACAGGGCGCTCCTGCGGATCCCGCACGAACGCCGTCGGCTAGGGAGCAATCCAGAGATTCCGTCCATGCGGAACCCGTGCCTGCACCCTTATCTCCGGAGCAGCGCCCCCTGCTGGATATCCGGGCACAGACCGCTGAACGTTCAGCCCCTTTACCCCTGCCCATACCCATCGCAACCCCTGTCCCGCCGTCCAAGACAGCGCCCGTACAAGCCGTCCCGGCGCAAACCGCGGCTACCCCGGCGCAAACCGCTCCGGCACCCGCGCCGCCGCCGACGTCAATGGAAACGGCGACGCCTCAAACAGTGCAAAGCCCGCCTGCCAATTCTTCCCAGACCATCGCCGGTTCTATCCCCCCCGGTGTCGGTACGCGTACCGACGGCTTGGTCTATGGAGGAGCAGTCAACATCGGCGGGCTGGACAACATCCCCACAACATCCGCCGACGCGCAGCCCCAAACAGAGGTACAAGCCCAGGCAACCGCACAACCCCAGACCGGTACAGCCAAGCCGCAAGCTCCGCCGCCGCCTGCTCAACAGCAGGAAAACCCGTCGCAACCCGTCGCGCAACAGCCTCAACCCTCCCAACAACAAAAAACTCCCGCGCCGGCCGCCTCCGTTGCCGCGCACGACGGCGCAGCCGCACCGGGAACTGACAACGCGCCGGCCGTCATCTATGTTGACAAAGACGGCAATCCGGTTCCTCCTCCGCCCGATCCGAAAATCCTGTTGCCGGAAATCCGCAAACACCTTGCCGCCAATGAATTTCCTCAAGCACTGGAAAAAACGGAATCGCTGTTGCAGCACAGCACACTCGATCAGGCCGAACAGGAGGAACTGCTCCATGTACGCGCGGAAATGCTCTTTGCCATCAACAAGGAGAATTTGGACCAGCACTATCAAGATATCTCCGACGCCACCAATCAGGCCATAAACTATAATCAAAAGTCCTCGCGCAACGCCGGAGCGCTGCTCCGTCTCGGTTATCTGAATCTGAGAATGAAGAATATTCCCGAGGCCGAAGCGCGTTTTAGCATGCTGCGCCGCCAGTTTCCCAACGACGATAATGTTCCTCTGACCTATTACTACTGGGGGGACTACTATTTTCAACGTAACGAACTGCAACGGGCCGCGGACGAATTTCAATACATGCTCCAGCACTATCCCAACAGCCGCTATACGCGCGAGGGAGCGCTCGGCCTTGCCCGCGCTTTTTACCGCCTCGGCTATTATCAGCAGTCCTTCAACGTGGTGGACTACATAGAAAAACGTTGGGAACGTTTTTATATTGAATACCCACCTTTCCTGAACATGATGGGCGATGTGGCCTTTCGTCTGAATAATTTTGATTACGCTCTCAAACATTACTGGCTGTACGTGAATCTTGAGCCCATGGGGAACGAGGCGGATATTATCCTCACGCGCATCGGCGATATTTACTCCATGAAGGGAGAAAAAAAGGCCGGTAAAGAACTTTATAACGAAAGTCTCCGCCGTTTCCCCGATAAAGACGGCGCCTTGGTGGCTATGATACGTTTGGCTGAAGACAGCGTGAACGATGATCCTTCCATCGCCGGCATGTTTTCCGTATTTGATGGTCCCTTCAGCATGGCCCCGGTGGAAGCATACCGTACCATTATCGCAAAGCATCCGCAAAGCGCCCTTGTGCCCATTGCCGAAATCAAACTCGCCATGTGGCATCTCTGGAAGCGCGAATTTATTGAGACATTAGATACGATAGCTGTTTTTCTGAAAAAATATCCCCAACATGAACTTGCTCCCAAGGCAAACGAAATCGCCTTGCAAACCTTTGCCGTTCTGGCTGCCGAAAGCGTTGCCGACGGTCGGTACGGAAGAATGCGGGACATCTGGGAGCGTTACCCCATCGTGCATGGGCAGGAAGAAATTTTGCCGGCAGAAAGCCGCATAGCCCTTGGCGTGAGTTACTGGAAAGACGGGAAGCCCGACGATGCATTAAAGACTGTCGAGCCCTTTTTCTTGGGCCGCAAAGTGCCTGAATACTCTGAAATGGCTCTCAGCCTGGTCTTGAGCATCTACTTGGAGCATGACCAATGGAGAGCCGTACGTGAGGTAGCCAAGCGCGTTGACTTATGGGAGCTCTCGCCGGAAAGCCAGAGGCAGTTGGACTACTCCCTTGCCCTGGCGGCGGAAAATCTCAACGAAAGCAATGATGCCGCCCCCATCTGGCAAAAATTATATGACGGCGGCACGCTGCCGGATGCCCAAATGGCCTACGTCGCCTTTTTTCTGGCTCGTGATGCGGAAAAACGGCGTGAACTTGAAAAGGCATACGCTCTCGGTAAAGAAGCATTGAACAGGCTTATAGATTACTCCGATCGTAATCCGAATTCCGCGGATCTCGGCAAAATCCGCACACAGCTCTCCTCGCTTATGGATGTGGCGGAGACAGCCGGACGCCTGCGCGAAGCCCTCGGCTTTGCCAACCAATATCTGCAGTATCTGCCGGGCGACGACGGAGAACGGGCGGCGGTACAATACCGCATGGCCCGCATTTACAGGAAGCAAGGGAATCTGGACGCATGGAAAACGGCGCTGACGGACATAGCCGCTAAAAATCCCGGCACAGTTTACGGTCAGTTGGCCAATTCCGAACTTAAAGCGGCTGAAATAGCCGACGACGCGGCCCGCTATTCGCCCACCGGAAGAATCTAGTGTCTAATTGCAAAAAATCCAACTATATTTTTGCGGATATTTTTGCAGGATCGTCGGCTGAAAAACATGGTTTCCAGCCGACTTACGCCGCCTTCGGCGGTATAAAACCCTCCAGGATTTTATAGTGTTTACTTTTGCAAGTAAACACTAGATCTGGAGCATGTTAACACTAATGAAAATGCGACGTGTTGGCGATCATATACTGGGGATTAAATCAGCGGTTCCTTAGCTAAGAAAGAATCCATACAAGGGGCGGGGCACAGAGATGGTTGCGGAGAGAATATGCGGCTTCCCGGTTCCGGGGTTGCGTAACAGTCTGATGTGGACTGACTCTTACGGCACAGTATTTGCTCTCTCTCTCTCTCTCTCTCTCTCTCTCTCTCTCTCTCTCTCTCTCTCTCTCAACTCCGCAAGTAGTTACCTTCTAGAAAACATAAAGTTCCTTTTTGACGTTTCCAGATTTCGCCGTCGGCGAGGTCTGGTCGTCTTTTGTTGTGTTCATATTGCCGTGAGGCGAAAGAACGAATCAGCGTTCTTCCGCCTTACGGCTTTTTTATTTCCCTTCACAAATGAGGACGCGACATATGGCCAAAGGCATTGAGACATCAATTATAATACCGGTTTATAACCTGTGGGAATATACGCGACCCTGCCTTGAAGCCCTGGCCGCCACAACGGCCGGCAAGGCGCTCGAAATCATTGTGGTTGACAACGCTTCTTCCGATGCCACAGCGGAGCAATGTCCCCTTCTGGGCGAACAGCTTTTTGGCTCCATGTTCCGCTATCGCCGCTGCCCCGCCAACCTGAATTTCGGCCCCGCTTCCAATATCGGGGCCAGACTCGCCAAGGGTGAGTTCCTCATTTTCCTGAACAACGACACCGTTCCCCTGCCCGGCTGGTATCAGCCGCTTCTTGACGACTTTTCCGCCTATCCAGACATTGCCGCCACCGGTCCGGTGCTGCTTTTCCCAAAAAGTGAACCATTTGGCTACACAGTGCAGCATCTGGGCGTTTTCGTTTCGCCATACTTCCAGGTGGATCACCTCTATAGGGGTATCCCGGCGGATTGTTCACTGGCAAAAAAACGTCGTTTTTTCCAGGTCGTCACCGCCGCCTGCATGATGATACGGCGTTCGTTGTTTCTGGAGATCGGATTATTTGACGAACATTACATCAATGGCTTCGAGGATGTGGATCTCTGCGCCCGTTTGTACAGCAAGGGCTACCGTATGACGATCAATCCGGATTCACGGGTGATCCACCATACCAGCCAGACGCCCGGCAGGCATCGGCATGAGGAGTCGAATTCTTCCTATCTCGCCCAAAACAGCCTGTCCCAGCTTGTTCCTGACTGGCACCTGCATCTGAAAAATGACGGGATGTTTCTGAAAGTCGGAGCTTGGCAGATATTGCGGGGAGCTTTGCCACCCGAGCAAAGCCGTCGCCTGGATAAAGCAGCCACCACAGCGTCCTCCGGCGAACTCAGAGAACTTCTTGCGCATTGTCCGCTTTGGGAAAACGGCTGGCGCGGCCTGATCAAAAAGCTGGAGCGGGAAGGCAGGGATACATATGCGCTGGAACTTGCCATGGCCAGATTCTATCCCTCCGTTGACGGCGCTTTGCGCTTGTATAAAGCCGCGCGCCGCAAGCAGGACAGCGCGGCGCTTTCCCTTTCCTTGGGCATCTTGATCGACTTTTGCAAACCTTATGAGGAATACAGGGCGGCAGCGGAATTCAAAAATCAGTGGTGCGCCGACATCGGCCTTGATGAGCTGGCGAAACAGTATGCGGCGTGGCTTGCCGGAGCGGATGACTTTAAAACAAAGCGTTATCTGCCATTTCTTGAGGAGTTCTGGAATACAGCCAAGCACTTTCCGCTTCCACCTCATGAGAGATGGGCTTACAACTTGTGGCGGCATATGGTGGATTTGCCTTCGCGCCAGACGGAATACAGCAAACAGCCGCTGTCCGCTCCGGCGGGAGACATCGGCTTTTCCATTCTCATGCCGGCTTACAACCCCAAGCCGGAACACCTCGCGGTCGCCCTGGAATCCGTTCTTGCGCAACTGTATCCGCACTGGGAACTGTGCATCGCGGACGACGCGTCCACTGACCCGGAGGCAAAAACACTTCTGGAAAATTACGCGGCCAAAGACGCCAGAATACGCGTCACCTGGCGGAGTGAAAACGGTCATATTGCCGCAGCCACAAATACGGCGCTGTCCATGGCGCGCTATTCCTACGTCGTCCTGATGGATCAGGACGATACGCTCACCCCGGACGCCCTGCTGACTGTGACTGAAACAATAGAACAACACCTGGAAGGCCTGCTGTTTTATTCGGATGAAGACAAGCTTCAGGACGATGGAGTGATCTTTTATCCGCATTTCAAGAACGGCAAATGGGATTGGGAATTGTTTTACAGCCAGAATTTCGTCAATCACCTGGGCGTATACCGCACGGATCGTATGCGGGAGATCGGAGGTTTCAGGGAAGGATATCGCGCTTCTCAGGATTTTGACATGCTGCTGCGCTATACCGCCGGAGCGGATGCCGCGCGTTTGGTACACATCCCGCGAGTGCTTTACCATTGGCGGGCGCATGGAGACAGCACCGCGAGGGATGTTGGAGTGAAAAATGAGGCTGTGGACAGCGGGCGCAGGGCGGTGCAAGCCCACATGGATATTTTTTCCCCCGGCGCCGATGCCTGCCTGCTGCCCGGTTCCCAGTGCCTGCGGGTCAAATTTCCTCTGCCGGAAAAGCGCCCGCTCGTAACTCTGCTTCTCGACATGGGGGATGGGCTCTCTCTCTTGAAAGCGCAGATCTCCTCTCTGACGGATAACACTACCTACGGAAAGTATGAAATAGTGGCGATGGTCAACGAAACTGTCCCAAAGCCGCTGCTGGACAAAGCCGAACACTTTCTGCGCACTCACAAAAATGTCCGTCTGACCACCCATGCGGCGGATCTTTCCCTGGCGGCCAGGCTGAATTTGGGAGCGCGGCTGGCTAAAGGGAAAATCCTGGGGTTCTTCCTCGGAGGCATCGTGCCCTTGACGCAAGGCTGGATTGAGGAGCTTGTGTCAAGCCTGTGCCGGGAGGGCGTAGGCGCCGTGGGCGGTAAATTGATACGCAAGGACGGGACGCTGCCGCACGGCGGCTATCTTACGGACGCTGGCGGACGACTGGCCCCCGTGTTCCGGGGGCTTTCCCGCGACGCCCCCGGTTGGTTCGCCTGGAACAAGGTAGCCAGAACAGTGGACGCGTTGGACAGCCTGTGCCTGTTCACGCGCTCCGAAACCCTGGCCGCCGGGGGAGGCTTTGACGAATCCTCGCCCGACTCGGCCGCGTTGGATTACTGTCTGCGCCTGGGTGAAAAAGGGCTGCGCTCCGTCTGGTGGCCGTTCGCGGAATTTATGCTGCTTGACGAGCGGACGGCGCATCCGGGCGTCTCAAAAAATTATACGGACGACAACGCGTTTGCGGCGCGCTGGGAGGGACGCCTTGTCCCCTTCAATAAAAATCTTGTGGCGGCGGAAGGGGGCTGGGCATTGAACACAGGCGTCAGCACACTCTCCAAACAGCCCGTGCCTGGCACTTGGAGGCAAAAAGCCGTACCCGCCGGCGCGGCGGTCGGCGCAACTTCACCCATTGAAAAAACAAGCGGAAGGTTAGATACTCCTCGCGAAAACCCCTCTCAAGAAAAAGTATATTATGGCATAATAGATTTGAGGGAAAAAAATAATTCCCATACGCAAATGTTTACTTTCTTGAAAGAACATTGTGACGCCTGTCAAACATTACAGCCCAAAATATTGGAAATAGGTTGCAACACGGGATATTTCAGCCGGCTCCTGCGGGACAACGGCATGTATGTATATGGTGTTGAACCGGCTACCGACGAGGCGCTTAAAAATGGACATGTTGACGAATTATATCTCGGGAGCGTTGAGGATTTCCTGAAAGGCGTGAAAAAGGAAAACCTGCCTTTGTTTGATGCCATCCTGTTTGGAGATGTGTTGGAGCACCTTGCAGATCCAAAATCGATTCTGCAACGGATCGCCAAACTCCTTAAACCCGAAGGAGTTATCATTGCCTCGGTGCCCAATGTAACACATATAAGCGTTCGCCAGATGCTTGAGGACGGCCAATGGATTTATCGCAAATATGGGCTGTTGGACGAAACACACAGGTATTTTTTCTCACGGCATAGCCTGCGTAAGTTGCTTATAACAGCGGGATTTGGCATTGAGCGCCTATACAGTGTGCTGGTGCCAGGCGTTGAAGAATATGCACCGGGCATCCTTAAAACTCCAACGTCCGGGCGATTGAACGAAAATGATCACACCTTTCAAATAGTGATCAGAGCTTCTCGAAAAGCGCTTCCGGACAATGCGTTTATTCATGACCTGCCGCGCAAGATTTTACTTTGTTCCCCATGCTTAGGAGGCTCTCTGACAAAATTACGGATGATATATCCTTTAGCACATTACTGCCTCGAGACAGGAGGAGAATTACGAGGAAGCACGGAACCTTCCCGGAACGATATCTCGTGGGCCGATGTGCTGGTGGTACATCGGGAATGCTCGCTCCGAATGCTGAATGCAATACGTTATGCGCGTTCATTGGGCATAAGTATAATATATGACCTTGATGATTTGCTATATGAATTGCCAAACTGGAGCAGCTTGACGTATTCGTACGATACGCGAGGCACAATACGCCATATGGTCGCGACCGCGGATCGCGTGACTTGCTCAACGCCGGCACTGCAAGCGGAACTGGCCAAGCTGAGTGATTCCGTTTATGTCGTAAAAAACGCAATCTTTGAACAAGATCATATTGATATTGAGAAAAAGCATACTGACATGCCTTGTACTTTCATTATTGCCTCCAGTGATACCGTGCAAACGTCAATGCTCATCAATCCGTTAAAAATATTCATAAAAAATAACCCGCAACATCAATATGTTTTTATCGGGCCAATCAGCAATGCGTTTATCGAACAAAATATAGCTGGAAAAGCATATAGCCAGTGCGCTCTGGAAGAATTCAGCGATATTCTTTTGTCGATCGACAATGGCATCGGGCTAATACCTCTGGATGATTCTCTTTTTTCTTCATGCAAGTCTCCCATTAAATTCCATCACTACGCCCGTTGCGGGATTGTCGCTGTGGCTTCATCCGTTACCCCGTATAAAGAAGAAATTGATCATAACAGGACGGGAATACTCACCCACAACACAGTAAACGGATGGGTCGAGGCCATGACTCGAATTTCTGCGGATGCAGCGTTGCGCCGCCTGCTGCTTGCGCGGGCAATAACTTATTGCAATAAGACAATATCTCCAAGCATTACCGTGAAAGCATGGAAGGACGTTTTTCATGGTCTGCCAAAACCGGATGTAGGGTAGCGCTCAAACATAAAATATCGGTAAACCGGCTACAACAGGGTGTAACAGATATCGCATAGACATAAGAGTTAAGGATATGGTGGGTTGTATGTGCTTATGGCCAAGCTTTACACAAGAAATGTTGCAGGATTTAACCCTGCCAAGATGCTAAACAATAAAGGCAAAAGAGTAGATCTATGAGACGCCAGCGTATTGCCCTGACTCTTGCAAGTAACAGCGAGACTGCAACCGCCACTTTTACATATCCATATGGAATGGCGGTTATCGCACCTTTGCTGAAGCAAAAGTTTCCAAATACGGAGGTGTTTTTTTCACTAAATGAACGCGAGATACTTGAGGCGGACCTTGTCTGTTGTTCTGGTCTGACCAACGCCTGGAGTCAGGTTAACAAGCTGGGAGAAAAGGTAACCGCTCAAGACAAGCGTTTCATTGTCGGCGGACAGCATGTGACGGCCTTACCTCATACGCTGAAATTCGGTGAACCTTTCATTGGCCCGCTGGAATGCCTCGCCCAAATTTCTCGCCAGCCTCTCCCGGATTGGACAATTTTTCCGGATATGCATCTGCCAGGCAAGACTCACGTGGTCATGACAAGCCGGGGTTGCCCCTTTAAATGCCGTTTTTGTTCTTCCAGCGCATTTTGGAACGGCTATTACCCGTTGCCGGTTAACCGTGTGATTGCCGAAATTTCCGAGCTCGCAACATTAGGCGTACGAAATATCAGTATTTTTGACGATTTGTTCACAGTCGACGCCAAAAGACTGAAAAATTTGGTGGAACGTATCATTGCCGCCGGCTTGAACTCCATTGATTTCAGCTGTCTGGTCAGGGCGGACAGTGTTGCGCCGGAAGTTTTGGAATTGCTGCGGATGATGAATGTCAACAACGTCGCTTTTGGCGCGGAGAGCGGCTCTGATGTCATTTTGAAAATGATGAATAAAAAAACGACCGTGAAGCAAAATCAGCACTGCATAGATCTTTTGAACAGCTTCGGCTACATACCGAATTCCGGCATAGTCATCGGCTTTCCCGGGGAAACCCCTGAGACTCTCGCGCTCTCCTATGAATTTATAAACAAAAATCGTGGTAAATGCCTGATTGAAATTTTTCCGGTTCACCCTTTGCCCGGAACTTGGCTTTGGGAGTTTTTCATGCAAAAGTATTCACCAGATCTTGATAATTTCAACTGGAGCTCTCTATCAATCCAGCATAATATGGCAGATTGGGCTAACTACCACCTATTAACGGACGGTTGCACGGTGGAAGACCTTAAGCAATTTTGTGGTCGTGCCCAGTCTTTGCGTTTTGAGTAGCAGCCGAATGATCTGTATTTTAAGACCATTGCAGGTTATTTTTGATTATTTTTGAATAATATATTGATATTATTCTTAAATTACGGATATATCGCCTTATCGAAACCTGATGAGGTGAGCCATGGAACGCACGATGGGTCAATTTGGGTTGGCTGATTTTTATGCCGCCAAGAATCGCATCCATGTCAGTTTTCTGGATGGCGTTGACGCCATGGTAAACTAGTGTTTACTTGCAAAAGTAAACACTAGAAAACCTTGGAGAGTTTGCGCCGCCGAAGGCGACGTAAGTCGGCTGAAAACCATGTTTTTCAGCCAACGATCCTGCAAAAGTATCCGCAAAAATATACTTGTAATTTTTACAATTAGACACTAGAAACGCATTGAAAAGCTTCCGCATTCCCGCTTGGGGCGAGACGACAAAGCCGTTCGTTCCGGCCCGCGGCCGTACCCCGCCCTGATAATGTTCAAAATATTGCTGTTGCGGCAATGGTATGGGTTGAGCGATCAGGAAACCGAATTTACGTTGACTGACCGCATTTCGTTCTCACGCTTCACGGGCATAGCGCTCTCGGAATCGGTTCCCGACCATACGACCATCTGCCGATTCAGGAACCCGCTTGTGGAAAAGTCTGTTTGGAAGCCTCTTCTCGACGAAGTAAACAAGCAAAGTGAAAACGCTCTAAACAATGCCTCGCGACAGGCGCTTGTGAAGCCAGGTATAGCGCGCGTGCATTTTGTTGTTGTTAACGGCTATATGCAGAGCCCTGAGCGACCCGATAAGGACCACGAGTTTTTTGCCGCGAGTGATGCCGGTATAAATCAGATTGCGTTGCAGGAGCATATAATGCTGCGTCAACACGGGCAGCACAACAGCGGGGTATTCCGACCCTTGGGACTTGTGCACGGAGATGGCGTAAGCCGGTATTATCTCGTCTAAATCGTCGGCGCCGTATAAAACGTTACGATCGTCGTAGCGCACGGTGATTTCGCGTTCTTCCTCACTGATGTAACAGATGCGGCCCATATCCCCGTTAAATACGTCTTTGTCATAGTTGTTGCGCAACTGCATGACCTTATCGTCCAGACGAAACCGGCGTTCCCCCCGCTGAATCCCGATATTTCGCGGATTAAGGGCGGCCTGGAGCCTCTGGTTGAGCACGCTCACGCCCGCCGCCCCTTTATGCATGGGGGTGAGCACCTGAATATCATCCAGGGGATCCAGGCGAAACCGCCGGGGAATATGATCCCGCACCAGTTCCACCACCATATCGGCCACCTTGTCCGGATCTTCCTGGCGGATGAAATAGAAGTCGGACAAGCCTCGTTCGGGGGATGTCAGTTCCGGCATCTCCCCCTGGTTGACCCGGTGGGCGTTGACGATAATCTCGCTGGCGGCGGCCTGGCGAAAAACCTCTGTAAGCCGGATCACCTCCACTGTTCCCGACGCGATGATATCCTTGAGCACGTTACCGGGGCCGACCGAAGGCAGTTGGTTCACGTCGCCGACAAACACGAGCGTGGCGCCCAGCGGTACGGCTTTGAGGAGGTGATACAGAAGCATCGTGTCGAGCATTGAGGCTTCGTCCACCACCAGCAGACCGCAGGCCAGGGGATGATCCTCGTTGCGGGCAAAGCCGTCTTCCTTGGGACTGTATTCAAGGAGGCGGTGAATGGTTTTGGCTTCCCGGCCGCTGGTTTCGGCCATGCGTTTGGCGGCGCGGCCCGTGGGCGCCGCGAGGAGTATTTTGGCCTTTTTCATTTCAAAAAGTTTGATAACGGCGTTGATAAGCGTGGTCTTGCCCGTTCCCGGGCCGCCGGTAATCACCATGACCTTGCCGGAGAGGCTAGCCCGTGCCGCTTCCACCTGCTCTTCAGCCAAGGAGAGCGGCAGCATGTTCAGTACACCGCGTAACAGCGTTTCCGGCTCTTCAAAATGAACGGCTTTGGGCGAACGCAGGATACGGCGCAGGTAATGGGCGATGTTGCACTCATAATGGTGAAAACGGCCGAGATACACCGCCTGGAACACGCTATCCTGATCATCTGTCAAATCTTCAAGTACAATGCGCTCTTCAAGGGCAAGGGAGGAAACGGCGCTACGGATGATTTCCTCTTCTATGCCGAGTTCTCCGGCCGTTTGCCGTACCAGCTTTTCGTAAGGAAAAAAAACATGGCCTTCTTCAGTAATTCGTTTAAGTACATAGAGCAGACCCGCTTCAGCGCGCAAAGGGCTGTCCGGCGCAATGCCGAGCTTCATGGCCACGGTGTCGGCCGTAATAAAGCCGATGCCGTGGATATCCATAGCCAGACGATAGGGGTTTTCCCGCACCACGGCCAGAGATGCAACCCCGTAATGCCGGAAGATGCGTACGGCGTAAGACGTGGAAACGCCGTGCGGCTGCAGGAACATAATCAGATCGCGAATTCCTTTGTGTTCGGCCCATGCCGCCTTGATATCACTGACAAGCCGGGGAGAGATGCCTTTGACCGTTGTCAGCCTGTCCGGATCGTCATCCAGCACGGTAAAAGTCTCTTCACCGAAAGCATCCACAATACGCCCGGCCAAGGTTTTGCCCACCCCCTTTATCAGGCCTGAGCCGAGATAAAGTCTGATGCCTTCCGCAGTCGCCGGCAGCAAGGCCTCGAAAGACTCCATTTTGAACTGTCTGCCGAAACGCTCGTCATTCACCCAGATGCCGGTGACGCTCATCCCTATGCCTGGCTGCGGGACGGGCATTGAACCCACCACCGTTACCGGCTCGGCCCTGTTTTGCACGCGCAGGCGCAGGACCGTATAGCCGTTTTCCTCGTTGTGAAAAACGACCCGTTCCAAGGTTCCCCGCAAGGTGTGCCTGACGTCGGGATCAAGAAGGGATTGTAAAACGCCCATGGTACGAAATACACTCCAAGGTAAACTTCATCAGAACTTCCTTTGTGGTTTGAAACCCCGGCCGAAAGGCCATATAGCCCCGGCCCCGCCCTGAAGGGAGGGGTTTCTTTCCGGGGAGGAAGCTTGGGAGGGGTTGGGACCCCTCCCAAGCGCGAGACGCGAAGCCCTGAAGGGCTTCGCTACCTCATTTGGATTCAAAAAGCGCGCCGCGCCGCGCCGCCCGATCTTCGTTTTCCCAATCAATGACGCGGGCGGTCACGGCCCTGGAGAAGGCCTCCAGCCCTTCGCCGGTTCGGGCGGAAATAAAAAACGCGTGGGGATATACCTCTTGCAGCACCCTGAGGCGGCTTTCCCCCGGCTGATGCCCTTGAGCCTGCCATGTCTGCGAAAGCATATTTTCCGCTGTAGTGGATTCATGCGGCAGAGCATCGATTTTATTCAGGACAAGGAGACGCGGCGTGCCCTGCAATCCCAACTGCAGCAGAATCTCATCCACAGCCTTGATTTGGAGTTCGAGTTCCGGATGCGAGGCGTCCGCCACATGCAACAGAAGGTCCGCTTCCTCCAGTTCCTCCAGCGTGGCGCGAAAGGCTTCCATCAATTCCTTGGGCAGACTGCGGATAAAGCCCACGGTATCCGTAAGGATGCATTCGCGTTCTTTGGGAAAACGCAGGCGTCGCGTTATCGGGTCCAGGGTGGCGAACAAGCGGTTCTCCGCCGGAACGTCCGAACCAGTCAGGGCGTTAAGCAATGTGGATTTTCCCGCATTGGTATAGCCAACCAGGGAGATGACCGGCACCTTGCCCTTGGCCCGGCGGGAACGGGCGTAAGAGCGTTGCCGCCGGAGTTCTTCCAGGGAGTCCTTGATGAGGGTAACTCTGTCGCGCAGACGGCGGCGATCGGTTTCCAACTTGGTTTCGCCCGGTCCACGTCCGCCTATACCTCCGGCCAGACGGTCCAACGCCCGACTTTTGCCCACGAGCCTGGGCAACATATACTGCAACTGCGCCAGTTCCACCTGATATTTGCCGGCATTACTGGAAGCCCGCTGAGCGAAAATATCAAGAATCAACTGTGTGCGATCCAATACCCGCCGCTCGGTTATGTCCGTCAAATTACGCAATTGCGCCGGAGAAAGCTCTCCGTCAAAAACAATCAGTCCGGCATTGCCCTGCAAGGCCAGAACCTCAAGGTCCGCCAGCTTGCCTTTACCGAGGATGGAACGGGGATTGACGGCCTGCACGCGCTGTATCAGCGTACCGGCGACACGCAGCCCGGCGGTGGCCGCCAATTCCGCCAGCTCCGCCAAAGCGGATTCCTGCTCGCCCCGGGTCCTGGTGGAGACGCTTACCAGTACGGCCCGGCTCTCAGGAGGAGCTTCCGCCTCCGCTCTCTTTTGAACAAAGTTCCCGGAAAGTGGCCGCTTTTCCTTGTTTCCACTGGCGACGGGGCGCCGCGCATCCGGGCCGCCGGGCTCAACCGTCCGGGTGAGTTCTTCCTCAAGAGAAAGAACTTCAGCTAGAAAATCCGTATCCACCATGTCCCAGCGCACGGGTGGGTAGATATGATAGCTGCGGTTCCCAGGATTGGGCGGGAGCAGGTGCGCGCGTTGCAGTTCCAAGGGCTCTCCCCATTCGCTGACGCTCAGTGCGGCGATGCCGTCGAGACGCAGAAAGAGCAGATCCATGCAGTCTTCCTGAGACAGCAGTTCGCGCGTCAGGTGGGTATGCAGAAGGCGCAGCCCCCGCAGCCTGCCCGCGCCTTCGCGCGCGCGGGGCAACTCCGGGATGAAAATACCCGAGGTGCCGCCCACAATCGCCATATCCGGCCGGCCTTGCCGGTTTATCAGCAAACCGATCTGCCGACTTAAGGATCGCGACAAGGCGGACAATTCCCTGGCCTGATCAACAGTATAGCCGCCCTTGAACGGATAGCGTCTCATGAGCAAGCGCGACAAGGCTTTCATCTGGCTGGACTTGAGTCCCTGGGTATTTCCTACAATCCTGGCTATGGCGTCTCCCTATGTGAAAGGCTCTCTCAAAAGGATGCCGCGTCTGATCCGGCATTGCCGCCTATGTAATCGGCAATCGTACCGTCATAGGCGGCGGTGGCGGCAAAGGCGACCGCGGCCAACTCACGGCGCATATCCAAAGGGGCCCGCATGGCGTTGCGCTCCAAGGTCTCCCAGACACGCGGATAATACTCCGGCGACGGGACGACCAGGACGGAATGGTAATTTTTGGCGCCCGCGCGCAACATGCAAGGGCCTCCGATATCAATCTCTTCTATGGCGGCGCGCATATCAAGGCGTTTGCGGACAGCCCCGGCAAAATTATACAGGTTGACGCACACGAGATCAAAAGGGCGTATGCCGTGTCTGCCAATCTCCTCCATGTGCTCCGGCCGGTCTTTGTCCGCCAAGATGCCGCCGTGAACGGCCGGATGCAGGGTTTTGACCCGGCCTCCCATAATTTCGGGGAAGGCCGTCACCTCGCTCACCTGTACAACCGGCAGCCCGGATTCCCGCAAAGTCCTGAATGTGCCCCCCGTGGAGACCAGTTCCACCCCTCCTTTGACGAGAAAGGCGGCGAAATCCACAAGCCCGTCCTTATCTGTGACGCTGAGGACGGCTCTTGTAACAGGGAGAAATTCCATATGCAAAGACCTCTCGTCGTTTTTTGCCGCATCACTCCAAGTGATTTCATAAATAGGTCAATGGCCTGTTTATGAGGATCGCTTCGCCGAAAAACGCGGTTTTCGGCTTGCTCACGCCGCTTGTGGCGACGCGCCGGATTTTCGTCCGGCGTTAGAAGTCATTGCATAGTGAATTATGAAATGACTTCTCATCACTCCGCATCGCCGGCGGCAATCTGGATGCCGGAGGTATGGTAGCCCGCATCCACGAAAAGAATATCGCCGGTGACGCCAGATGCCAGTGGGGACGCCAAAAACAGGGCCGCATTGCCCACATCGCCGATATCAATATTTTTTTTCATAGGGGTGTATGCGGCGATATGGTTGAGAATCTTGCCGAAACCGGAAATGCCGGACGCCGCCAGAGTCTTGATGGGCCCGGCGCTGATGGCGTTGATGCGGATGCCGCGCTGTCCGAGATCATAGGCCAGGTAACGCACCGAGGCTTCAAGGGCGGCCTTGGCCACGCCCATGACATTGTAATTGGTAATGTGCTTCTGGGCGCCGTAATACGAAAGCGTGATGACGGAAGCCCCGTCATGAAAAACGGACTCAAAAGCCCTGCACAAGCCTACCAGGGAAAAGGCCGAAACATCCAGGGCCAGGGAAAAACCGTCGCGCGAGGTGTCAATATACCGGCCCTGCAAATCGTCCCGGTTGGCAAAAGCTACGGCATGTACAAGGATATCCGTTGTATCCCATCTGTTGCGCACGGTTTCTGCGGCAGCGACAAGCTCGTCGTCTTTGGTCACGTCACAGGGAAAGGTGAACGCGGCCCCGAGTTCCTCGGCAATCGGCTCCACCCGTCTGCGCAAAGCTTCTCCCGGCCAGGACAAGGCAATCTCCGCCCCGTTATCGCGAAAAACTTTAGCAATGCCGTAAGCGATGCTTCGATTGTTGGCTATACCGCAGATGACTGCCTTTTTTCCGGATAACAGCATATATGGCTCCTGGTACTTGGCTGGATTCTTGATTCGTTACTTCCGGGGGTCGAATTCTTTGTCCGTCAATATCGCGTAGGCTTCGCGGTATTTTCGGGCGGTCTCCGTAATGACCGATTCAGGCAGAGCGGGCGGAGGAGATGTTTTATCCCAAGGTTGGGACGCCAGCCAGTCACGCAGGTACTGTTTGTCGAAACTCGGTTGGGAGGCGCCGAGAACAAAACCCTTCTTCGGCCAAAAACGGGAGGAGTCCGGAGTCAGCGCCTCGTCTATCAGGTACATCTCACTGCCGATAAGGCCGAATTCAAACTTGGTGTCAGCAATAATAATCCCCCGCGTCGCCGCATAGTCTCGGGCCTGACGGAAAATGGCCAGAGATATTTCTTCGATTTTCAAAAACAGGTCTTTGCCGATAAGACGCATACCGTCGACTCGGGAAATGTTTTCGTCATGCGAACCGGGAGCCGCCTTGGTGGACGGAGTGAACAGGGGCTCGGCCAATTCCTGGGACTCCTGCAAGGCACGGGGGAGAGCGTGCCCGCATATCTCCCCGGTAGCCGTGTAATCCTTCCATCCGGAGCCGCTGATATGCCCGCGCACGATACACTCGACAGGCAGGGGGGTGGCCTTGCGGACCAGCACGCTCCGGCCTTCCAGCATTGAATGGTACCCGCGCAGTTCTTCAGGAAAACGTTCTATATCGTCCTCAAGGATATGGTTCTTGACCAGATGGGCGAAACGCCGCATCCAGAACAGGGAAATCATGTTCAGCACGACGCCCTTGTAGGGGACGGGCTCCTTCATGATAACGTCAAAGGCGGACATACGGTCTGTCGTGACGATAAGAAGGGTATCGCTTCCTATTTCGTAAATATCGCGAACCTTGCCGCGCGAAACGAGAGGAAACTCCACAATATTGGTTTCAGTGACGATTTGCATCTATATCATTCCTGCTATGCGCCGCAGGCGGCCAACCTTGCCGCCCGGGCTGTTGCGTCAATGCGCTTACGCTTGTCCTTTGCAAGGAGCTTTCCGGCACAGGGCGGATCGAGCGTGCGCTTCCAATCCTTCAAGCCTGGCCAGTCTGGCTATGGATTCGGCTCCTGACGCGGCGAACTCGCGGCCGGCGGCAATAAGCGATGTCTTTTTACAAAAGGTGGATACGGAGAGGGCGGAAGCAAAGCGCGCCGTGCCCATGGTAGGGAGCACATGGTTAGGGCCGGCGAAATAATCGCCCAGAGCCTCGGGCGAATAATGCCCCATGAAAATCGCGCCTGCATGGCGGATACGCGGCAACAGAGGCCAGGGATCGTTCACCAGCAATTCCAGATGTTCGGGACAGATGCGGTCGGCCAGACGCAAGGCCGTATCCATGTCCGGCACCACAATGATCGCCCCGTATTGTTGCAGGGATTCGCGGGCAATGGCCGCCCGCGGCAATTCGTCGCACTGGCGTTCAAGAGCCCGGCTCGCGGCCTCGCCCACAGTTTTGTCCGTACAAATGCACACCGCTGACGCCAGGGAATCATGCTCGGCCTGGGACAGCATATCCGCAGCTATCCATGCCGGATCGGCCGAAGCGTCGGCGATGATGCATATTTCGCTCGGCCCGGCCAGCATGTCAATGCCCACAACGCCTATGAGCAGTCGCTTGGCCGTCGTCACAAAAATGTTGCCGGGGCCGGCAATGACGTCCACAGGACGCAAAGGGCCTGCCCCGTAGGCCAGCGCGCCTATGGCCCATGCGCTGCCCGCCGCGTATACCTCGCGGATGCCTAAAAATTCCGCCGCCGCCAGAATATAGGGGCTCACCGTACCGTCGGAACGGGGAGGAGAAACCACGGCAATCTCGGCGACCCCGGCCACCTGCGCCGGAACGGCGCTCATGAGCAGGCTGGAGATAAGGGGAGTGTCGCCGCCTTTGCCGCCGGGCACGTAGAGTCCGGCCCTGTCCACAGCCATGGTCATCTGGCCGAGCATGGTGCCGTCCGGGCGGGGCAAAAACCAGGACGCTTCCTTCTGGGCTTCGTGAAAAAACCGTATATTCGCCGCCGCCTCCCGGATGACGGCCATATCATCGGAGGAAACAGCCGCGGCGGCCGCGGCCAGCGCATCGGCGGGCACGGCAAAACACGCCGGAGAAAATTCCGGAGCGTCAAAACGCCGGGTATATTCGACAAGAGCCGGAAGGCCCCGCAGACGCACGTCGGCAAGAATGCCGGCGACCGAGGCTTCCACGGATTGCCCGTTTTCCGCGTCCGCCCGGCCCTCTTCCCCACTTTCAGGGGAAAGCCCGGGGCGCAACGCCAAACCCCGCAGAAACGCTTCCGCCTCGGACAAAGCGGCAATGGTCATAAAGGGAACAAGCATCAATCCTCCAAACATCTCGCAAGAACAACAAAGGAAGAGCATACCCGACCGGAACGAAAAAGTCGAGCCGGGTATGCCGGCAGAGGGAGTGGACTGTCCAATATTGGAGCAAGGACGCAACACCGGAATGTTAAACATTGGTGTCGCTGCACACCTCATTTGGATACCGGGAAAACTCTTGATAAAGAATGGTATGAAGGGTATGGGTGGATTATGGATCAGGGGCATACCCTGTCGTGGTATCCGAACCGCACCGTGATGTAGTGGATCATGCCGGGCAGCACGAGGAGAGAGAGGAGGAGGAGGAGAGAGAGGAGTATGACGCGTTCTCCCGATGACATCCTCAGCATTTCCGAAGTGGCCGCCGCTTTACGTCTTGACCGCCGCAGTGTCATAGGCGATGCCGTTTCCGGCATCCTGGCAAAGGAAATGCCCCCGGAGGACTCAGCTTCCGGAGGCATTTTGTACACAGGGGCATGTACACAGCATGTTCCACTAATGAAACAGGCGCTTAACCCTTTGAAATCTATTGGCGTCCCCAAGGGGATTCGAACCCCTGTTGACGGCGTGAAAGGCCGTTGTCCTAGGCCGGCTAGACGATGGGGACGCTTCCAAGCGCTGACGCTTTGCCGCGAAAAACTTTCTACGCGAGACTGGATTTGTCGTCAATCCTTTTTTTATTTCCAAAATTTTTTTAGGGCATGGTTGCAAGCGCTTAGCCACTTCAAAGAAGCCACGAGAGAAAAAAAGAATGCAGTGAACATGCCTTTCTGTAAAAGAATAGGCGGATACGCGGATTCGGCTTATGGAACTGGCGGATAAAACCAAGGAACGCAGCACCGTTATTCTGGCCGTACTGACCCTCGTGGTCATTGGTCTTTCCTTGCTTATATCCACCTATCAAATATTCCGTCGACAGAGCGAGGCGGAAGAACAGCACCTGTTTCTCACCACTAAGGCCGTGCTTCTGTCCATCGAACACTCCGTCCGCCGGGGGCCGGTGCGCGAGGGCGAAAATCGCCTCAGTCCCCGCATGGCCGAATTTTTTCAATCTTTTGAGCAAGAAGGAGACCTTCTCTTCGTGGGTTTTATCGATCCGCACGGCGACACCCTGCTGACCGCTCCCCTGCATGGAAACACCTCAGTGACCCTGCCCCCGGACATGATTAAGGAAATGCTCGGGAGCGGCGAGTGGCACGGACGCCTTGTTCTGGATAAACGCGGAGCCTATGTGTACGGCAAGCGCCTTGAACCCTTGCGCGGCATGCACATGAGCCTGAGGGACGAGCTCGGGCCGCTCGGCTTTCTGGTGGTGGGTGTGGATACGGAGCGTTATCTGACCGCCTACGCGGGCTTTCGCCGAAACGTAATTTTTCAGGCGCTGTATATCCTGGCTGCCGCTCTATGTACCTGGGCTCTGGGGATCAAATTCCTCTCGCGCCGGGAACAGGCGAGAAGAACCGTGGCTCTGGAGCTTTTTCAGGCCAAGCTGCTGGATCACCTGCCGGACGGTCTCATTACCCTCAACGCCGACGGCATGGTTCAATCGGCCAACCCCGCAGCCTTAAGCATTCTCAAGCAAAAATCCAGGGATGTGCTGGGTAAACCCGCCTCCGAACTACCCGTGGGCATTGCCGCCTGTGCTCCCCGTGACGGAGGGCAGCCTTTAAAAAAAAACGGGGAAGGGCGGCATATCGACTGGCGGCAAGTATCCCTTGAACGTGCCCGCTTGGAAGTGTTGGCCCTGCCTTTAAACAACGACAAAGACAACGCCTGGATGCTGATTATCCGGGACAGAACCATGTTGCGCAATCTTGAACAGAATCTGGCCAATGCGGAAAAACTAGCGGCCGTCGGCGCTCTGGCTGCGGGAGTGGCCCACGAAGTGCGCAACCCCCTCAGCTCTCTGCGCGGATTCGCCCAATACTTCGTCAAAAAACTCGCTGGCCGGATGCCCGAGGAAGAATATGCCAAGACAATGGTGCGCGAAGCTGACAGATTAAATCGCGTCATTACGGATCTCCTCTTTCTTTCCCGATCAAAGCCCGTTGCCCCGCAGCATGTGGATTTCGCGACTCTGCTACGGGAAATTACGGATCTGCTGCATTTTGATTTGGAACGAAGGAACATCGTCATTGAAAACGCCCTGAACGCTCCCCAAATCTTTGCCGACGAAGAAGCCCTTAAACAAGCACTGCTTAACTTGCTGCTCAACAGTTTTGACGCTCTGGAAGCCAAGAGGAAAATAAATGCGCCACCCGCCGCCCACATACTGTTTCCCGCAAAAAACGCCGACGGAGATATGAACAAAGACGCCTTGATTACTGCATCTTCCAATACCGGGGTTTCCCTCCCGGATTTACCGACTCCGGATCCGGCCGCTTCCCTGTGCATCGCATCCGATATTGCTCCCGGCGGCGTCTGGATTGAGGTGCGGGATAACGGTTGCGGCATGACGCAGGAACAGCAGTCTCAAGCCTTTGAACCTTTTTTCACGACGAAAAAACGAGGGACAGGTCTTGGCCTTGCCTTGGTACACCGTCTTATGCTGGACCATGGAGGCTCTGCCACAATATTTTCGGAAACGGGCAAAGGCTGCGCCGTGCGTCTGTTTTTCCCCAATGAACGGGAGCAGGCTCCCGGTACGCGCCCGGCATGAGAAAGTCCCTGAACATATGTCCGAAAAAAGGAGGCTGCCATGAAATCCCTGCTGGTGATAGACGATGAACCGGGTCACCGGCTTATGGTGCGCGCTGTTCTTGAAGACGTCGGCTGGCAGGTATTTGAGGCCGCGTCAGGTGAAGAAGCTCTGGAATTCTTCAGCGCCATGGGAGGCTCCGCCCATGTGGCTTTGCTGGATATGAACATGCCCGGCATGGACGGACACGCCACCTTGATGCAATTGCACAGCATACACCCGGATTTGCCGGTGATCCTGCTCACGGCTTACGGCACTGTGGGCAGCGCGGTTGAAGCCATGAAATGCGGCGCCTTCGATTATCTGACCAAGCCGACGGATAATGACGAACTGATCCTGACGCTTAACCGGGCATGGGAATACAAACTCCTGCAAGAAGAAAACAATCGCTTGCGTAACGAGCTATCCGGCAGGGACGCCTTGCATTCCCTGGTGGGCGCAAGTCCCTCCCTACGCGCGCTACGCGACTTCATCCGCCAAGCGGGGCCCAGTGAAGCCACCGTCCTTATTACCGGTGAATCCGGCACCGGCAAGGAGTTGATTGCCGAGGCTCTGCACGCATGCAGCGATCGCGCGAAAAAGCCTCTCGTCAAAGTGAATTGCGCGGCTCTGCCTGCCCAATTGCTGGAAAGCGAACTCTTCGGCTACGAACGCGGCGCCTTTACCGGCGCCGTCAAAGATAAACCCGGCCGCTTTCAACTTGCTTCCGGCGGTACGCTCTTTCTTGACGAAATCGGCGAAATGCCTCTTGATTTGCAGGCAAAACTACTGCGCGTTCTGCATGACCGGGTTGTGGAACCGTTAGGTTCCGTCCGTCCGGTTCCCGTGGATGTGCGTATCCTCGCCGCCACCAACAAGAATCTCGTTCAGGAACTCGCTGCGGGAAATTTCAGGGAAGATCTTTTTTTTCGCCTCAATGTCCTTGAAGTGGAGACTCCTCCCCTGCGCGACCATCCGGAAGATCTCCCTCTGCTGGTCAGCTACCTGCTCGCTCTTCTGGCGGAAAAAAATCATAAAAATATCCTGAGGGTCAGCCCTGCCTTTTTACAGCGTCTCTCCGCCTATTCCTGGCCGGGAAACGTACGGGAACTGAAAAACGTGCTTGAGCGCGCCCTGATCCTCAGCCGTTCGGATATTTTGGACTGTGACTCCCTGCCGAAGCAGATATTGTATCCGCAACCGGAACGCCTCAACCAGCCTCAATCCCTTCGACGGGAAGCGCTTTTCGAAACGCCGCAGGCAACGGCCCCATCAGAAAAGAAAGCCTTTCCCCCCTTTGCGGGAGAAATGTCGACCAGCTCTGCCGACGGCATGAACTCGCCTTTGGAAGACGCCGAACGCGGCGTTTTAATCGACGCCTTGCGCGCCTGCAAAGGACACAGGGAAAAAACGGCGGAAAGCTTGGGAATCAGCCGCCGCGCCTTGCAGTATAAACTTAAAAAATTCGGACTGAACCGCCGCGAATAGGGAGACGGCAACCTCTATTATGACAATCGACGACACGCTCGGGAAAATCGGCGCCCTCGCCGACAGGAGCATCGCCTTTTTCACTGGCGCGGCGTTGCGTCTTCTGGTGCATTTTTCTTCTCTGGCGGCGGCGGGCGTCGCCTGCGCTGCCCTCCCGGACGTCCTCCCCTGGACGAATTCCGCTTTTATGGTCATAGCCGTCTATACAGGATGTATTTGCCTCTTCCCCAGGGGAACGGGAAAACACGCAGCCTGGATCATTCCCACCGTCACAGGCGCTTTCCAGTGCCTGATCTGGGTCTTCTGGGGCGTTCCCTGGCCATTGACCATACTCTGGGGAGGATTCCAGACGTGGGTGATCCGGCTGCTGGCGCGAAAAGGAAATATGGGCTGGGAATGGGCATCCCTCCCTTGGATGATCTTTGCTCTTTATGGCTTTTTTACCCACCTCGCTCCCTCGCTAAGCGCGCCTCTTCCCCTCTGGACTTTTCCTCTTCTCTCCTTGAGCGGCTGGGGCATTCTGTGCCTGTACACGCGATTGAAAGAAAAACTTCGCAAAGCGGCGACGCAAAAACGGCCGAAAAACAACGGATTAGCCTCCCGTATCGACGCATGGCATGGAGCGGCCATGGCCCTCAGGGAAAAAAAATGTGTATTGCCCCCGGATATGCAAACGCATATCAGCAATATGGTCGAAGCTACGGAAAATATCCTCGACTATCTGCGCGCCTCGCCTCACGACGCGGTTGCGACCGGCGCCTTTCTCTCCCGTTACCTGACGGTAGCGCAAACGATGCTGGACGACTACGCTCGTGTGTCGGGACAAGAGTGCGAGGACGATACGATGTCCCGAAACGCGATTCGGAGCAACGAACTGCTGAAACGTCTGGAAAAGGCTTTCGCTGACGAGCGCGAGCGCCTGCTGCGCAAAGATGTCGCCGATTTCACCGTGAATATCAACGTATTGGACAAATTACTCAAGATGGACGGCAAATAAAACGACGCGAGCATAAAGCGCTCCGTCTCTTTAAAGCAGATCAACTTTGAAACATTGCGCTCATCGCCCTCGGCGAAAACAGGTTTCGCCTACGCCTCGTGCGCGTAAGTCAACGCTTACGCTGCCGGTTGAGAGGGCATTTTCAAAACGAAAATGCTCTAACGCCTGTCATACCGAGTTGCTTTCAAAACGGCTTCCGCCGTTTTGAAAGCTCGGCCGAGGCGCGAGCGCGGTCGCGCCTTGCCTCCGAAATGCTTCGCATGTCGACGCGACATTCTGTCGCTCTGATACCAAGTTACAATCCTGTTGATTGCAACTTGGTATCAAGCCCCGCAAGGGGCATAATACCCCTTCAGACTGACGACCCCGCAAAGGCGTGGGTTCGCAAAGGCACGCCCGCTCCCCGGCGCTTTACGGCGGCGGTGAATGCCGCCTGCGCCTTGCGGCGGACTTCCGTGCTTTGTGAAAAAAATCACTTTACAGGGACGCAAAAAGGGATAAGATAGTAAGGCTCAGTGCGCCGGCGCCACGCCGCACGTCGCGCTTAATGCTTACATGGCTTGCGGGGCCGCGGGCGAAAAGCCTTTGCGCCGCGGACGCGCCGGAGACTACGGCCTTGCCCGGCGCATCCGCACGGGCGCCGGTCCTTGCGGCAACATTTTTCCGTCAGAGGAGGAGAGCGTATGCAGTTCGGCAGGCGGTTATACACCTTTTTACTGAGCTCGTCACAAGCTTACGCCGCATGGGATCTGGAGATTTCCACCTCCATTCTCAAAAAACGCGGGAAGATCCTGCTCCTGCTGGCCCTGGCCGCGCCCGTTCTTCTGATCTGCGCGGCGGAAGCTTACGAAGCTCGTGAAATGCTGGGAGGCAAAAGCGCGTATGCGCCCGCCTTCCACACCACGACGATCTTTTTCGCCTCCATCGCCGTGGGCCTGGCCGCCGGTCTCATAACGGGCTGCATAGGCGCGGGCGGAGGCTTCATCATAACCCCCGCCCTCATGGCCGTGGGGGTCAAGGGGATTCTCGCCGTGGGCACGGACCTGTTTCACATTTTCGCCAAGGCCATCATGGGCACCACGGTGCATAAAAAGCTCGGCAACGTGTCCGTGAAGCTGGCGGTCGCCTTTCTCGCCGGCTCCGGCATAGGCACCGTTATCGGCGGGGCCGTCAACAAGGGGCTTTACAAGGCCGACCCGTTGCTGTCCGAACTCTTTATCAGCACAATATACGCCGTACTCCTGGGTTTTCTGGGCTTCTACGCCCTTTTCGACTTTCTCAAGGCCACGCGCGGGAGCAAGGGCGTCGCCGGAGGCGACGCCCACGGCGGCCCCGCCGGCATGACCGGCCTTTCCGTCAAAATGCAGGGTCTCACCCTGCCGCCCATGATCACCTTTGACGAGGATCTGATGCCCGGAGGGCGGCGCATCTCCGGCTGGATCGTGGCCGGCGGCGGCGTGGCGGTGGGTCTGCTGGCCGCCATTATGGGCGTGGGCGGCGGTTTCGTCACCTTTCCCATGTTCGTCTACATCTTCGGCGTGTCGTCCATGACCACGGTGGGCACGGACATTCTGCAAATCATCTTCACGGCCGGTTTCGCCTCCATAGGCCAGTACGCCATCCATGGCTATGTCTTTTACACCCTGGCCATAGGCATGCTGCTCGGCTCGCTGCTCGGCATCCAGGTCGGCGCGCTGACGACAAAGGTCGTCAAGGGCATCCATATCCGCGGTTTTTACGCAATCTCCATCATCGCCGGCTTTATCAACCGCGTGGCGGCCCTGCCGAAAAAACTGGTGGAGCTTGAGGCGCTCAACTGGTCGCCGGGCCTTGTCAACGCCATTCAGGACGCGGGCAACGTGGTCTTCTGGATTGTGGTCGTCTTTTTCGGCGTCTGGGTATTCAGCAAATTTTTCCTGAATATAGGCAAACTCAGAGGGGAGGCGTAAGCATGATCATTCGCGATAAAGGCCCGTTTATCAGGGGCGGCATGCTGCTGCTGTCCTTTGCCGGCATTTTCTCCCTGCTGCTGACGCCCGTCATGCGCGACGAAAAAGGAGTCCGCCTCACCGGACTGCAGTATGCGGACAACGTGTTCAACGAACTTTCCAAAGGCTCGTCCGACTTTATTCCCGTAGCGCGCGAACACGCCGCAAGACTGAGCGGAACAAAGGCAAGCCTGAACGTCATTCTGAAAAAGGCCGAGCTTGCCCCCCTTGCCCTGACCCTTCTGCAAAAATCCGGTGCCGATACGGCCGAGGCGAGCGGGGACAGGGTGAACTTTTCCGGGGATATGGGCGCGATCCTGATGGCCGCGGTCAACGATTCCGACGCCCTGTACCGCAACGACGAGGCGGCAGTTTCCGGCCGTTACGGCGGAAGCCGCGCCCTCGACGTCGCCTCCGCCTGGTGGCACCTGCTCTCTCCCTGCATCAAGGAAATGCAGAAGCAGAACCTGATAAACGAGGCCCAGGCGGTGGATCAGGTGCTGCGCCGCGCCGTCGAGCCGGGCAGCAACTTCTTCGGCGTCACGCCGGCAAAGGTCTCCGACCATCTTCTCCTGATGACGGGCATGCTGTTGTTCTATGTTTTCTACACCCTCTGGTATGGTTTCGCCATATTCGATCTTTTTGAGGGCATCGGCCTGACCATGGCGAAATCCAAAGTCAAACAGGAACAATAGAGGGTATTGCTTCAGTTTGCCGTCAGGCGAGGCAGGCGAATTTTTCGTTGCGGGAGTATGCTCTTACGGGCGGCGGCAATGCCGGGAAGGCGGCATGGGTCTGAAGGCCCATGCCGCCTTCCCGGCATTGCTCTCTGATACCAAGTTGCAATCAACAGGAGTGTAACTTGGTATCAGAGCGACAGAATGTCGCGTCGAAATGCGAAGCATTTCGGAGGCAAGGCGCGACCGCGCTCGCGCCGCGGCCGAGCTTTCAAAAAGGCGGTAGCCCGTTTGAAATCTACACGGTATGAAGCCATGTGGGAGCGCGGGTTAATTCGGGGCTCCGCCCCGAACCCCGCTGGGTGGAATAATTCCCCCCAGACCCCCATACTATTTTTCAGCCGCGAAGCGGCGGAAAACGTACGCGGGGTGCAGGGGGCTCAGCCCCCTGCCGGGGGAGTTTGAGGGGGCAGCGCCCCCCTCAAAAAACAGTAACACTTTTTTATAATTCGTAGCAAGATATTTCTCCGGCAACGGCATTGCCCGCCGGGCGCGCTTGTGCTA